>NZ_JBQCEE010000327.1:0-15943 GCF_051960575.1 Jatrophihabitans sp.
CGGCCGCCGAGGGGGGGGCTATCTATGACACCCCCGGCGGCCTCGCCCCGGCGTTCGACGCTGGCCTCGCCGGCGTCGCCTTCCCCAACGAGAACACCGCCGGCCACGACTTCGGCACCGCCGCCGCGGTCGTCGACCGCATCGACTACGACCAGCTCCGCTCCCTGACGAAGGACGCCTGACCCCGTGACCATCGCGATGAACGCCCAGCCCGCGCCCACCGTGACCGCCACCGACACCGAGTTCCGCGTCGAGGCCTACGAGAAGATCGACTACACGCTCACCTACGTCGACGGTGTCTTCGACCCCCGCAACACCCAGCTCGCCGACAACTACCGCTCCTGGGGTCGCTGCCTGGCCGTCGTCGACGCGAACGTCCACGCGCTGTACGGCGAGCGCATGCAGGCCTACTTCGACCACCACGGCATCGCCCTCACCGTCGTCCCGGTGACGATCAAGGAGGTCGACAAGTCGCTGCGCACGCTCGAGCGCATCGTCGACGCCTTCGGCGAGTTCGGCCTCGTCCGCAAGGAGCCGGTGCTCGTCGTCGGCGGCGGCCTCGTCACCGACGTCGCGGGCTTCGCGTGCGCCAGCTACCGCCGCTCGACCAACTACATCCGCATCCCGACCACCCTGATCGGCCTGATCGACGCGAGCGTGTCGATCAAGGTCGCCGTCAACCACGGCAAGTCGAAGAACCGCCTCGGCGCGTACCACCACTCGAGCCAGGTGCTGCTCGACTTCTCGTTCCTCGAGACGTTGCCGATCGACCAGATCCGCAACGGCATGGCCGAGATCATCAAGATCGCGACGGTCGGGAACGCGGCGATCTTCACCGACCTCGAGAAGTACGGCGAGGACCTGCTGCAGACCCACTTCGGCTTCGTCGACGGCACGCCCGAACTCCGCGAGATCGCGCACCGCGTCACCTACGACGCGATCCGCACGATGCTCGAGCTCGAGGTGCCGAACCTGCACGAGCTCGACCTCGACCGCGTCATCGCGTTCGGCCACACGTGGAGCCCGACGCTCGAGCTCGCCCCCGAGCTGCCGTACTTCCACGGCCACGCGATCGCCGTCGACATGGCGTACTCGACGACGATCGCCGAGCAGCGCGGCTTCATCAGCGAGGCCGACCGCGACCGCATCTTCTGGGTCATGAGCAAGCTCGGCCTGTCGCTCGACAGCCCGTACCTGACGCCGGAGCTCGTCACGAAGGCGACCGAGGCGATCCTGCAGACGCGCGACGGCCTGCTGCGCGCCGCGGTGCCCGACCCGATCGGACTGTGCACCTTCGTCAACGACCTCACCGTGGACGAACTGGTGCAGCTGCTCGAGGTGCACAAGCGCAACTGCGCCACCGTGTACCCGCGCCGGGGCGAGGGGCTCGACATGTTCATGTCCCCCGCCGACGCGCACTGACGGCCGTGCCACCGCAGCTGTCACGCCGGCCGCGTCCGGTCACCCCGCTCGGCATCCTGACGGAGTTGCTGGACGACCTGGTCGGACGAGCCACGGCAGGCGCGTCCGACCAGGCGTTCGTCGACGACCTGCAGCGGGCGCACGCGCTCGCCGCCGGCATCGACGACTACGTCGAGCGGTGCACCTCGCCCGAGTCACCCGCGCTCGCCGAGCTCGCCCGGCGCACGCGGGCCGAGAACTGGGACGCCCGTTCGCCGGACGAGCCGTTCGTCGAGCAGGAGATGCTGTCCGGCCACGTCGAGGGACGCCTGCTGGCCATGCTCGTGCACGCGACCCGCGCCCGCCGGGTGCTCGAGATCGGCATGTTCACCGGCTACTCGGCACTCGCGATGGCCGAGGCGCTGCCCGCCGACGGCGAGGTCGTCGCCCTCGAACTCGACGCGTCGGTGGCCGCGTTCGCGCAGCGGTGCTTCGACGCCTCCCCCGCGGGTCGCCGCATCGACGTGCACGTCGGGCCGGCGCTCGAGACGCTGTGCTCGCTCGCGGCGTCCGGCGACCGGTTCGATCTCGTCTTCATCGACGCGGACAAGCCGAACTACATCGCCTACCTCGACGCGCTGCTCGAGAGCGACCTGCTGGCCCCGGGGACGCTGGTGTGCGTCGACAACACCCTCATGCAGGGCCTGCCGTGGGGCGCCGGACCGGCGACGGTGAACAGTGCGGCGATCGCCGCCTTCAACGAGCGTGTGTCGGCCGACCCGAGGCTCGAACAGGTGCTGGTGCCCGTGCGCGACGGGCTCACGATCATCCGCCGCGTCGGCTGACGCGCGCGCTTCCTGGAGGTTCGCCATGCACACCGAGGCCCATGAACCACTCGGCGTCACCGTCACCGGCCTGCCACTGACCGACATCGACGACAGCATCGTGGTCGAGCTGAAATGGCTGCTCGCCCGCCACGGTGTGGTCGTGCTGCCTGGCCAGGACATCGGCAACAACGAGTTCCTCGCGTTCCTGCGCGCCTTCGGCGACATCGTCTTCACGACCGGTGAGACACCGGTCGACGGCTTCCCCGACCTCAACGTCATCAGCAACGTCGGACGCACCACGCCGCCACGCAGCGTCTTCCACACCGACACGAGCTACGTGCGGCGCCCGCCGACCTACACCGCGCTGCGCGCCGTCGAGGTGCCGCGGCAGGGCGGCGGCACCGTGTTCAGCAACCAGTACCGCGCGTACGACACGCTGCCGGACGACGTGCGCGAGCATCTGCGCGGCCGCACGATCACCCATGTCGTGACCGGGCTCGAACTCGGCCCCGACGACGAGACCTCGGCCGAGCACCCGATCCTGCGCACGCACCCGATCTCGGGGCGCACCGCGCTGTACCTGTCCACCCCGGCGCGCTGCAAGCACATCAGCGGACTCGACGACGCCGAGGCGGCCGAGCTGGTGCAGCACCTGTTCGAGCACTCGACCCGCGAGGACAACCTCTTCGTGCACGCCTGGGCCCCGGGCGACGTCGTCATCTGGGACAACGGCTGCACGCTGCACCGCGGCGACCACTCGGCCGTCGTCGGTGACCGCGTCATGCACCGCGGGATGGTCGTCGGCTACGAGCCGGTCGTCGCGTGATGGCACGCGGTCGCGCGTCGCAGCAGCAGCGCCCCAACCGGTTGGCGATGGTGCCGAAGACCCTCGGTGTGCAGGCACTGTTGCTGGCCGCACTGCCCGCGAACGCCGCCGTCACCGCGCTGGCGCTCGCTCGGCGGGCGGTCGTCGGTGCCGCGCCGCGCGCGGTCGCCGACAACCCGCGCACGGTCCTGCTCAGCGGCGGCAAGATGACCAAGGCGCTGCAGCTGGCCCGCAGCTTCCACCGCGCCGGTCACCGCGTCGTGCTCGTCGAGGCGCCGAAGTACCGGTTCACCGGGCACCGCTTCAGCAACGCCGTCGACGCGTTCCACACGGTGCCGCCGCCGACGGACCCCGGCTACGCGCAGGCGCTGCTCGAGATCGTGGTGCGCGAACGGGTCGACGTCTACGTGCCGGTCTGCAGCCCCGCGTCCAGCCGGTACGACGCGCTGGCCAAACCGCTGCTCGAACCGCACTGCGAGGTGCTGCACTGCGACGCCGACCAGATCGAACTGCTCGACGACAAGTACCGCTTCGCGACGACCGCCGCCTCGCTCGGCCTGCCGGTGCCCGACACGCACCTCGTGACCGATCCCGAACAGGTTGCGGGGTTCGACTTCGACGACTCCGCCGGGCACGCCGGACCGTACATCCTCAAGAGCATCGCCTACGACCCCGTCCACCGGCTCGACCTCACCGAACTGGACGGCGCGGACACCGGGTTCGCCGCCGGGCGGGCGCGCAGCAAGCCGATCTCCGAGGCCAACCCGTGGATCCTGCAGGAGTTCGTCCGCGGCACCGAGTACTGCACGCACGGCACCGCCCGTGACGGCGAACTGACGGTCTGGTGCTGCTGCGAATCCTCGGCCTTCCAGCTGAACTACGAGATGGTCGACAAGCCGGCCATCGAGGAGTGGGTGCGCACCTTCGTCCGCGAGCTGAAGCTCACCGGACAGGTGTCGTTCGACTTCCTCGAGACCCCCGACGGCCAGGTGCGGGCGATCGAGTGCAATCCGCGCACGCACTCGGCGATCACCATGTTCTACAACCACCCCGGGCTGGCCGCGGCGTACCTCGACGAGGACGCCGCGCCGGTCGTGCCGTTGCCGGACAGCCGGCCTACGTACTGGCTCTACTGGGAACTGTGGCGGTTGCTGCGGCACCCGCGCACCGTCCGCGAGCGGCTGCGCGTCATCGCGCGCGGTAAGGACGCGATCTTCGACCTCGACGACCCGCTGCCGTTCCTGCTCGTGCACCACCTGCAGATCCCCTCGCTGCTGCTGCACAACCTGCGGCACCTCAAGGACTGGATCCGTGTCGACGTGAACATCGGCAAGCTCGTCGAGCCGGCGGGCGACTGATGCTGCGGGTGCTGCACCTGGCCGGGTCGGCCGTCGACGACTTCCACGCCGACCTGTCGCGGCTCTACGCGAGCGACTGCCTGACCGCGACGCACGACCCGTCGCGGTACGAACCGCTCGTCGCGTACGTGACCCCCGACGCGAAGTGGCGCTTCCTGGCCGACCTCTCGCAGGACGCGATCGCGGACGCCGCGCCGCTCGATCTCGCCGCGGCGGTCGAGCACATCGGACGCACCGCGCCGGACGTGATGGTGCCGCAGATGTTCTGCCTGCCCGGCATGACGCACTACCGGTCGCTGTTCGACCTGCTCGGCATCCCGTACGTCGGCAACACCCCGGACGTCATGGCGGCGGGGGCGCACAAGGGCCGGGCCAAGGCGCTCGTCGCGGCGGCGGGTGTGCGGACGCCGGAGTCGCAGCTGCTGCGCCGCGGCGACGTGGCGACCCTCGCCCCGCCCGTCGTCGTCAAGCCCGCGGACGTCGACAACTCCGTCGGGCTCACGTTCGTGCGCGATGCGGACGACCTGCCCGCGGCGCTCGAGGCCGCGTTCGCGCACGCGGACGAGGTGCTCGTCGAGCGCTACGTCGAGCTCGGTCGCGAGGTGCGGTGCGGCGTGCTCGAACGCGACGGCGAGCTCGTCGCCCTGCCGCTCGAGGAGTACGACGTCGACGCCGACCGCAAGCCGGTGCGCGACCAGGCCGACAAGCTCCGTCGCGCCGACGACGGCGAGCTCGCGCTCGTCGCCAAGGACGCCGCGCACGCCTGGATCGTCGCCCCGGACGATCCGATCACCGCCGCGGTGCAGGCTTCCGCTCGCGCGGCGCATGTGGCGATGGGGTGCCGGCACTACAGCCTGTTCGACTTCCGCGTCGACCCGTCCGGACGACCGTGGTTCCTCGAGGCCGGGCTCTACTGCTCGTTCGCGAAGCAGAGCGTCATCACGATGATGGCCGCCGCTGCCGGGATCGAGCTCGCCGACCTGTTCGCCGGCGCCATCGCGCAGGCGTTGCACGGCATGCGCCGCTGACTGCTCACTCGTGCGCCCGTGCTCTGGCGAATGCGTGCCGGGCGGCGAGGGTCGCGACGCCGGCCAGGACGATGCCGACCAGGTTGATCGCCAGTTGAGCCAGTGAACGCCACATCTCGCCCCATTGGCCGAGCACGCCCGCTACTGCCGCGTTACCGGCCGCCGGGATCGTCGTCACGGAGATGAACACCCCGACCAGCGCGGCAGACTTGCTCGACATCAGCGAGAGCATGCCGGCCGTCCCGGCCACCAGTGCGGTGATCAGCGAGAACCAGCCCGGGTGATAGATGAACTCGGTTTCCCGGTGAGCGCCGGTGACATCCTGCGGGCTGATCAGGCCGGCCACCCGAGCGAGCGCGGACAGCAACGCCGTCACCACGAGCGCCGCCGGGAAGCCGACGAACAGGGCCGCAGCAGCCCGGCGGGCGATCCCCGCCTGCCGCCGCAGCAGCGCGACCGACAGCGCGGCCAGCGGGCCGAACTCAGGGCCGACGACCATCGCACCGACGATGGTGATCTGCGAATCGGTGACCACACCGATCGCGGCGAGCAATGTCGCGAGCACCATGAACGCCAGGAAGGTGGCGGTCAGCGTCGAGTCCTCACCGGTCCGCTCGACCAGTTCCGTCCAGATCAGCGCGTCCGCGCCCTCGCCCGGCGCGTCCTCCTCCGCCCTGTCGACGAGCGTGCCCACCGCCGTGTCGAGCGGCTCGAGCGACGCCATGCCGCTGTCGAAGACATCGAGCGCCCGGAGCGCGTCGAAGACCTTCTCCCCCGACTCGCGCGCGAGGTCGGCAGTGATCTCGACACCGTCCGACGTCTCTCCGGCACGTCGGATCGCGACGACGCCGGCCTGCGCGCGAAGACTCTCCAGCACCGCCTCCGCGTTCGGCTCCGAGCAGACGACTCGCAAGTGCAGCATCACGCGGGCACGACCCTTCAGCGGCGATGGCAGCGGCACTCATGACGCTGATCCATGCCCGCAGTCTGTCCGACAACACGACCACGCGCCGCCGCAACCCGCGGTCGCGAGTCCCGTTCACCGCGGGTCTGTCACCGTGATGACGACCTTGCCGGTGTTCGACCCGTCCACGACTGCACGGTGGGCCGCGGCGACGTCGGCCAGGCCGTACTCGGTGTCGTCGACGAGTGGGGTCAGTTGGGACGCGTCCGCAAGTTCGGCGACCCTCCGCAGGATCTCACCGTGGTGGGCTCGTCCCTCGCCGCTCAGGAGCGGCAGCAGGGTGAAGACGCCGGAGTAGGACGCGCCGCGGAAGCTCAACGGCGCGAGGTTGTGGGTTCCCCAGCCGAGGATGCTGACCACTCGGCCGGTGTAGCGACGCACGGCAAGGAATGAATCGTCCAGGGTCTGGCCGCCGCCGGTATCGAGCACGACGTCGAAGCCGGTGCCCCCGGTTGCGGCGCGCACGTAGTCCTCGACGGGCGTCGCTGTGCGGTCGATCGGCTCGGCGCCGAGCGCCCGGATGGTGGTCAGGCTCCGGTGCGACCCGGTCGCGAACACGGTGGCGCCGGCGGCGCGCGCCAGCTGGATCGCGATGTGTCCCACGCCGCCGGCGCCGCCGTGGACGAGCACCCGGTCGTCCGGCCCGACGTGGGCGCGGTCGATCAGCGCCTCCCAGGCGGTGATCGCCACGAGTGGTAGGGCGGCCGCCTGCCGCGGCGCGAGTGTGCGCGGTGCCGGGGCGAGCAGTTCGGCGTCGACGATGGCGTATTCGGCCAGTGATCCAGCGACGCCCCCGATTCCGCCGGTCATGCCGTACACCGCGTCGCCGATCGCGAAGTCGCCCGCGTTCGGCCCGAGGGCGGCGACAGTGCCGGCCAGGTCGATGCCGAGCACGGCCGGTGGGTGGACCTGCGCGTGTGCGGCCGCGCCGGCAGCGATCTTGATGTCCAGCGGGTTGACGCCGCTCGCGGTGACTCGCACGAGCACCTCACCGGGGCCTGGGACCGGTCGGGGCAGGGCGCGCGGCACCGGGGTGGCGCCGAAGCGTTCGAGCACCATTGCTCGCATGGTGTCCATGTCAGTGACCTCCGAGAGTGACGAGTTGCGGGGTGTCGGTCGGAGCGGCCGTGGTGACCGTCCGATCGCGGTGGTGTCGGGGCAGCCCGACCGCGGCGACGACCGCGGTCGCGACCATGACCACGGCCAGTGCGTCGAGCACGCTGCCGGTCGCGGCGGCGAAGTCGCCGCGGACGAATCCGGGGATGGCGCCGGCCGCTCGGTGCCCGTCGAGCCGGGCGATGCCGGCGGCCACGCGGTGTGCGGTGCCGGACGGGACGCCGCGGGCGGCGAGCGAGCTCGTCAGGTTCGTGCGCAGGTGGCCGAGCAGGAGCGCGCTGGTGGCGGCGAGGCCGACACTCGACCCGAAGTTGCGCACGGTCTGGGTGACGCCGGTGGCCTGCCCGTAGGCCGCCGGGTCGGTGTGGTTGAGCGCGTCGGTGTTGGCTTGTCCGAGCAGCAGCCCCAGCCCGGCGCCGGCGAGCACGATGAAGGCAACTTGCGGGCCGACGGCGAGCGTGGTGGTGTGCGCCGCCCACTGGTGCAGCCCGACAGCGGCGAGCACCGCGCCGGCGACGACCGGTCGTCGGGCGCCGCCGCGGTCGAGCATGCGGCCGCCGACCTGTGCGGCGACGACGAAGCCCGCGAAGAAGTAGAGCAGCAGGAGGCTGGCCTGGGCCGCCGTGCGGCCGAGCGCGATCTGGCCGTACTCGCTGGCGAGCAGGAACAGCGGGACGAAGACGATCATCGCGCCGAACAGCACCGCGTTGTCCACGGCGAACGCGCGCTGCCGGAAGGCACGCAGCTCGATCAGCGGCTCGGCGGCCCGCCGTTCGACCGCGGCGAAGGCGACGAGCAGGACGGCGCCGGCGGCGAGCGCCCCCAGCGTCAGCGGGTTGCCCCAGCCCCACGTGGTGCTCTGCTGCAGCCCGATGACCACGACCGCCAACCCGGGCGCGAGGAACAGGAGGCCGCGGGCGTCGAGTCGTGCCTGCCGCCGATGATCCTGGATTCCGGCGCGAGCGACGAGCACGAGGGCGATGACCGCGACGGGAACGTTGATCCAGAAGATCGACCGCCAGCTCCAGGCCGTCAGGTAGCCGCCCACCGAGGGGCCCACCGCGGTGAGCGCACCGGCGATGCCGAAGAACATGGCGAGGGTGCGGCCGCGGCGCGCGGCGTCCGAGGCGCCGACGACGACCGCGAGCGCGGCCGGGTACAGCAAGGCCCCACCAACACCCTGGAGCGCCCGGAAGGTGATGAGCCACGCCTCGGCGACGCGGCCGGACGGCGTGAGACCGCACAGCGCAGACGCTCCGGCGAACACGGCCACACCGATGGTGACCATGCGCCGGGCGCCGAGCGTGTCGGCGAGGCGTCCTCCGAACGCGAACGTCGCCGCCATCGCGACCAGGTAGGCGTTGATGCCCCACTGCAGGCCGCTGCTGGTCAGGCCCAGGTCGGCTTGGATACCGGGTGCGGCGACCGACACGATGGTCTGGTCGATGAACGTCATCGCGACGGCGAAGATCATCGCGGTGAAGGCGAGTCCTCGGCGGCCGGTGGCTCTCTCGGTAGTGGTCATCGTGCGCTCCTGTCGGTGTGGGGATCGTCCCGATGACCGTCGCGCCGATCGAACCCGGCCAGTAGACGGGTCGCGCCTGAGCATCTACAACCCGAGCTTGTAGCGGGCTAGCATTCCGGCCATGCCGCTGAGCGGGCGTGTGCCCGACCTGTCCGCCATCGAGGTGCTGCTCGCAGTCGCCCACGCGGGCAGCCTGAACGCGGCCGCCGCCGAGGTCGGGGTGAGCCAGCAGGCCGTCTCGTCGCGTATCCGTTCCATCGAGGCGCAGACCGGCGTCGTCCTCATCCGTCGGGGACCGCGCGGTTCGCAGCTCACCGAGGACGGGGTCGTCGTCGCCGAGTGGGCGGCGAGACTGCTCGACGTCGCCACGCAGTTCGACGCCGGCCTCGCCGCGCTGCGCGAGGATCACCGCAGCCGCCTGCGCGTCAGCGCCAGCCTCACCATCGCCGAGCAGTTGCTTCCCGGCTGGCTGGTCTCGTTCCGCAACGCCGGTGCGCCAGGGCGCCGCACCGAGCTCGAACTGACCGCGGTCAACAGCGACACCGTGGTCGTCCATGTGCAGGACGGGCAGGCCGACCTCGGCTTCGTGGAAGGACCGCGGATCCCCGCCGGAGTGCGGAGCCGGGTCGTCGCCCGCGACGAGCTCGTGGTCGTCGTCGCTCCGACGCATCCGTGGACACGGCGGCGCAGACCGGTGACGGCCGCCGAGCTCGCCGCCAGTTCACTGGTCACCCGGGAACACGGATCGGGCACGCGCGACGCCCTCAGTCGCGCCCTGCAGCAGGTGCTCGGCCCTGCCTATGAGCAGCGCGAACCGGCCCTGTCGTTGTCGACGGCAACGGCCATCCGCGCGGCGGTCGCGGCAGGGGCCGGCCCGGCCGTCCTGAGTTCACTGGCCGTCCGCGACGACACCGCACGCGGCGTGCTCGTCCGTGTCCCTGTCGACCAGCTCGACCTGCGCCGTGACCTGCGCGCGGTGTGGCTCGGCGACCGGCAGCCGCCGGCCGGGGCGGCACGAGATCTCATCAGTCACATCGCCAGCTACCAACCGGCCTTGCAACCGCACAACCTCAACGCCCGTACCGGACGGACGTGCGCGCCCCCAGGGTGACCGCATGACCACCATCCTCGAGCCTTCCTCCGCCACGATCCGGGTCGCCCGGCCGGTGCCACGACGGGTCACTCCGAACCTGTTCGCCATCAGCTTCGGCCTCGCCGGTCTCGCCCAGACATGGACGAACGCCGTCCATGTCGCCGGCACACCCGTCGCGGTCGCCGACGCGCTCTGGCTGCTCACCGGTGCGGTCTGGCTGACGACGCTCGCCTTCTACGTACGTTCACTGCTCACCGCCCGACGCTGGCGCGCCGAGCTGTCCGACCACGTCTTCGGGCCGTTCGTCAGCGTCCCGGCCATCGTCGGCATGCTGCTGGCCGGAGGTCTCCAGCCACACGCCCCCACCGCAGCACTCGCGCTGTACTGGACGTCGCTGGTCGTCGCGCTCGCCCTCGCCGGGCACCTGCTCGCCGTCTGGGCACTCGACGACGCACCCTCCACCCACTGGCATCCCGGCTACTACCTGCCCTCAGTCGGGGCGCCGTTCGTCGCGGCCGCCGAGGCCGTCTCGTTCGGCCACCCCAGCCTCGCGAAACTGCTCTTCGGCATCGGCGCGCTGAGCTGGGTCCTGCTCGGCGGCATCCTGTTGCACCACCTCGTCGGGCAAGAGCGCTTGCCGAAGCCGCTGCTGCCGACCATGGCGATCCTGCTCGCCCCGCCCGTCGTCGCCGGCAACGCGTGGTTCGCCATCAACGGCGACCACGTGGACACCGTCGCGCTCGGCTTGGCCGGCTACGCCGCGCTCATGATCGTCACGCAGTTCGGACTGATCCCCGCCTACCGCACGGCGCCCTTCGGGCCGGGCTGGTGGTCCTTCTCCTTCCCGTACGCCGCAACCGTCGGCAACGCCCTCACCTGGCTCGTCGCCGCACACGTCGACCACCGGCGCGTCCTGGCCGACCTGATGCTCGCCGCCCTCACCGCGTTCATCGCCTTGCTGGCCGTCCGCACCGCAACCGCCCTCGCCCGGCGAACGTTCCTCCCGCCCGCGCCAGTCACCGCTGCGGCGGACGTCGCCGCCGCGGCCGCGCCGCGAGGCGTAAGCAGTCCCGAGCCGCGGGCCGCCGCATGAACAAACCGCACGAGCCGGCGACCGTCGAGGTGGCCCGCCATCGGTCGCTCGGCTTCGCGAGTTGACGCATCAGGCGATCACGACGAGTCCGCTGACGACCGACTCGCCGGTTGCCGTCGTTCCCCAAATGCACGCCACTCAGTCGTCCTGGCCTACCGCAGTCGGAGGGACATCGTCTGCCTACGACCGTCGGCACCATTTCGTCGATCAGCCACCCGAACGGGATGAGTCGCCAGCGCCAGAACCGTCGATATCGCCCACCCTCTTTGAGGAGTGCCCCGCACAGATGAATCGGTAGGTGTCCGGCTGTGCGAACCCCCGACAGGAAAAGGGGGTCGGGCTGGTCATACGAGATCCGATGACCTGCGCAGTCGCTCTGGCTAGCAAAAATGTCGGACCCCCGTGCGACCTTCAAACCTGTGCTCGCCGTGCCAGTGGACTCGGACCGACGCGCCGCACCTGCCCTAAAGGGTGATCTTGACGGTAGGGTCGGCGTGCGTCGGCTCGTCGACTCGACCTGGGGGTGCACGGTGTCTTCGGTGCCTGTGCCCGTGTTGCAGGTTCGGGTGAGCTGGGTCGATCCCGCTCCTCCGCTGACAAGCCTCTGTCCGGGGTACGAGCAGACCCTGTGGCGCGACGAAGCGCTGGTCCGAGATGTCTTCGATAGGCACCTGGCATCGTTTGCGCTTCCGTACTCCGACGTGTCGACCTTCACCGACTCGAACGCCGCGGCTCAGCTCCGGAAGGCCGCGAAGGCCATCTACAACACCGACAAGTTTCAGAAGCGTGGCGAGTTCGGCGAGTTGTTCTTACACAGCGTCTGTCGTGACCTCTTCCGTAGTGAGCCCGCAATCAGCAAGATCACGTTCAAGGATTCGCCGAACGACACCGTCAAAGGATTCGATTCAGTCCATGTCGTCGAAATCGACGGTGAGCTGGAACTATGGCTAGGAGAAGTCAAGCTCTACCAGAATCTCGGTCAAGCGATCCGCGACGTCACGGCAGAGCTCGCGGAGCACCTGAGTAGCGACTACCTACGCCGGGAGTTTGTCGCGGTCGTTAACAAGCTGGATCCAGCCTGGCCCCACGCCCAGCAGATTGCCCGCCTGCTGGATGAAAATACCAGCTTGGATGAGGTCTTCGACGCGCTGACGGTACCGATCTTGTTGACGTACGACAGCGAAGCGGTTTCAGCGAACTCGCAGGTTTGCGCGCAGTACACCGAGGCACTTACTGCCGAGGCACGGGTGGGCTGGGAGGATTTCGTGAAACGTTGTGACCCAGGCTGGCCGGCGAGATTGCGACTGATCCTCTTGCCCCTTAAGAGCAAGGTGCGACTGGTGGACCTGATGCACAACAGGTTGCAGGCATGGCAGCAGCTCTGACCGTCGACGAGGCGAATCAGCTTCTTCGCAACGGAACACCGTTGAATGGGAATGCTTTCCCGATCATGGGAACGATCGCGCGGCTCGCGGTCGATGGAGAATCGGAGACCGAGGCTCGTGATCTCCTGATCCGGGTACTAGATCGACGCGAGGACCTGTCGGCCGGTGAGCAGGAACTCCTCGACTCGCTCGTGGTCCGCACGGGGCTTTACCCGTACGCGGCACCGGAACGACTTTCGACTGCGGAGCAGATCGCATTCGAGTTTCACAAACCAGAGCCGCTCGAGGCGGAGGAGTTCGTCTTCCACTCGATGCAGCGGGAGGTTTACGAGCGGCTGATCAATGGGCAGAGTCTCTTGTTGTCTGCGCCCACCTCATTTGGTAAGTCAGTAATCACAGATGCCCTAGTAGCAAGCGAGAAGTGGAACACGATCGCGATCGTTGTTCCCACGTTGGCTCTAATCGATGAGACTCGTCGACGGCTCGCCCGATTCTCAGACCGCTACAAAATCAATACTTTCCCAAATCAGGCACGAGATGTACGTACCTTATTCATCATGACGCAGGAACGCTTGCTGGAGGTAGAGCCTTTTCCCGAGTTCGACCTGTTCATCATCGATGAGTTCTACAAACTCGACTCTGATACCGATCCCGAACGGGCAGGCCTGCTTAACATTGCATGGGATCGACTTCGTCGTACTGGCGCTCAGTTCTATCTGACTGGACCCAACATCTCCAATCTCTCCGAGTCCCTCCCAGAGGCATTGCGCGAGTCGCTCGTCGTCACCGATTTCCGGACGGTCGCTGTTGATCTCGTTGAAGTGCCGCAGAAGCCAACGGAGCGAGAGCGCGTCCTCTCGGTGTGCGAGGGGATTGACGGGCAGACGTTGATCTACTGCCGTACGCCGGCGCGAGTCCGGGAGGTAGGCCGATGGTTGCTAGAAGCGCACGGTGGAGGTGTGTCGTCAGCTACCTCACCTCAAGTGGCGACGGGGCTCGTTGCCGCTTCCTGGGTCGCCGAGAATTACGATCCTGAATGGACCGCAGGTCGTTGCCTGGCAGCCGGGATAGGACTACATCACGCGAGAATTCCACGAGCTCTCCAGCATCACACGGTCCGGCTGTTCAACCTTGGTGCCCTAAAGTATCTGATCTGCACCTCAACCCTCATCGAGGGAGTGAATACCGCGGCGGAGAACGTTTTGGTTGTTGACAGCGTTCTCAACCGGCGCGCGCTGGATTATTTTACGTTCAGCAACATTCGGGGTCGCGCCGGACGTATGTTCCGTCACTTCGTCGGGAAGGTGTACCTGTTCGCTGGCAGCCCACAGCCGGAGCAGACGACGATCGACATTCCGATCGCGTCGCAATCGCCACGAGCATCTGCCGCAACGCTGATCCAGCTTCCCGACGAAGAACTTTCCGACGCCGCTCGGGCGAGGATCGAGCCGTACGTGAATCAGGATGATTTGGACCTGGAAACGATCAAGGCTAATCGCGGACTCGACCCGGAGCGGCAGCTGGCGTTGGCGAGAACCCTAAGATCGAACGTTCGCTACTGGAATCAGCGACTTGCGTGGACCGGCTATCCGACCTTCGATCAGACCGTCGCAGTCTCGAGTTTGATGCTCGACCACCTCGTGCCGTCCCAGCAGAAGGGCCGCGTCACGGATCGGTCACTGGCGGCCCGTTTGAACGCTGTACGGCGATCTGAGGGGTCGATTCCGCAACTGGTGGAAGAACAGGTTCGCTTCAGCCCCTCGCGCGATGAAGCGGTTGAGGATGTGCTCTTCTTCAATCGGAACTGGATGGGGCACATCTTCCCCAGATCGTTGATGGCAATCGATCGAATCCAGCAAGAAATCTTTCAGGAGCTTGGACTCCCTGTTGGGAGCTACGCCTTCTACGCGAGCGAGGTAGAGCGTCTCTTCCTGCCGCCGTTCATTGTGACCCTAGAGGAGTTCGGGCTGCCCATCCCGGTGAGCCTGAAATTGCGCTCTTTTGGACTAGCAGCCGACTCACTCGATGAGATGTTGCGTCGCTTGAAGGTCGTTGCCGCGAATCCGCGGGTCTCTGAGGTGCTCGACATATTTGAGCGCGAGATGCTCGATGAGGTGGTTGCGGGTCTCGGGCCGCGCTAGTTGTCGTCAGAGGTCAACAGACCTCATCGAGTTGTGAGCGGTCGGCATATCTGGCCGTTGGGTGTGCTTTGCGCGCCGTCTCGGGGTCACAGTCGAAATTGGCTGCCGATCTGCCTCAACTAGCGAACCCAATCGCCGAACGACGGCTAGGTGTGCCGGCGGGACTTCCACAGAGAGCTTGCCGACGCCGGCCGCGCCGCCTTCGAGGAAGCGGAAACTGTGAACCTCTACGGTGGCGTGCCTGAGCTCTCGCTCAGCCGCTCATAACGGCGAGGCGCGCATCTCGCTCCAGCTTGACCACGGCGCACCTACTCGGCGATCTGCACGGCGGGCCCCGCAACTGGGGGCACACGCCTCAAGAACTCGCCGATCATGTGCAGACACGCCGAGCCTCCGCGCGCGCCATGCACAAGATCCACATCGACGCGGCGATCCTGTGCAGACGCGCCGGCAACCCACTCGCGCCATGCACAAGATCCACAGCGGGGCCGACGAACGACAGCGCGGCCGGGAGGTCGATGACCTCCCGGCCGCGCTCACACAACGGTCGGTGACTGCAGTCCCGCTCGCGCCTCCCCCGCAGGAGCGTCGAGCGGGGCGCGGTCAGCTGCAGCCGCTGGTGCTGCCGCAACCCTCGCAGACGAAGCAGCTGCCTGCGGGGCGCATCTTGGTGCCGCAGTTGACGCAGAGCGGCGCGTCGGCCGAGCTGCCGGTGAGCACCTCGAGCAGTTCGGTGTTCGTGCGGGCGACGGCCGGCGCGGCGGCCGGGGCGTCGTCGTCGGCGTCGGTCGCGGCCTTCGCCGACACCGGCGCCGACTGGGCCAGCGTCTCGAGGTCGACGTCGTCGTCGGCCTCGGCGGTCTCGATCGGCGCGTACGAGCCGGTGTCGAGGGCGCGCGCCCGCTCGTCGGCGGTGTGGATGCCGAGGGCCGAGCGGGTGTCGAAGTCGAGGTGGTCCAGCGCCAGGCGGCGGAAGACGTAGTCGACGATCGACTGGGCCATGCGGATGTCCGGGTCGTCGGTGAGACCGGCCGGCTCGAAGCGCATGTTGGTGAACTTCTGCACGTAGGTCTCGAGCGGCACGCCGTACTGCAGGGCGATCGAGATCGCGATCGAGAAGGCGTCCATCACGCCGGCGAGCGTCGAGCCCTGCTTGCCGAGCTTGAGGAACACCTCGCCGAGGCCG
>NZ_JBQCEE010000328.1:0-4418 GCF_051960575.1 Jatrophihabitans sp.
TGGACCGTGTGGCTGCGCGACCGCGTGAGCCGGACCGTGCCACCCGGCCAGGTCCTCCCCGACCGCCAGCCGGCGTACGTCGCCTCGTGGATCTACGTCTTCGGCGTGCTGACGATCGCGGCCCTGCTCGTCGTGCTGGCCAGCGGCGCGGTGCTCGCGATGGGAGGCGTCGCGTGGTGGCACCGCTCGGCGGTCGGCCACTACGTCAACTCGCTGCACCTGTGGAGCGTCGAACTCTTCTTCGCGTTCATGGTCGTGCATCTCTGGGGCAAGTTCTGGATGGCGGCCTGGCGCGGCGGCCGCGCGCTGACCTGGATCACCGGCGTCGTCGCGTTCCTCGGCTCGATCGGCACGGCGTTCACCGGCTACCTGTCGCAGTCGAACTTCGACTCGCAGTGGATCTCGACGCAGGCCAAGGACGGACTCAACTCGGTCGGCGTCGGGGCCTTCTTCAACGTCCTCGACAGCGGCCAGATGCTGCTCTGGCACGTCGTGCTGCTGCCGTTCGTCGTGGGCGTCATCGTGGTCGGGCACGTGGTGCTCGTGCGCCGTCACGGGGTCGTGCCCCCGATCGACGCCGTCGACCCGAGGCCGCCGGTAGCCGACGCCGAGGGGGCGGCCCGATGAGCGCGACCGCGACCCGCGCACCGGCGGCGACGCCGCCGCGCTCACGCGGCCGCACGCCGGACGCCCACGACTTCCCGACGCGCCCGTACGACCTGGTACGCGAGTTCGTGATCGCGCTCGTCGTCGTCGCGGCGCTGACCGCGGCGCTGGCGGCGGTGTTCTCGTCGCCCGACGAGAAGGCCATCACGCTGCGCGACTGGGCGCGCGTGGCGCCGAACGACGTCGTCGCGACGGCGACGGCGGAGCTCGCCGGCACCTCGACGAGCGCCGGCTACGGGCCGCCGTACAACCACGCGTCCGACGGCCCGAAGCTGGGGCCGCTGCCGCTGGCGAAGTGGGGCGGCGTGCGCATCCCGGTCGACCCGGCCGAGCAGCTCGTCGTCGTGCCGTTGGCCGCCCGATCCGCCGATCCGGCGGTCCAGGCGGCGGTCAAGGCCTGGCGGGCGGCGTCGCCCGACCGCCAGAACACGTGGGCGACGCAGTACGCCGACGCGCTCGCCAAGGCGCCGGACGGTGCCCCTGACCGTGTCGCCGCCGGTGACTACGGGCCGGTGCCGCGACTGGCGTCCGGGCTGCTGCAGCTGGCCCGCAGCGGCGGTCTCGACGGCGCGCTCGACTCGTCCGGCGCGTTCTACGGCGCCGACCAGACGCGGGGGCTGCTGCTGCTCGCCGACGGCGCCTACCTCGAGGACCAGGCCCGTGCCCGGAACCTCGGCGGCGACCAGTGGGGGATGATGAACGAGACGGGCAACTACCCCGGTCAGCCGTGGATGTGGCTGTATACGTTCTGGTACCAGGTCGAGCCGTTCAAGAGCTCCGGCAACGCCGACGCGCTCGTGTGGGGCCTGATGATGCTGCTCAGCCTGCTGCTCGTCCTCGTGCCGTTCATCCCCGGCCTGCGCTCGGTGCCGCGCTGGATCCCGGTGCACCGGCTGATCTGGCGCTCGTACTACCGCACGGTCGAGGGGCAGCGGCCGCGCCGGTGAGCGCGGCGTTACCCACGGGTCAACCTCGGCACGGCGGGGCCGTCACACCGATCGGCTAGCGTCGCGGGCGTGGCTGACCAGAGCACCGGCGCGGCACCGCGCACCGTCCTCGTCACCGGCGGCAACCGCGGCATCGGGCTCGCCGTCGCGCGCGCGTTCGCGGCCAACGGCGACAACGTCGCCGTGACCCACCGTTCCAGCGGGCCGCCCGAGGGGCTGTTCGGCGTGCGCTGCGACATCTCGTCCGGCGACGACGTCGAGGCCGCCTTCACAGCTGTGGAGGCGGAGTTCGGCCCGGTCGAGGTGCTCGTCGCCAACGCCGGCATCACCGATGACACCCTGCTGCTGCGCATGAGCGAGGAGTCGTTCACGCGCGTGCTCGACACGAACCTCACCGGCGCCTACCGCGTCGCCCAGCGGGCGGCGAAGGGGATGCTGCGGGCGCGGAAGGGCCGGCTCATCTTCGTGTCGTCGGTCGTGGCGCTCGTCGGCTCGCCGGGGCAGGCGAACTACGCGGCCAGCAAGGCCGGGCTCATCGGGCTGGCCCGGTCGATCGCCCGCGAGCTCGGTAGCCGCTCGATCACCGCGAACGTCATCGCGCCGGGGTTCATCGAGACCGACATGACCGCCGAGCTCAGCGACGAGCGGAAGAAGGAAGTCCTGGCGGGCGTGCCGCTCGGCCGGTACGGCTCGGCCGACGAGGTCGCCGCCGCCGCGCTCTACCTCGCGTCGCCCGGCGCGGGCTATGTCAACGGGGTCGTGCTGCCGGTCGACGGCGGCCTCGGGATGGGGATCTGACGACATGGGACTGCTGGACGGCAAGCGACTGCTCATCACCGGCGTCATCACCGACGCGTCCATCGCCTTCACCGTGGCGCGCATGGCGCAGCAGGAGGGCGCCACCGTCGTGCTCACCGGCTTCGGGCGTATGTCGCTGGTCGAGCGGGTCGCCCGCAAGCTGCCCCAGCCGCCGCCGGTGGTCGAGCTCGACGTGCAGAATCAGGAGCACCTGGACACGTTGGCCGACCGGGTGCGTGAGCACGTCGACGGGGTCGACGGCGTGCTGCACGCGATCGGCTTTGCGCCGGCGTCGTGCCTCGGCGGCGGCTTCCTCGACGCGCCCTGGACGGACGTCGCCACCGCCGTCCACGTCTCGGCCTACTCGCTCAAGGCGCTCGCCGTCGCGACGCTGCCGCTGTTCGGCGAGGCCGGCGGGTCGATCGTCGGCCTCGACTTCGACGCCCGCGTGGCGTGGCCCGCCTACGACTGGATGGGGGTGGCGAAGGCCGGGCTCGAGTCGGCGTCGCGCTACCTGGCGCGCGAACTCGGACCGAAGAAGATTCGCGTCAACCTCGTCGCGGCCGGCCCGATCCGGACGATGGCGGCCAAGAGCATCCCCGGTTTCTCGCAGTTCGAGGACGCCTGGAACGGTCGTGCGCCACTCGGCTGGGACAACGAGGACAGCGAGCCGGTCGCGCGGAGCACACTGGCATTGCTGTCCGACTGGTTCCCGGCCACCACCGGTGAGCTGATCCACGTCGACGGCGGTTTCCATGCCATGGGTGTGTGACTGACGGAGAACGCATGAGCCAGTACGACGCGCTGCTCTTCCTGAGCTTCGGCGGCCCCGAGGGTCCCGACGACGTGATGCCCTTCCTGCGCAACGTGACGCGGGGGCGAGGCATCCCGGACGAGCGGCTGCTCGAGGTGGCCGCGCACTACCAGCACTTCGGCGGCGTCTCGCCGATCAACGACCAGAACCGGGCGTTGATCGCCGCGCTCGAGCAGGAGTTCGCCGAGCACGGCATCGACCTGCCGATCTACTGGGGCAACCGCAACTGGACGCCCTACGTCGCCGACGCCGTGCAGCGGATGCAGGACGACGGCGTGCGCCGCGCGCTGGTCTTCGCGACCAGCGCGACGACGTCGTACTCGGGCTGCCGGCAGTACCGCGAGGACCTCGCGAAGGCGCGGGTGGCCGTCGGTGACGGTGCACCCGAACTGGTGAAGGTGCGGCACTACTTCGACCACCCCGGCTACGTCGAGGCGCACGCCGCCGGCGTGCGTGCCGCGCTGGCCGAGCTGCCGGACGAGGTGCGCGACGAGGCGCGGCTGGTCTACACGGCGCATTCGATCCCGACCCGCATGAACGACGACTCCGGCCCGCTGCGCAACGGCCTCTACGAGCAGCAGCAGCGCGAGACCGCGCGGCTGGTGAGCGAGGCCGTGCGCGGGCCGGGCGCCGAGTTCGACCTCGTCTGGCAGTCGCGCTCGGGGCCGCCGCAGGTGCCGTGGCTCGAGCCGGACATCGTCGACCACATCAACGCCCTCGCCGACGCCGGCGTGCGCGCGGTGATGGTCGCGCCCACCGGCTTTGTCAGCGACCACATCGAGGTGCGGTGGGATCTCGACAACGAGGCCAAGGAGGCCGCGGACGAACGGGGGATCGCGTTCGTGCGCGCCCGGACCGCCGGCACGCACCCCGGCTTCGTGACGGCGATCCGCGAGCTCGTCGAGGAGCGCCTGCACGGCACCGAGCCCCGCTTCGACGGCCGGCTCGGGCTGTGCGGCGTCGACTGCCCGGACGGCTGCTGCCCGGCGCCGCAGCGCCCGGCCCAGGCCGCGGGCGCGCGGCCCGCGGCGGCGCCGGCCTGACCCATCCTGCGCGCGGAACCCCCCTGGTGTGGCTCGTTGTCAGGCCCCGGAACGGGTCACACCGGGGGGTTCGTGCTCGCTGGGGTCGGGCAGCTGTCGCACGGCGAGGGCGACGAGCAGCACGACCGCGGCCCAGAGGTACCAGTAGCC
>NZ_JBQCEE010000329.1:0-4757 GCF_051960575.1 Jatrophihabitans sp.
GCAGCGCCTTCGTCGTCTTCTGCGAGTGCTTCCCGGCGAGCCCGCGCCGCTCGACCTCCGCGATCACCGCCGCGTCCAACGCCGCCAACCTGCACCGCAGCGCCTCGGCCGACCGGATCGCGTCCAACAGCTCGGCCTCGGACGCCAATGCCGTCGACGCCCCCAGCATCCGGTCGAGTTCGGCGTGCCCGGCGGGCAGCGTCCACGCCTCGACCGCCGGTGCCACCATGCGATCAGTCTACCGAAAGCGTGTTCGAAACACAAGCGCTCTGGCCAACGGAATCCGTTATCTGATAGGCGTTTCTCGCTATTGGCACTGTGCCTACAGATGACTCGTCACTCGATCGCCGTGATGCGCGGAGTGCCGTGGAGGTAACGCTCGACATTCGCCGGCGACCAGCCGTCCGACGCCTCACGTCCGGCGGCGGTCGAGGCGAGTGACTCGTGTACAGGGTCGACGATTCCGATCGGTCGCACGTACGGCGGCACGATCTTGTAGATCCCGGTGCGCGAATTGTGCAGCGGGCCGTTCGCCCAGCTCGGGTCGAGCGGCCGGTGCGCCTCGCGCAGCGCCAGGCCGGCTGCCCGCGCGCGATCGGTCATCCAGTGCCAGGTGATGTCCGCGAGCTGGCCGTCGGCGTACCCGCCGCCGACATCGGTGTGCACGCCGGCGAACCAGACCTGCTCGACGACCTGGCCGGGGACAGCCGGCTGCGGTTGCCAGAGCGTCGGCGCGAACGGCCGCCGTGCCTCGTCGATCGACAGTGCCTGGTAGGCGAACCGCACGTGGCTGCTGAGCTGGGTGTCGTGGAACTGGTATCGGCGGTTGAGCCAGTTCACCCACGGCCAGCCGACGTTCGGCACACCGAGGGCGCCGACGGTGTCCCAGACGCCGACGAAGTGGATGGGCGTCTGCATCGTCCAGGCGTATTGACGACGGAATTCGAGCGCGGACGGTGCGTCCGGGCCCTCCTTGTCGCGGTACAGGTCGTAGCCCTCATCGACGCGGTCGACGTGCTCGGGCCGCAGCACGCCGGCATTGCGGATGAAACCCGCGAGACTGCGCGCCGTGAACGCGCCACGGCTGAACCCGAAGAGGAACAACCGGTCGCCGGCCTCATAGTGCTCGACCAGGAAGCGGTAGCAGGCGCGGACGTTGTGGCCGAGGCCGTAGCCGAACAGGCCGCCGCGGAACTTGTCACCGAAGCTCGTCCCGACGCCGGCGTGGTAGTACACCTGTTGAGGCACTCCCCCGTCGGCCGTCGGAGCGACCTCGCGGCTCAGCCGCTCGACGTTGGACGGGTACTTGTCCGTCGCCTTGTCCCACGTCCCGTCGGCGCACACGATCAGGTTCTTCACGGGGGCCTCCCTCATCGGAGCGGGCCCAGTATGGCGCTGCTCAGCCGGCGAAGCGAGCCTTCGCGCCGCACTCGAAGCACTCCCAGACGTCGCCCTCGGCGGCAGCCAGCGGCCCGTGCGCCGTGCAGGCGGGCGCAGCGTCGGCACCGAGCACCACGTTGCCGAGCATGACGTCCCAGCCCCCGTCGACGTCCTCGAGCGTCGCGACCTGGGGGCCGGCGCTGCGGGCACGGTGCAGCGCGAGCACTGCTTCGGCAAGCGCCAGGTACTCGGCCGAGCCGGCCGTCCACCCGACGGGCAGCGACGCCTCGGCCGCGGTGATCGACGCGTCGTCCGCCTGCACGACAGCTGTCTGCGACGAGCCGTCGGGATAGCGGAAGACGACCGAGTAGCGGCCGGCGCCGGCCAGCGCCTCGATCGCGTGCAGCATCACCGTCACGGGCGAAGCATGCCAGCGGCGGGTGCGCTCACGCGCCGAGGGCGGCGCCGACGATCGCGCGCGCCTCGTCCTGGATCTGCGCCAGGTGCTCCGGCCCGCGGAACGACTCGGCGTAGAGCTTGTAGACGTCCTCGGTGCCCGACGGACGCGCCGCGAACCAGCCCGATTCGCTCACCACCTTGAGGCCGCCGATCGCCGCACCGTTGCCGGGCGCCTGGGTGAGCTTCGCGGTGATCGGCTCGCCCGCCAGCTCGTCCGCCGTCACCTGCTCGGGCGACAGCTTCGACAGCACTGCCTTCTGTTCACGCGTGGCCGGCGAGTCGATGCGCGCGTAGGCGGGCGTGCCGTACTTCGCGGTCAGGTCGGCGTAGTGCTCCGACGGCGTGCGCCCGGTGACGCCGGTGATCTCGGACGCGAGCAGGGCCAGCAGCATGCCGTCCTTGTCGGTCGTCCACGGCGATCCGTCGCGCTGCAGGAACGAGGCGCCCGCACTCTCCTCGCCGCCGAACGCGACCGATCCGTCGAGCAGCCCCGGCACGAACCACTTGAACCCGACCGGCACCTCGTGCACCGTGCGGCCGAGCCCCTCGCCCACCCGGTCGATCATGGACGAGCTGACCAGGGTCTTGCCGATCCGCGCCTGCGGCGACCAGCCGTCGCGGTGGCCGAACAGGTACTGGATCGCGACGGCCAGATAGTGGTTCGGGTTCATCAGCCCGCCGTCCGGCGTGACGATGCCGTGGCGGTCGGAGTCGGCGTCGTTGCCCGTCGCGATCCCGAACTCGTGCTGCCGCGCGATGAGCGACGCCATCGCGGACGGCGACGAGCAGTCCATGCGGATCTTGCCGTCCCAGTCGAGCGTCATGAACCGCCAGGTCGGGTCGACCAGCGGGTTCACCACGGTGAGGTCCAGGCCGTACCGCTCGCCGATCTCGCCCCAGTAGCCGACGCTCGCGCCGCCGAGCGGGTCGGCGCCGATGCGCACGCCCTTCAACGCGTCCATGTTCAACACCTGTGGAAGCGCGCCGACGTAGGCGTCCAGGAAGTCGTAGCGGCCGGTGGTCTCGGCGGCGAGCGCCTTCGCGTACGGCACGCGCCGCACGCCGTCGAGGCCGGCGCGCAGCAGCTCGTTGGCGCGGTTTTGGATCCAGCCGGTGATCTCGGTGCCGGCCGGGCCGCCGTCCGGCGGGTTGTACTTGAAGCCGCCGTCGCGTGGCGGGTTGTGCGACGGCGTCACGACCACGCCGTCGGCGCGATGGGACGGCCCGCTCGCGTTGTGTGCCAGGATCGCCCGCGACACCGCCGGTGTCGGCGTGTACCCCCCGCGGCTGTCGACGAGCACCTGCACGCCGTTCGCCGCGAACACCTCGAGCGCGCTGACCGTCGCGGGCTCGGACAGCGCGTGCGTGTCGGCGCCCAGGAACAGCGGTCCGTCGATGCCCTGGGCGGCGCGGTACTCGCAGATGGCCTGCGACGTCGCCAGGATGTGGTGCTCGTTGAAGGCCGCGTCGAAGGCCGAGCCGCGGTGCCCGCTCGTCCCGAACGAGACCTGCTGCGACACCTCGGCCGGGTCGGGTTGCAGGCTGTAGTACGCCGTGACGAGCTTGGCGACGTCGACGAGATCCGAGGGCTGCGCGGGCTGCCCGGCGCGCGGACTGGTCATGATTCGATCCTGGCACACGCGGCACCCGCGGGGTGCGACGCGATCGTCAGCCCCCGGTGAGGGGTGCGACCAGGCGCGCCAGCCGGCTCGGACGCCCCGTGCGGCGCTCCTCGGCGTCGGACGCGTCGACCAGCACGCGGGCGGCGTTGACGCCCACCCACCGCAGCGGCTCGGGCTCCCACTGCGGCGAGCGGTGGCCCACCCAGGGCAGCCGGGTGAGGGCGGTGTCCCGCTCGAGGACGAGATCGGCGAGCGTGCGCCCGGCGAGATTCGTGGCGGCGACGCCGTCGCCGACATAACCCCCCGCCCAGCCGAGGCCGGTCTCGCGATCGAGCCCGACCGACGGGTGCCAGTCGCGCGGCACCCCGAGCGGACCACCCCAGGCGTGGGTGAACCGCACGCCGGCCGCGCTCGGGAACAGCTCGACCAGCGTCGTCCGCAGCGCGGCGAAGACCCGCTCGGCCCGGTCGAACTCCGGACGGATGCGCGAACCCGCGTGGTACGGCGCGCCGCGGCCGCCGAAGGCCAGCCGGTCGTCGGCGGTGCGCTGGCCGTAGACGATGAGATGGCGGTGGTCGGTGAACGTCTCGCCGTGGGCCAGGCCGGTCTCGTCCCAGAACGACCCGGGAAGTGGCTCGGTGGCGACCATCAGCGAGTACACCGGCAGTACCGCCCGCCTCAACCCTGGCAGGCGCGCCGTCCAGGCCTCGGTCGTGCGCAGCACGTGGTTCGCCCGCACGACGCCGTGGCGCAGGTGCACCCGTGCGCGGCCGTCGTACCCGCGGCCCTCGACGGCCACCGCCGGCGTCTCCTCGAGGATGCGGCCGCCCCGCCGCTCGACCGCGGCCGCCAGCCCGCGCACCAGCCGCGCGGGGTGCAGGCGGGCGCACTGCGGGGTGTAGGTGCCGCCGAGCACGCCGGCGGCCCCGACCCGCGACCGGGCGTCGTCGGCGTCCAGCAGCTGCAGCTCGTCCAGGCCGCCGAAGGCGGCGTCCTCCAGCACGTCCTGCTCGCAGCGCTGGGCCTGCGCGACCGAGCGCGCCAGCGTCACGGTGCCGCCCTTGCGGAAGTCGCACTCGATGCCCTCGGCGGCGGCCGCCGCGCCGACCTCGTCGACGGTCGCGATCAACGCCCGCCGCAGGTCGAGCGCGGCCGCACGGCCGTGGCGTGCAGCCAGGGCGGCCGTCCCCGTGGGGAAGAGCGCCGAGCACCAGCCGCCGTTGCGGCCGCTCGCCCCGAAGCCGGCGATCTCGGCCTCCACCAGCACCACGCTGAGGTCGGGCTGCGCGCGCAGCA
>NZ_JBQCEE010000330.1:0-6293 GCF_051960575.1 Jatrophihabitans sp.
GGCGACAGCTACCGCATGAAACAAGCCCGCACGAGAGGAGACACCGCCTCGAAAAAGAAGTGATCACCCGCGAGGAGTGGGGACTTTCAGTTGGCCACCAGCGGGGACCACAACTTGGCCGTTGACAGCCAACGTCCGCCGGGCACTTAGAGGCCGAGCACCGTGCGCGGCGAGTGTTCCGACGCCCGGGCGGCATCAGGGACGGTCATCGACCTCGCCACGGCTTGCGAGCCAGCCAGGCACAATCCCATGCTCTTGGAGCGTTGTGCCACGACAACGCCAACGCCGCAGCGGTATCCGAAGGAAGCTGGTTGAAGCGCCCGAACCTTGATCGCTGTGAGTCCAACGCTCGACGCCTGCCGATGAAAACCAGTGTTTACAACCGCTTTCGTAGGGCTGATTCGTGGGGCGGGCGGGGCTCGAACCCGCGACCCGGAGATTATGAGCACCGCTGCTTTCTGCGCTGTGCAAAACCCCTAGGCTGCCGAGGTTCTCGGGCCGCCGCCGAAGCGGATTCGTCAAAATCCTCTGCTCTTCGTGATGAGCGGCTCGAAGCCCTCACAGCGACAGTAGAGCGCGGTCGCCTTTGCGGCCGAGGGCATCATGCTGCAATCGTTGCTAGCAGTGGTCGAGCGCTTCGCCGGCCGGGGCGGCGACATGGAACGGGTCCGTGATCGCGAGGCCTCAGCGAGTGTGGCGTCAGCAGTGCTCGTCGACGCCGACGACGGTGAGGCGCCAGCAGATTGGCGCGTCCAACGCCCCGCGCAACGCGCGGCGTGAGAGTTGCGCTCGGGGCCTCGGCGGCTCTGCTCGTGTCTTGGCGTCACACGTGCCCGCAGCCGATGCACCGGTAGCGGAGAATCGTCACCGGTAGGGTCTCAGTCGGACCATGGGCGAGTCTGAGAGAGAGACTGGCGGACCGAGTTGACTCGTCAGACACTGCGGACGGAGACGAGTGCGGCGTAGACGACGATGTTGGAGTCGTAGCTGCTGATGGAGGAGTTGAAGTCTCCGCCGCAGGTGATGAGCCGAAGTCCGGCGTGGTCGATGTTGCCGTAGACCTGCTGGGTGGGGAAGGCATTCTTCTTGTACTCGGCGACCCGCTCGACTTCGAACAGGGCGACGGTGCCGTCGGCGCGAGTGATGAGGATCTTCGCGCGTTGCCGCATGGCGCCGAGCTTGAAGAACACACCTGGTCCGAAGGCTGCCGAGTCGACGTGACCGATGATTGTGGCCGGGCCGAGCTCGCCCGGGGTGGGTGAGACGGTGAGCCAGTAGGCGTGCGAGTCCTTGTCCAGCGGCGGCGTGACGATCTCGCCTGCACTGTTGAGCCCGATCTGGCGCAGCGTGCTGTCAACGCCGATGGACGCGATCTGCAGCCGGACGGGACGTGAACGGGGAAGGATCAGCCCACGTGTCCCGCCGCTGCCGGAACTCGGGCCGTTCGGCTGTCCCGGGCCCGGCACCGTCGCGGTCGGGCCGGCGGGTGGTCGAGGGGGTGTTGTCCCCGTGGGGATCACGTTCACCGGACTGGCCGCCGAGGCAGGTGGTTGCGGGGCCGATCGTTGCGCTCGCAGGGCAATGACGACGGTGAGGACGCCGGCGAGCAGCAGCACCGCGCCCGCCCCCCCGAGCAGGCGGGTGCGGCGGGCGCGGGCTTCGATGTTCATCAGATGCTGGTGACCGTGGTCAGGGTTGATCAGCTCTGGCGGGCGTAGCGGCGTCGCATCGCGAAGATGCCGCCCGCAGCCAGGATCAGTCCACCACCGACACCGAGCAAGGCGCCGTCCTCGAGGCCGGCGGTGCTGCCGCCGCCGGTCGGGCTGCTGCCGACCGGGGTGGCCGACATCTGCGAGGTGGTGAGTGCGCCGCACAGGGCCGGCGCGGTGGCGATCGCCTTGACCTTCTTGTTCGCGCCCGGCAGCGTGACGCCGAGGGAGTTGTCGGTGGTCAGCGAAGCCTTCGGGGCGTTTGCCGGATTGAGCCCGTGCACCACGACCTCCGCCTTGCCGCTCTGCAACGCGGTCAACGTGGCCTGATCCAACGTGATGGTGCGGTGGTAGGTGAAGCTGCCGCCGCCGGGCGCGATGGTGACATCGGCGGCCGACTTCGGGCTCGTGTCACCCTTGACCGACAGGGTGGTGCCGATCGGGCCGTAGTTGTCCGCCGCCTCGGTGACCGTGATCAGCCCGTCGTGATTGGCGTCGGCGGACGAGGTGGGGCAGCCGCCGTTCTGACCGTTGATGTGGATGTGCTGCACGTGTGGGAACGGCGCACCCGCGAACGCGCTCGGGATCCCCAGCGCGTTCAGGGTCGTCGTGTCCGACGGCAGCTGCGGTGCCAGCCCGGACACGTGCTCGGTGATCGTCGCCGTGGAGCCGCTGAGCGCGAGCGTCACCGATCCGGAGGCCGCCCCTGCCGGGGTGTTCAACGCCACCGGCTGCAGGGAGGCCTGGTAGGTGGTCGACGTGGCAGCGGACGCCGCGCCCGGCATGGTGAGCCCGAGCCCGGCGACGCCGAGCGCGGCGAGCGGCACGGTCCAACGTAGTGACTTGTGCATGACAGTCCTTCCGAGAGCGCCGCCCGGTGGTTTCGGACAACAAGGGTCATACAGGACAAACTTCGCGTCCAAGGATGCGTTCGGTTCCACACCTCGGACGTTTCGCGGCCCCGGACCTGACCCCGGCCCGCGTTCGTTCCCAGACGGTCGGACCACCGGCGGGCTCGACGCCGACGTTCAGGGGGTGGTGATCGATACCGCGACGCCGGTGTCGCGTCTTCCAGGTCCGCTTCCCCTGGAGCGCGTGCGCCACTGCGTCAGCAGGGCAACGACTGCCCCTACTGCAGCGGCCGCTTCGGCCAGTGCGGTCGCGATCTTGCTCGCGTACCAAAACGGTTCGTAGAGATCCGGCAACGGTCCGACCGGGCCGATGTCGACGTACCGGGAAAGCACCACCGCGGCCAGCGCACTGACTGCGACCAGGAACGCGAAGGCGTACGCAAGCTTCGAGGCGATGAGGAGCACCAACACAGCAGCCAAGCCCGACACGACGGTCTCGCCGTAGAACAGTTGCGTCTGACTGATGCCTCCACCCGGCGGCTGGCTTGCGGCGAGGTCGGCGTGGATGACCGCATCGACGACCAACCCAGCAGCCGTCACGAGCCGCAGCACCCAGCCGAGCAGCGCTGCCCGGGTGACGGCCCCGCTGCTCATCGGACGACCAGCGTGCCGTGCATGTTCGAGTGATAGGTGCAGTGGAACTTGTAACGACCCGGCTTGTTCGGAGCCTTGAACGTGGCGCTGCCGCCGGGGTCAACCGCTGCGTCGAACGCACTGCCCTGATCCGCGGTCACGGTGTGCGCCACTTGGTCGGAGTTCGTCACCCTGACCACCGAGCCCGGCCGGACGCTCGCCGGGACCCCATAGGCGAAGTCCTTGATCGTGATCATGGGCGCCGGCGTCGGCACACCCGCACCACTCGATGCGTCAGCGTTCGAACCACTCGGCGCGGTGACGGCCGGCTTCGAGGACATCGACATCTCCGACGACGTCGATCCAGACCCACCCGCGCTCCCGGCACTTGTTCCAGAGGACCCGCACGCCGTCAGCATCGCCAGACCGGCGACGCCGGCAAGGAGGATCGACACTCGGTACCTGCGGGGTGATCTCATACGCACCATTCGTGATGAAAGCCGATTCGGTTGTGATTCGCAGCAACCAGACGGATCGGGCGGTGACGTCAAAGTTGTCGGCGTTCGGATGAAGTGCGCCGCGGAGCCGACGCACCCGAGTTGACCAAGGTCCGGATCCGCCTGCGTGGCGGAGGTTGCGGCGTGACGGGCGGACGGTCAGGCAGGGGCCACGGTCTCGGCGGGGTCGGACTCGAGCCAGATCGGGATGCCCGGCGTTACGAGGATCGACCAGGACCGGCCGCCCCGGTCGTGGAAGGTGATCCAGCCGCCTCTGGTGGCGTGCGCACCAATCGTCTCAGTGACCTGCCGTGCGGTCTCGGGGTCGAGGTCGAACGACAACTCCGGTCCGTAGTGCAGCCTCGACATCCGGGCCCCCTCGTCTCCGTCGCATCGTCACGCTCTGTTCGAGCGTAGGCCTCGAAGCCCGGGAAGACCCGGTGTCGTGCTCGCTCCGCGTGTTACCGTCGGAGTTGTCGAGGTCGCTTTTCCTGCGCCGCTCAGGTCGCACCGGTCCCGCCGATCGAATCCCACACGCGTCGGCTTCTGGCGCGGGGCTGGATGTTGTGATGACCGAGCACGTGCCGCAGCGAACTCGCCACGATCGATTCTTGGCGTTGCGTCCGTTCGACAAGACCGAGCGTTTCGTCGACGGCGTGTGGTGGCCGCAGTCGCTCGACCTCGTCGCCGAGTTGCCAGTGCTGGTGAGCGCCGTCGAGGCTGCTGGTTACCCCGCCGTCCGCCGCCTCAGCTTCGCGATCGCGGGCTGGGACGCTCCGGTCGTCCGGCGGACGACGATCCTCGACAGGACGGTCCGGCTGGGCGGCTTCAACTCGCAGGACACCGCCGAGCTCGCCCTGATCGACTCCTCCGGCTGGAAACGGGGCATCCTGCTGGTGCTCCCGCCCGGCACCGACCAGGCGACGGTCGACCGCGCCATGGCAGAGCTCGACGGCATCGGCGACCACCGCTCCGCACGCGAACTGCTCGATCACGCCGGCGCCGATCCGGTTGCGGCGCATGTGGACGGGTTGCTCCTGTGACCGCCGAGCGCGAGACCGCCGCCGCGACGCCCGCCCTCGACCCGCTTCGCTGCAGCAGCTGCCCGCACGGCGAACTCGGACACAGCGCCGTCGAACGGCGCTATTGCGCCGCCACGAAGGATCACGTGCCCGGCCGCAACTGCATCTGCCGGTCGGCATGATCTCGTTCGTCTGGTCACCCGGCAATCCGTTGCCCGCCGGTACCGGCGGTTCGGAGAACTACACCACTGGTCAGGTGCGCGAGCTCAACAGGCGTGGAGTCGCGGCACAGGTGGTCACGATCGGTCTCGGCGTCGACGACGGCCGTACGGAGTACGACGACGTCCCGTTCCAGGCCGTTGCGAGCCTGGACGACGTCTCCGCCCTCGACGGCACGATCGTCTTCGTCAACGACATCGCCGCGGTGGCGACGAGGCGTCCGTCGTTCCAGATCCTGCACCATCCGCCGCCGATCCGTGAGCGGTATCGCCGGCTCGCGGTCGACAGCGTGCGGGACAGGGTGCTCATCGCGACGAGCCGGTACGCCGCCGGGCTGTGGTCGGACTACCTCGAGGTCGACCGTGCAGCCGTCCACGTCGTCTACCCCTTCGCCGAGCCGCCGTTCGCCGATCAACCCCGGCGCGCGCCCCAGCGTGGGGTGACCCGCGTGCTGTACGCGGGCAGGCTCAGTCCGGAGAAGGGCATCTACACGCTGCTGTCGATGCTGCACGTCGACGTCATCGCCGAGGACCCTGCGCTGTCGATCACGATCACGACGTCCGGGGCCGACAAGCCGCAGGGACGCATCATCGCCGAGCTTGTGGCTGCACATCCCGGCTGCGTCGTCGTACCCGCTCGGCGGACGCCGGCCGACATGGCGGAGCTGATGGCAGCGCATGACATCGTCGTGGTCCCCTCGAACGCGCAGTACTGGCACGAGACGTTCGGGATCGTGTCGATCGAGGCGCAGCATCCGGGGTGCTGGGTGGTCGCGTCCGACGACGGTGGGCTGCCCGAGACCGACAGCGGTGGGGTCCTCCTCGTCCAACCCGACAACGCCGAAGCGCTCGCGTGGGGCGTGCGGGAGACCGCGGACCGAGGCCCGATGTCGACCGAACAGCGTGCGGTGGCCGGGGCCCGCTTCACGGTGGGTCAGTCCGTCGTCGCGCTGCTCGACGTGCTCGCCGCGCACGGGCACGGCCAGGTCAGCACGATGAGCCCGAAGCGCGAGGCCACCCTTCGTCCGACTGCCCTGTCCCACTTTGCCGGGCGGTCGGCCGCTGTCCCAGCGCTCCTGGACATCACGTCTGTCCGCGTGGCGCACGCCGACGCCGGTGCCGATGAGCGTGGTCTGCGCCTCCTTCCCGAGTCATGATCACGACCGCGCGGTGTTCGAGCTGATCGGTGTCAACTTCGTGGCGCGCGATACACGGAGAAGACCCCTGGCTGACCTCGTCGCCGGCACGTACATCCAGCGCATCGAGGTCGGACGGCGGAACCACTGCGAGATCGATGTCAGCGGCCGTCTCCCCGGCCACCGGTCGAGCAATCAGCGACAGAGAACATTGCTTCCGGCGAAAT
>NZ_JBQCEE010000331.1:0-6617 GCF_051960575.1 Jatrophihabitans sp.
GCTGCGGCCGGGCGACGCCGTCCGCTTCAGCCGAGCAGCGGGTGCAGTGCCTTGAACACCAGCGCGGCCACTGCGGCGGCCGCCGGGATGGTCAGGATCCAGGCCATCACGATGTTGCCGGCCACGCCCCAGCGCACGGCCGACAGCCGCCGCGTGGCGCCGACGCCCATGATCGAGCTCGAGATCACGTGGGTGGTCGACACCGGCAGGCCGTAGTGGGCGGTGGCGAGCATGACGCCGCTGGCGACCGTCTGCGCCGAGAAGCCGCTGACCGGGGTGAGCGAGTAGATGCGCCGGCCGAGCGTGCGCATGATGCGCCAGCCGCCGCTGTAGGTGCCGAGCGAGATGGCCGCGGCCGAGGCGATGATCACCCAGAACGGGATGCCGGCGTTGTGCTGCAGGTGCCCGGAGACGACCAGCGTCGCGAAGATGACGCCCATCGTCTTCTGCGCGTCCTGCGTGCCGTGGCCGAACGACATGGTGGCCGCCGACGCGATCTGCGCCCAGCGGAACCCTTTGTGCGCGCGGTGCGCGTTCACCTTCCGGAAGGTCCACAGCACGACGAGCATGAACAGGTAGCTCAGCACGAAGCCGACGAGCGGCGAGACCACCATCGGCACGACGACCTTGTCGACGATCCCCTGCCACTTCACCGTCTCGGACGCCGCGAGCGCCGCTCCGACGAGGCCGCCGATGAGGGCGTGTGACGACGACGAGGGCAGGCCGAAGAACCACGTGCCGAGGTTCCAGAGGATCGCCCCGACGAGCGCGGCGAGCACGAGCACCAGCCCGCTGCGTCCGCTGGGCGGGTCGATGATGCCGCTGCCGATCGTCTTCGCGATCTCGGTCGACACCAGCGCCCCGACCACGTTGAAGACCGCGGCCATGGCCAGCGCGATCCGCGGGGTCAGCGCGCGGGTCGAGACCGAGGTCGCGATGGCGTTCGCCGAGTCGTTGAAGCCGTTCGTGTAGTCGAACCCGAGCGCGACGACGATGATCAGGACGACCAGGGCGGTGATGCTCACGATTCCTTGACCGCGATCGTCTCGACCGCGTGCGCGACGTGCTCGAGCGCGTCCGCGGCCTCCTCGAACCCGTCGGCGACCTCGCGCAGCTTCACCATCGTCAGGGCGTCGTAGTCGCCGCTGAACAGTTTCGACAGCAGCTTGCGGTAGACGCGGTCGGCCTCGTTCTCGAGCCGGTTCACCTCGATCCAGTACGGCTCGAGGTCCTGCAGGGTGGCCAGCCGGCTCATCGCCTCCGCCGTCTCCGTGGCCGAACGCTGCAGCAGCCGGATCTGGTCGTGCATGAGCGGCGGCAGCGTGCCGACGTCGGCGAGCACGATGAAGTCGGCGGCCCCCTCGATCGCGTCCAGCACGTCGTCGAGGGCGCCCGCGAGCCGGTAGATGTCCTCGCGGTCGAACGGGGTCACGAAGCTGGTGTTGAGCTGCCGCATGATCCGGTGGGTGACCGCGTCGCCCGCGTGCTCGCGCTCGCGCAGCTGCTTGGCGACGGCCTCGCGGTTGGCGTTCGGTTCGAGGAGACCCGCCAGCACGTCGGCGGCCTCGGCCACGTTGCGTCCGGACTCGGTGAACATCGCGTAGAACGCGCTGTCCCGCGGGGTCAGGCGGAAGGCCACGGCACTCCTCGGCTCGGTCGACTGCGCCGCTCAGGTGAACGGCGGGTGACGAATCGTCGGACGAAGGGTAACGGGGACCTACCCGCGATCCTCGCCCGCGACCCCTCGCCGGGCCGTGCGCCTCAGCCGAAGACGACGGTCTTGTTGCCGAAGACGAGCGTGCGGTGCTCGACGTGCGCCCGGACGGCGCGCGCCAGCACCACGACCTCGAGGTCGCGTCCCTTGCGCACGAGGTCGTCGACGGCGTCCCGGTGGCTCACCGCGGTCACGTCTTGGGCGATGATCGGGCCCTCGTCCAGGTCGGCCGTGGCGTAGTGGGCGGTGGCGCCGATCAGCTTCACGCCGCGCTGCTGGGCCTGGTGGTACGGCCGCGCGCCGACGAACGCCGGCAGGAACGAGTGGTGGATGTTGATGATCCGCGTCGGGTATGCGTCGAGCACCTGGGGCGTCAGGATCTGCATGTAGCGCGCCAGCACCACGAGATCGACCTGCGCGGACGCGAGCACCTCGAGCACCTGCCGCTCCTGCTGCTCGCGGGTGTCACGGGTGACCGGCAGGTGGTGGTACGGCACGCCGTGGAACGCGGCGAGCGCGGCATGGTCGGGATGGTTGCTGATCACGGCGACGATGTCGGCGGCCAGCTCGCCCGAGCTCGTGCGCGCCAGCAGGTCGGCGAGGCAGTGCGGCTGGGTCGAGGCGAGGACGGCGATGCGCGGGCGCTCGTCGCTGCGGTTGACCTGGGCGTGCATGCCGAACCGGGCAGCCGTCGGCGCGAACGCCGCCTCGATCGTCGCGACGTCGGGATGGGCACAGGTGAACTCGACCCGCTGGAAGAAGACGCCGGCCTCGGGGTCGATGTGCTGCTCGGCGTGCACGATGTTGCCGCCGATGCCGAGCACGAAATCGGCGACGGCGTGCACCAACCCCGGCTGGTCGGCGCACGTCAGCAGCAGGACGACGCTGGCGATGGCGCTACCTGAACAGTCGTCGCAGGATCAGCAGGCCGACGACCGCGCCCACGCCGTAGATGACGGCCTTGCCCTCGGGCGTCTGCGCCTTCTCACGCAGGCTGGTCTTGGTCTTCTCGACGACCCGCTTCGGGTTGGTGCGGTAGACCAGCTCGTCGACCGCCTCGGCCAAGGCCGCGCGCGACGTCTCGATGTCGCGCTGGATCTCGTCGGCACTGCGTCCGTCGGTCACCGTCGGCCCCCTCGCTGTCGTGCTCGCCGTGTGTTGCGCGCCAGCCTAGTGGGCGGTTGTGTCGGCCGCCGCGCTCGGTAGCGTGGCGGCGTGACGCGACTGACCCAGGGCGAACCCGCACCCGACTTCACGCTGCCCGACGCCGACGGCACGGACGTCTCGCTGGCCGACTACCGCGGCCGAAAGGTGATCGTCTACTACTACCCGGCCGCCATGACCCCGGGCTGTACGACGCAGGCGTGCGACTTCCGCGACTCGCTGCAGTCGCTCGCCGCCGCCGGCTACGCCGTGCTCGGCATCTCGCCGGACAAGCCGGAGAAGCTCGCCAAGTTCCGCGACCGCGACTCGGTCAACTTCCCGCTGCTCTCGGACACCGCGAAGTCCACGCTCGATGCCTACGGCGCTTGGGGCGAGAAGACGATGTACGGCAAGACGGTCACCGGCGTCATCCGCTCGACCGTCGTCGTGGACGAGGAGGGCAAGGTCGAGTTGGCGCAGTACAACGTCAAGGCCACCGGCCACGTCGCCAAGCTCCGCCGCGACCTCGGCCTCGAGTGAATTCAGTGCCGGCGGCGGGATTCGAACCCGCACTGTCTGGTTCCTAAGACCAGCCTCTCTGCCGTTGGAGTACGCCGGCCCCGTGACGCGGCACAGTCTAGGTGCGCCCATGCCGCTCGATCTCGGACCCGATGATCACGCACTCATGCACACCCTGGTGTGCCTGAGCGCGTGATCATCAGCCGAGTACCGCGGCGCGCGCCGCGAGCCAGGCCGCGACGCCGTCGACGAAGCGTCCGGGCTCACGGATCACGAAGCGCGGCGAGCGGTGGATGACGCTGTACCCGAGCGTCTCGAGTTCGAGGTGACGGTCATCGTCCCGCTCCCGTTCGACCACGCCCGCGTGGTGCTCGACGCTGTCGATCTCCAGCACGGCTCGCAACTCAGGCCAGCAGAAATCGGCGATGACGGTACGGCCGCTGGGCAGTCTGATCTCCCAATTCTGCTCGAAGCGCGGCACTCCCGCAGCCTTCAACAGCGTGGCGGCGCGCGCCTCGGGCGCCGACCATGCGCCGCCACCGACCTCGTCGATCGACTGACGGAGGAACGCGCTCCCTCGCCTCGGCGCATGCTGCAACTAGAGCGCGAGTTCCTCGATCGTGCACAGTCGCGCGCGCACTGCCTGCGACACGAGCGTGCGCACGTCGTCCAGTCGTCGCGTCTCCACGGCGAGATCGGTGACCGCACGGGCCGGCGCAACCCGAGCCGGCCCAGGCAGCAGCGCGCGGGCGGGCATCCGTTCGACGCGGCGGACGCGGACGAAACCGGTCGATCTCGGCGCCCTGCCGTACGGCACGAGCATCAGGAGGACTGACGGACGTGCGACGCTGCGCAGACCGTCGTCGGCGAGGGCGGCCGCACCCGTCAGCAGCGCATCCGCTCCGGCGAAGGTCGTTGCCGCCGCCTGGCGGTCCGACCAGGTCATCGTGTCGACGGTGAGATAGGTACGAGGCAGGACGCGTCGCCAGCGGCCCGTCGTCACCCGGTGCTGGATCGCGCGACGCGTGAGCCCGAGCGCGAGCGCACCGTCCCAGCTCAGGATCCGAGGCAGCGCGGTGGGATCGGGCAGCGGGACGACGTCGTCGAGCCAGTCGGGCGAGGACACGCCGGCAGCCTGCCGCGAACGGTGGACGAGCGCGGACCCCTGTGGACAGCGCGATGATCACGCACGCAAGCACACCAGGGTGTGCCTCAGTGCGTGATCATCTGGACGCCGGGGCGTCCTCCTCCATCTCATGCTGGCCGCGCTCGTCGGCGCCCTCGGCATGCGCCACCTGCGCGCCAGCAGGCACCGACGAGCCGGCCGGGGCGCAGCGGAGATCGTGGCCGACGGAGGTGAGGCACTTGCCGTCCGAGAGCCGCCACTTCCAGCCGTGCATCTGGCAGGTGAGCACGCCGTCGTCGATCGAGCCGAAGCGCGAGAGGTCGGCCTTGAGGTGCGGGCAGCGACGCTGGACGTCCCACTCCCCGAGCGTCACCGTCTCGGCGGCCTCGGCGGCGTTCTGCTCGGCGAACCAGCCCTCGGCGTAGTTCAGCCGCTCCTCCGAGAGGCACTTGAAGAAGACGTAGATGAACTCGTTGTACGGGCCGATGCGCTGCGCCGAGAACCGGCAGGACAGGAACAGCGAGTTCACCCAGTCGATCTCGTGCTCGGCGATCAACTGCTCGAGGTACGCCCGCCGCGTGCGGAACCGGTAGCGCACCTTCGACCCGTCGTAGGCCCGCACCGACCGCGAGACGAAGTCGATGAGGATGTCGACGTCGCCGCGCTCGGAGTCCTCGGCGGTGAGCCGCACGCCGCCGTCGATGCCGGTGGCGATGTGGTCGGCCTCGGCGAGCAGCGGGGTGAACCACTCGGTGATGGCGGCGAGCACGTCGACCTCGGGGTGCGGCCACGTCGCCTTCGCCGCCTCGACCTCGGGCTGCCGCCGGGCCTGCATGTCGCGCAAATAGGCCGTCTTGGTCTCGGTGGACGCGTAGATGCTGGCCGGGTCGTACGGGTGGTGCTCGGGCACGCCGTCCTCGTCGAGGTCGACGCGTGTGCCGGGCAGCAGCAGCCGCGCCTCGTCGTGGCCCTTCGTCCGCAGCCACTCGATGTACACCGTCTGGTCGGGGAAGATGTTCGACTCGTCGCCGAAGATGTCGTTGAAGCCCCACAGCTCTGCGTCCAGGAAGCAGGGCGGTCCGGCGGTCGGGAAGACGAACGAGGCGCCGAGCTCCTCGATATAGCGCAGGGTGCGGTCGAACTGCCGCTCGCGCTTCGACAGGCCCAGCGCCGACTTCGCCTTCGCCGGCAGCTCGTAGACCATCGGGAACCAGATCGCGCCCGAGAATTGCACGAGGTAGGCGTCGACGTGGCCGAGCGACTTGAACAGCTCGAGCTCCGAGGGCCGCGCGTCGTTCTGGTTCAGCAGCCGGTGCGTGCCGTCGTGCACCCAGAGCGACGAGTCGCCGATCGGGCCGTCGGTCGGCGACGTCAGCGCCTGGATCATGATCTCGAGCCCGTCGACCGTCACGACCTCGTTCGTCGCGGGCTTCACGAACGACGAGAAGCCGAGGTCGCGCAGCGCGTCCTCGAGTTCCGAGGTCGGGTACTCGGGCAGCAGGACGGTCGCGCGCTTCGAGATCCGCTTGCGCAGGAAGTCGGGGTCGAAGTGGTCGCGGTGCAGGTGCGACACGAACAGGTAGTCGGCATCGCCGAACCGGTCCCAGTCGAGTTGCGAGTTGTCCGGGAACGGGAACCACGACCCGAAGTACGCCGGGTTCACCCAGGGATCGGTCAGGATCGTGCCGTGGGCCGTCTCGACGAACACGCCGGCGTGGCCGGTCCCGGTGATGCGCATGGCCACCACGGTAACGAGGCGTCCGCCACGATCCGGACGCCGACACGGGCGCCGCACGGCACGTCACGCGGGTAGTGACACAATGACGACGACCGACGAACGACCCCCGCGAGGAGCCTGATCGTGCCGCTCAAGCCGGACAGCGAACGAGACGACATCAACGTCCCCGCGGACTACGCGCACGACCACCCGGACGAGGACCCCAAGATGTGGGGCTGGCACGGCGAGTGGGGCCCGTTCTCGCGCGTCGGCGGCATCGTCGTGATCATCATCCTGGTCCTGATGATCACCGCGACGCACTACAACAACGCGGGCACCGTCTGGCTGATCATCTTCGCGGCCATGGTGCTGATCGCCCTGGTCTGGGACCAGCAGCG
>NZ_JBQCEE010000332.1:0-8657 GCF_051960575.1 Jatrophihabitans sp.
GCTCGGAGCGGTGGCAAGAGGGTGGGGTCGGCCGCCGCAGCGGCGGCGACCGACCCCGGTGTGACCGGAGGTCACGGTCAAGCGGTGTGACCGGAGGTCACGGTCAAGCGGTGTGACCAGTGGTCACGGGTGGTGCTTCGGCGTCGTTACTTGACGCCGAACTTCGTGCACAGCGAGGCGTACTGGCCGGTGCAGACCGAGGCCTTCGGCGTGTAGCCGTCGTTGATCGGCTGGGCGACGTTCGCCTGGGTGATGGCGACCGGCGTGGCCAGGATCGAGGGGACCTCGTTGCCCGTGGTCGGGTCCTTCACGGTGCCGTTGGTCTCGGGCGTCGCGCCGGTGACCAGCTGCGCCACCGCCTTCATGGCCGGGAAGGCCTCGAGGGCGGACGGCTTGTAGATCGTGAAGCACTGCGAGCCGGACATGATGTTCTGCAGACCACCGGCGGTCGCGTCCTGACCGCTGACGGCCACCTTGCCGACCAGGTTCTGCGACTTCAGGTCGGTGATGACGGCCTGCGCCATCGTGTCGTTGGCGACCATGACGGCCTTGATGCCCGGGTTGTCACCCAGCATCTTGTTGAAGACCTTGCCCGCGGTCGGGCCGTCCCAGTTGCCGGTCTGCTTGGCGACACGCGTCCAGCCCGGGGTGCTGCCCAGGACCTTGTCGTAGCCCTGCGCGAACAGCAGCGCGTTGTTGTCGGTCGGCGCACCGTCGATGTCGACATACTTGACCGACGACTGGCCCTTGACCTGCGGGCACTGGGTGAGGGCCGTGCCCTGCACCTCGCCGACCTTGACGTTGTCGAACGAGACGTAGACCGCCGCGCCGCCGCCCGGGGTGAGCCGGTCGTAGTCGACCGGGATGACGCCGGCCTTGGCCGCGTTCTTCTCGATCGCCGCGCCGGACGCCTGGTCGAGGTTGACGACGACGAGCGCCTTGACGCCGTCGCCCTCCATCTGCTGGGCGATCGAGGTCATCGTCTTCGGGTCGCCGTTGGCGTTCTTGATGTCGCAGGTGAGGTTGTACTGCTTGCAGGCGGCCGCGAGCGCGGTCGGGTCTGCGGTGACCCACCGCGGCGACGACGTGGTGTCCGGCAGGAGGATGCCGACCTTGGTGCCCTTGCCGTCGACGTTGCCGCCTGAGGCGGGCGCGGAGGAGGCGGGTGTCGAGGCGGGCGTGGACGCCGGCGTCGAGGCCGGGGTCGATGCGGCGGGCGTGGACGCAGTGTTCGAGCTGCCCGTGTTGTTGCTGCCACTCGAGCTGCACGCGGTGAGCGCGATGAGCGCGCTCCCGACGGCAGCGATCGTGACGGTCGTCTTGCGCATGCGCAGATCGCCTTTCCCCGGTTCGTTGAGCGCTGCCCTACCCCTGCGGTCGAACAATCGCCCATCTGAATGTTGCGTGCGCGAACATATCGCGTGGTGAGGTCTAGGACACATCACCGATACCAACCCGTTACCTAGATTTGTTCAAGTCCCGCGCGATGACGTGGTCGGTAGCCGTCCGGTAACGCTTGCGGAGGTCGCCGTACAGGTGCTGATCAGTCGGATCGAACGTCTCGCCGGACGAATGTCCCTTCCAATCGGGAGCTTCGTCCCCGCCGGCCAGCGCCCACGCCGCCTGGCGTGCCGCCCCGTCGGCGACGTACTCACCCGGCGGGGGCACGAACACCGGCAGCCCGAGGACACTCGGGGCGATCCGCTGCACCGCCGCCGACCGCGCACCGCCCCCGACCAGCACCGCCCGCTCGACCGGCACCCCGCAGCGGCGCAGCGCCGCGAGCCCGTCGGCGAGCCCCGACAACAAACCCTCGACCGCCGCCCGAGCCACCGTGGCGGGCGTCAGGTTGTCGGTGCGCACCCCGTGCAGCGCTCCAGTCGCGTCCGGACGATTGGGTGTGCGCTCGCCGTCGAGGTAGGGCACGAGCACGAGTCCGTCCGCGCCGGCCGGCGCGGACAGGGCCAGATCGGACAAATCCTCGAGACCGACGCCGAGCAGTCGCGCGGTGACGTCGAGGACGCGCGCCGCGTTCAGCGTGCAGACGAGCGGCAGGAAGCGTCCGGTGGCGTCGGCGAACCCGGCGACGTCGCCGGTGGCGTCGCCGGTGGGCGTCTCGCTCACCGCGCACAGCACGCCGGAGGTGCCGATCGAGAAGACGACGTCGCCCGGGACGGCGCCGAGCCCGAGTGCCGCGCCGGCGTTGTCGCCGGTGCCCGCGCCGATCAGCGCGCCGCCGGCGGTGCGGCCGATGGTGGCGGCCGGCGCGGCGACCGTCGGCACGACGGGCGAGCGACCGAAGGCCAGCTCGAGCAGATCGGTGCGGTAGCGCCCCTCGGCGGGCGACCAGTACAGCGTGCCGCTGGCGTCACTGCGGTCGGTCGCGAGGGCGCCGAGGCCGTCGGCGCCGCCGAGGCGCCAGCTCAGCCAGTCGTGGGGGAGGCAGACCGCCGCCGTGCGCGCCGCGTTGTCCGGTTCGGACCGGGCGAGCCAGCGCAGCTTGGTGACGGTGAACGACGCGACCGGCACGGAGCCGGTGGCGTCCGCCCAGGCCTGCGCGCCGCCCGCCAGTTCGGCGATGAGGTCGAGGGCGTCGGGCGCCGAGCGCAGGTCGTTCCAGAGGAGGGCGTCGCGCACCACCTCGCCCCGCTCGTCCAGGCACACCATGCCGTGCTGCTGGCCGGCGACGGCGATCGCGGCGACGTCGTCGAGACCGCCGGCCGCGGCGGCCGCCTCGTGGAACGCGGCCTCCCAGGCCGCCGGGGCGACGCTCGTGCCCGGCGGGTGCGGCGCCGAGCCGTGCCGCACGAGCTCACCGGTGTCGGCGTCGCGCACGACGACCTTGCACGACTGCGTCGACGAGTCGACGCCCGCGACCAACGGCATCGTCAGCGAGCGCCGAGCAGGTGGTCGACGGCGAGCTGGTTCAGCCGCACGAACCCGAACCCGCGGCGGCCGGCGGCGTCGGGGTCGAAGTCCTCGTACGCGCCGGTGTCCTTGCGCAGGTCGGCCAGGGTCTCGCCCGGGGCCAGCGTCGGCTCCGCGAGCGTGGGCACGCCCGACTCGGCGAGCGCGGCCTGCACCTCCGGGTCGGCCCGGTAGGCGTCGGCGCGCTCCTTGAGCAGCAGGTACATCCGCATACACGCCTTCGCCGACTCCCAGACGCCGCCGATGTCCTCGGTGCGCGAGGGCTTGTAATCGAAGTGCCGGGGGCCGGCGTACGCCGGCCCGCCGCCGGGCGCGCCGTGCTCGAGCAGGTCGACCAGGAAGAAGGCGTTGAGCAGGTCGCCGTGGCCGAAGACGAGATCCTGGTCGAACTTGATGCCGCGCTGGCCGTTGAGGTCGATGTGGAACAGCTTGCCCGCCCACAGTGCCTGCGCGATGCCGGCGGCGAAGTTCAGCCCGGCCATCTGCTCGTGCCCGACCTCGGGGTTCACGCCCACGATGTCGCCGTGCTCGAGCTCGGCGATGAAGGCGAGGGCATGCCCCACCGTCGGCAGCAGGATGTCGCCGCGCGGCTCGTTCGGCTTCGGCTCGATCGCGAAGCGGATGCCGTAGCCCTGCTCCTTGACGTAGCCGGCGAGCGCGTCGATGCCCTCGCGGTAGCGGTCGAGCGCGGCCTGGATGTCCTTCGCGCCGTCGTACTCGGCGCCCTCGCGGCCGCCCCAGAAGACGTAGGTCTTCGCCCCCAGTTCCGCCGCGAGGTCGAGGTTGCGCATGACCTTGCGCAGGGCGAACCGGCGCACCGAACGGTCGTTGCTGGTGAACCCGCCGTCCTTGAACACGGGGTGGGTGAAGAGGTTCGTCGTCATCATCGGCACGGTCAGCCCGGTCTCGGCCAGAGCGTCCTTGAACCGGCTGATGTGCTTCTCGCGGTCGCTGTCGGACGAGCCGAACGGGATCAGGTCGTCGTCGTGGAAGGTGACGCCGGCGGCGCCGAGCTCCGCGAGGCGGTGCACCGACTCGACCGGGTCGAGCGCCTCGCGCGTGGCGTCGCCGAAGGGGTCACGCGCCGTCCAGCCGACGGTCCAGAGCCCGAAGGTGAACCGGTCTGCCTTGGTCGGGGTGGGTGCCACGGGGAGCCTCCGCGAGTGGTGCCGTGATTTGTAGACCCCGCGAACATATTCCGTTCACGCGCCCGACACAAGACGCGGCGTGTCAGTACTCGTCCTTGATCACGAAGAACGAACCGCGGATGGTGCCCGCGAGCTTCGACTTCTGCCGGGCGAACTTGAAGCGGTCGGCGAGTTCGGCCGGGACCTCCATGCCGTCGCAGAGCTTGAAGCCGACGGCGCGCTTGCCCGCGTCCGCGGACGTGTACATGACGTTGATCGACAGTCCCGACTCGTAGAACACGTACGCCATCCGGATGCCGTCGACCTCGAACGAGCTCACCTCGAGCGGTCGCGACGCGATCGCGAGGTCGCGCTCGGCCTTGAGGATGTGGTGGATCCAGTCGAGTGTCGCCGGGTCGTCCTCGGCCGGCACGGTCGTGAAGGTGTGGTCGTACTTGTTCTTGTAGTAGCGGGCCTCGTTCGCGCGCAGCCCGGCGAGCGCCTCGGCGTGGGGGGACGATTCCAGACCGACGGTGCTCACCGTGACGAAGTCGACGACGTAGGACATGGTTCCTCCTGCTGGTCGGCCCGACCCCGTGCCGGGCTCACGATGATGACGCGCGGGCGCGCGCGGATGTGACAGCATCGCGGCCCCGGCTCACACGCGGCGGAACTCGATGCGGTGGACGAGGGTGTCCTCGTCGATCGGCCCGGCGTGCGCGGCCCGTCGGCGCAGGGTCTCGCGGTCGGGCTCGCCGCTCGCCCGCACGTCCGCGTCGGTGATCGCCGCGAAGGGCAGCAGCTCGACGGCGACCACCTCGATGGTCGCGTCCGCCACGCGGTAGCGGCCGCCGACCTTCACCTGCGGACGCTGCCAGCGGCGCACCGACACGGTGATCGCGCCCGACGCGACGCCCTCGCGGAGTTCGGGGCTGAACTGCATCGCCGACACGCTACCCGCGATCTTGCAAGATGGACGAGTGCTGACGAACTGGTCCGGCAACGTGACCTTCTCGACGACGACCCTGCACGAGCCACGGACGGTGGAGGAGCTGCAGGCGGTGGTCGCCGCGCAGGCGCGGCTGCGCGTGCTGGGCACGGGCCACTCGTTCAGCCGCATCGCCGACAGCGACGCCGCCCTGGTGAGTGTCCGCGGCATCACCGGGCCTGTCGAGTTCGACGACGACGCGGGCACGGTGGACGTGCCGGCGGGCGCCCGCTACGGCGACATCGTCGAGCAGCTGCACGGGCACGGGCGCGCGCTGCACAACCTCGGGTCGCTGCCGCACATCTCGGTGGCGGGCGCGGCCGCGACGGGCACGCACGGGTCGGGGGTCGGCACCCCCGGTCTCGCGGCGGCGGTGCGCGGCATCGAGCTGGTGCGGGCCGACGGCGAGCTGGTGCACCTGCGCGCCGGCGACGACGACTTCGCCGGCGCGGTGGTCGGGCTCGGGGCACTCGGCGTGGTCACGCGTCTGACGCTCGCGACGCAGCCGACCTTCGCCATGCGCCAGCAGGTCTGGCTGGACGCGCCGACGACCACCGTGCTCGAGCAGTTCGACACCGTCATGTCGTCGGGGTACAGCGTCAGCCTCTTCATCGATCCCGGGCCGCACGACGTCATCGGGCGCATCTTCGTGAAGTCGCTCGCCGACGCCGAGCCGGTCGACGGTGCCGCCTGGGGCGCACGGCCGGCGACGTCGCCCGAGCACCCACTGGCCGGCGAGGACGCGCGGGCGGCGACGCCGCAGCTCGGCGAGGTGCGTCCGTGGTTCGAGGTGCTGCCGCACTTCCGGCTCAGCTTCACCCCGAGCAGCGGTGACGAGCAGCAGACCGAGTACTTCGTGGACGCGCGCGACGGGGCGGCCGCGCTCGAGGCCGTGCTCGCGCTCGACCTGGACGACGCGCTGCAGGTGATGGAGATCCGCACGATCCGGCGCGACGACCTCTGGCTGAGCATGGCGGGCGGACGTGACTCGTTCGCGCTGCACTTCACCTGGCACAACCGCGACGAGGCCGTCCGCCGTGCCTGCCTCGCGGTCGAGGAGGTACTGCGGCCGTTCGCGCCGCGCCCGCACTGGGGCAAGGTGTTCTTCCTCGACCGGGACGAGGTGCGCTCGCGCTACGACCGGTTGCCGGCGTTCGCCGCGTTGGCTGCCCGGTTCGACCCGGACCGCACGTTCGGCAACGACTTCCTCGAGCGGTACGTGTACTGAGGTCGACTTCAGTCGACGGCGGCGATGAACATCCGCGAGCCGGGCGGCGCGATCTGCTGGTAGTCGCCCGCTGTGGCCTGCCCCTCGGCCGAGCCGAGCGCAGCCTGCAGGGCGTCCATGTCCTCGAACCACAGTTCGGCGATGCGGTGGTAGGTCTGCTCGCCGCCGTCGGCCGCCGCGACGAACCGCGCGCCCTCCCAGCGCTGCAGGCCGGGCACCTTGTCGACCAACGGGCCGTGGACGCCGAGGTAGTGCTCGTCGAAGTCGCCCGCGTCCGCCGGCTGGGTGTACAGCACGACCAGTTTCACCGTCATGATCGGCACCGTAGCGGCGCGTGGTGGCGCGGCGCCAGAGCGGGCAGGATGCTGCCGTGATCTCCCTGACGACTGCGCGGCGGCTGCGCGAGGCGGGCGTGCGCTGGTCGCCGGCGCCGGGCGACCGGTTCGTCGTCGCGGGCCGGGGCATGGACGACGACGTCTTCGTCGTCAGCGACATGACCATAGAGGTGCACGACCACCCGTCCGGCCAGGTGATCGGCTTCAACGGCACCACCGAGTGGGCGCTCGACTCGGTCGACACCGACGAGGCGATCTGGCTGCCGCGCGAGACGCAGCTGCGCGAGGCGCTCGGCGGCACCTTCCGCTCGCTCGAGCGCACGGACACCGGCTGGCGCGTCGTCACCGAGCTCGCGACCGGCACTCGCGTGAGCGAGCACGCCGACGCCGAGGAGGCATACGGGCTGGCACTGCTGCAGCTGATCGACTGACAGCTCGCCCCGTCGCGTGCCAGCGGCGTGTGCGCGCCGTGCCAGCGCGCGCGGCGATGGTGCTGCCATGACCGCTCTCGACGCGTCCCCGACCGACGCGACCACAGCCTCGACACCGGCGCGCCACCCGCTGCGCTGGATCGTCTTCGCGGTGGTGTTCGCCGCCAACATCATGGATCTGCTCGACGCCACCATCGTCAACATCGCGAGCCCGGCGATCCACCGCGACCTCGGCGGCGGCGCCAACACCGTGCAGTGGCTCAGCGCCGGCTACACCCTCGCCTTCGCGGTGCTGCTCATCGCGGGCGCCCGGCTCGGCGACATCCTCGGCCGCCGGCCACTGTTCCTGGTCGGCTCCGCCGGTTTCACGATCTTCTCCGCAGCGTGTGCGGTGGCGCCGGACATCGGCACGCTCATCGCCTTCCGCGCGCTGCAGGGGGCCTTCGGCGCGCTGATGATCCCGCAGGGCTTCGGCCTCATGCGCGAGGTCTTCGACGACACCGAGTTCGACCGCGCCACCGGGCTGTTCGGGCCGGCGATGGGCCTGCCGATGATCGCCGCGCCGATCCTCGCCGGCGTGCTGGTGGACGCCGACCTCTGGGGCACCGGCTGGCGGCTGGTGTTCCTGATCAACGTGCCGGTCGGGCTGGTGTCGTTCGTGCTCGCGGTGCGCGCCCTGCCGCGCGGCGCCAGCCACTCGGGGCTGAAGCTCGACCTCACCGGTGTGTGGCTCATCGGCCTGGCGCTCGTGGCGATCATCTACCCGCTCATCCAGGGGCAGCCCGACGGCTGGCCGGCCTGGACGTTCGTGCTGCTCGGCGCCGGGCTCGCGCTGCTGCTCGCCTTCCTGCGCTGGGAGCAGCGCCGTCGCACCGACGCGCTCATCGAGCCGTCGCTGCTGCGCAACCGCCACTACCTCAGCGGCATCGCCGTCGCGCTCGCCCTCTTCGGTGCGTTCGGCGGGCTGCTGCTCTGCGTCTCGCTGTTCGGCCAGCTCGGCGAGGGCTGGACCCCGGTGCACGCCGGGCTCACCCTGCTGCCGATGGTGCTGGGCATGATGGCCGGGATGATCGGCGGCACCGTGGTCGTCGCCCGGCTCGGGCGGCACGTGCTGCACCTGGGGCTGGTCGTCATCGCCGCCGGCGCCGTGGTGCTCGCACTCACCGTCACGGGTGCGTCCACCGTCTCGAGCTGGGACCTCGTGCCCGGACTGTTCCTCGTCGGCGCGGGCGCCGGCGCCAGCATCAGCCAGCTGTTCCAGTTCATCCTGTCGAGCGTGGCGCTGCCCGAGGTCGGCTCGGCCAGCGGCGTGCTCGAGGCGACGCAGCAGCTCTCGACCGCCCTCGGCGTGGCCGTGCTCGGCACGATCTTCTTCTCCGACTTCGGGCGGCACCTGGCCACGCACTCGTTCGCCATGACCGTCTGGGCGTGCCTGGTGCCGATCGCCCTGGCCTTCGCGCTGGTGTTCCGCCTTCCCATGCACGCCCGCGAGGACGCCGCGCACTGAGGCCGGCGCCGGGCGTCCCCGAGACGACGGAGCGGCGTGGTCGGTTGCCGCCCACGGCGCGCCTTCCTTGAGGGGCGCCGGGGGGGTCTTGTGCCCCGGGGGCGGCACGCAAG
>NZ_JBQCEE010000333.1:0-16912 GCF_051960575.1 Jatrophihabitans sp.
CGATCTTGTGCATGGCGCGCGGTATCGCACGCACGTCCTGCACAAGATCCACATCGCTGCGGCGATCGTGTGCATGGCGCGCGCAGTCCCACGCGCGTCCTGCACAAGATCGCGACGGACGCGACCAGCCGGCCGGACCCGACCAGCCGGCCGGACCCGACGGGGCGGGGCGAGGCGAAGCGAGGCGGGACGACGGGCTCAGCGGAAGGCGCGGCGGTGCACGGCCTCGAGCAGGCCGATGGCGAGGCCCTGGGCGAACATCGACGACCCGCCGTAGGACACGAACGGCAGCGGGATGCCGGTGACCGGGGTGAGCCCGAGGTTCATGCCGATGTTCTCGAAGGCCTGGAAGGCGAACCAGCCGACGACCCCGACCGCCAGCAGGCGTCCGGTGGGGTCGGCGTGGCGGGCGATGCGCAGGCCGCGCCAGCAGAGCACGGCGAACAGCACGATGATCAGCCCGGCGCCCACGAGGCCGAACTCCTCGCCCGCCACCGAGTAGACGAAGTCGGTCTGCTGCTCGGGCACGAACCCGCCGCTCGTCTGCGGGCCGTGGAACAGCCCGTAGCCGAACCAGCCGCCGTTCGCGATCGCGATGTGGGCCTGCGTGACGGTGTAGGCGGCGCCGAGCACGTCGTGGTGCGGGTGCAGGAAGCTGGTGAGCCGGTCGACCTGGTACTTCGCGAGCAGTCCGCTCTTGAAGACGCCGATGGTGGCGAGCACGCCGGCGGCGAGCAGCCCGAGCGTCCAGCGGGCGCGCACGCCGGCGGCGACGAGCACGACGAAGGCGGACGACGCGACGACCAGGCTCGACCCGAGGTCGGGCTGCAGCATGATCATCAACAGCGGCACGCCGATGAGGCTGATCGCGATGAGCATCTCGCGCCGCGCCGGCGGCCCGTCGTGCCCGCGCTCGCCCAGATGCTGGGTGAACAGCACGGCCAGCCCGATCACCAGGCCGAGCTTGGTGAACTCGGCCGGCTGGATCTCGAAGCCGCCGGGCAGCACGATCCAGGCCTTGGCGCCGTTGATCGTCGAGCCGATCGCGAAGACGGCGAGCAGCCCGATGAGGCTGCCGACGTAGACGACCGGCCCGATCATGCGCAGTAGCCGAGCGTTGACGCGGGACGCCGCGAACAGCAGCCCACCGGTGACGATGAGGTTGAACAGGTGTCGGTAGAGGAAGGCGTTCGGGTCGGCGTGCGCCCGCAGCTGCGCACCCCGCGTCGCCGACCAGACCAGCACGGCACCGATGAGCGACAGGACGAACGCGGCGCCGGCGAGCACCAGGTCGTACTCGCGCACGCGGTGCTCGAGCGGCGCGAGCGTCTCGGGCAGGTACAACGGCTGTTGCGGGTCGTGCGCCCGGGGCCGCGTCGGCGCGACCGGCCGGTCGATGGCCGCGAGGGCCGGCGTCTCGACAGGCTCGTGCCGTTCGGGAGCGAGCGTCATCGCGTGCCGCCCTTCGGGGTCAGGACCACATGCGGGATCGACGTCTCCGGCGCCTTGCCGGGGATGACCGGCTTCTGGCCGACGCCGAAGATGCCGTCCCAGATGCGCTTGAGCATCGGGCCGGCCGCGGTGGCACCGGTGCCGGCCTGCTCGACCATGCCCACCATCACGAACTTCGCCTTCATCGCACCGTTCGCGTCGCGGTAGGTCGGGCCCCACGTCGCGAGCCAGGACGTGTCGAGCTTGCCCTCGACCTCGGCGGTGCCGGTCTTGCCACCGATCTGGTTCTGGTACGGCGAGCCGATGTAGGCGAAGGCGCCCGACACGGCCCAGCCTCGGCTGAAGCTCAACGAGTTCACGAAGTAGTTGCGGAACCGCTGGCTGACCGGCGTGTGGCTGCGCACGACCGGGGTGATCTCCTTGACGACCTTGCCGTCCTGGTCGAGCAGGGCGCGTCCGAAGGTCGGCTCGTAGATCGTGCCGCCGTTGACCACGGACGAGTAGGCGACGGCCAGCTGCAGCGGCGACATCGTCGTCTCGCCCTGGCCGATCGACATGTCGGCGTTGTCGCCGGCGCGGTAGCGCCAGCCGTCGGTGCAGTTCTCGCGCGCCAGCTCGGTCAGGTAGGCGTTCTGCGGGTTGCCCGGGAACCCGGTGGCGGCGTCCTTGCAGTACTGCGTCTTGTTCTGCTGCCAGCGGACGAGGCGGGTCTCGCGGTCGGCGTAGCTGCCGCTCGCCTGCTCGGCGGCCGGCAGGTCGACGCCCGGCGCCGTGCCCACGCCGTACGACGCGGCCATGTGCTGCAGGAACTCCTGCGCGTTCAGGCCGCGGTCGATGCGCGCCTGGTCTCGGTAGTACTCGTCGGCCGTCGGCGCGTAGAAGAACGTGTCGCACGAGTAGCCGAGGGCGTCGGCGAGGCTCAGCGGGCGGCCGAAGGACTCTGAGTCGTAGTTGGTCTTGACCCGGCCGTCGACCGCCAGCGAACCCGGGCACGGATAGGCGCCGTCGAGCGAGATCTCGTGGTGCGCGATCAGCGACGACGAGGTGATGAGCTTGAACGTCGACCCCGGCGCGTAGGCACCCTGGATGGCGCGGTCGAGCAACGGCGTGCCCGCACTCGGGTTCAACAGCTTCTGGTAGTCGGCCTCGCTGATGCCGCCGATGAACTGCTGCGGGTCGTAGGTCGGGTAGCTGGCGGACGCCAGGATGCGTCCGGTGTTCGGGTCCATGATCACGACCGCGGCGCCGGTGGCCGGCTTGCCCGCCTTCCGGCTGTCGGCGATCTGCTGCGCCATCGACTGCTCGGCGAGCTTCTGCAGGTTCGCATCGATGCTCGTCACCAGCGTGTCGCCGGGCGTGCCGGGCTGCGCGGGCCCGGCCGCGACCGTGTAGCCCTGCGGGTTCAGCTTCATGATCTGCGTGCCGTCGACGCCGCGCAGCGCCTGGTCGTACGAGGCCTCGAGGCCGCTCTTGCCGATGGTGTCGGCGTCGCTGAGCTTCGGGTCGGCCTGCTTGTCGGCCTCGGTGATCTGGCCGGTGTAGCCGAGCACGTGCGCGGCGAGGTCGCCGTTCGGGTAGGTCGGCAGCGACACCGTCTGCACGCTGACGCCCGGGAAGAGCTCGGCGTGCTCCTCGATCGCGAGCACGATGTCCTGGCCGGCCTTGGTCAGCACGGGAACCGGCTGGTACGGCTCTCCCGTCCAGCACGGCGCGGGCACGGTCGGCGAGCACGGGGTGATCTGCTTGGTGAGCAGCGTCGCGCTGCGGTGCAGCAGCTTCGCCAGCCGGGCGATCACCGGCGCACCCTGCTGCGGCGTCCGCAGCAGCAGGTCGCGGTCGACCAGCACCTCCTCGTAGGCGGTGTTGGTCACCAGCGGCGTGCCGTTGGCGTCGACGATCATGCCGCGGGCGGCGGGCACCACGACGACGCCGTCGTGGGTCGCGTCCGCCGTCTGCGTCGGCTTGTTCGGGTCGCCCTCCTGCACCCAGTACAGGCGGGCCATCAGGGTGAGCATCATCGCGAAGACCATCGCGACCACGATGCTGAGCCGGCGGCCGCGGGCGTCAGACAGACTGCTCATGGACGCCACCTCCCGCCCTGATCGACGTCAGCTCGCTCAGCACCGGCGCGGGCGCGCGCAGCGAGTCGGTGCGCAGGAAGCGCCGGGCGAGCGGGATGAGCAGCAGCGCCAGCAGGCCGTCGACGATCGCTGCCGGGACGGCGGTGAGCACCGCGGTCTCGAACGAGGCGCCGTTGCGGCCGAGCACGGCGAGCAGCGCGGTGGCCGCCGCCGTCGCCGCACCGCAGGTCACGCCCGAGACCAGGGCGCCGCGCGGGATCGAGTGCCAGGCCGTCACCGTGCCGCAGACCAGCCCGACCGCCATGTAGGCCAGCGCGAGCACGCCGGCCGGGTGGGGCGAGCCGAGGTCGGCGAGCAGGCCCACGACGAAGCCGAAGGTGAGCCCGGTGCCGGCGCCGTCCTGCAGCGCGACGGCGGCGACGAGCACGGCGGGCAGGCTGACCGGCACCGTGTGCGCCACCGGCGTCACGAGGGTGGCCTGCAGCAGCAGGATCGTGAGCGCGACCGTGCCGGCCGCGAGGTACCGCGCGCGGTTCATGCCGCGGCACCCCGAGCGGTGGCGGCGCTCATCGTGGGCCGGTGCCCGTGTGGTCGGACGGCGTCGTGTCGGCGACCGGCGTCAGCGCCGACCGGGCCACGCCGGCCGAGCCCGGGTCGAGGATGATGCCGACGAGGTCGAGCGCGGTCGGCGAGGCCGTCGGCCGGACGCTCGCGACGGCCGTGCCGCCGCCGGGCGTCACCGCCGTGACGACCCCGACCCGGATGCCCGCCACGAAGCTGGACGCACCCGACGGCCCGGTCTCGATGACGTCCCCGACCCGCATTGACGAGCCGGGCTTCAGCGGCGTCACCGAGAAGCCGTCGGTGCCCCTGCCCTTCGCGAGGCCGGTCTCGCCGGTGCGCACGTCGCGCACGCCGACGCCCGAGTCCGGGTCGGCGGCGAGCAGCACGACACTGGTGTCCTGGTCGGCGTGCAGCACCCGGCCGACGAGCCCGAGGCCGTCGGTGACCGTCTGGCCGACCCGCACGCCGCTCGTGACGCCGACGTCGAGGGTGACCGTCCAGTCGAAGCCTGCACCGGGGCCGAGCGCGATCACGCGGGCCGGCAGCACCTTGCGGTCGTTGCGGTCGGCGGTGAGCTGCAGCCGGGCGAGCTGCTTCGCGGTCGAGCGGTCGGTCGCCTCGTCCGCCAGCTTCGCGCGCAGCTGCGCGTTCTCGGCACGCAGATGGTCGATCGTGTCCTGGTTGCTGCCGGCGTGCGGCACGCCCTCGACGAACCGGCGCACCGGGCCGAGCGCGCCGTCGGTGCCGCGGTAGAGGGCGCCGAGCAGGCCGCGCATGCCGCTGTGGGCACCGCGCAGGCTGCCACCGCCGAGGTCGTGGGTGATGAAGCCCCGCGCGAGGACCGCGAGCACCGTGGCCGCGACGCGCTGACGTCTCGTGAGTCGGCGGCGGAGGCTGCCGACCCGCCTGCGTGACCGCATCGGGCTACCGGCGGTGACCGTCGACGACGACCTTCTGCAGGTGGTCGAAGTGCTCGACGACGGTGGCCGTGCCGAGCACGACCGAGTCGAGCGGGCGGTCGGCCACCAGCACCGGCACGCCGAGCTCGTGCTGCAGTCGGGCGTCCAGGCCGCGCAGCAGCGCGCCACCACCGGTCAGCACGATGCCGCGGGTGACGAGATCGCCGGCGAGCTCGGGCGGACAGCGGTCGAGGGTGGCGCGCACGGCGGCGATGATGCGGTGCAGGACGGGGTCCATCGCCCGGCGCAGGTCGTCGGCCGAGATCGTCACGTTGCGCGGCAGGCCGGTGGTGACGTCGCGGCCGCGGATCTCGGCGCTCTTCGGGCCGTTGGTCGGGAACGCCGAGCCGACCGAGATCTTCAGCTCCTCGGCCGTGCGGTCGCCGATGAGCAGGGCCATCTCGCCGCGCACGTGCTCGACGATCGCCGAGTCGAGCGCGTTGCCCGCGACGCGCAGGCTGGTCGAGGCGACGATGCCGCCGAGGGCCAGCACGGCGACCTCGGTCGTGCCGCCGCCGATGTCGACGATCATCGAGCCGGACGGCTGGTTGATCGGCAGGCCGGCCCCGATCGCCGCGGCCATCGGCTCGCTGATGATGTGCACGCGGCGGGCGCCGGCGGCGTACGCCGACTCGCTGACCGCGCGCTGCTCGACGGCGGTGATGCCCGACGGCACGCAGACGACGATGCGCGGGCCGGTGAACGCCCCGCGACGCTTGAGCACCTTGCGCACGAAGTAGCGCAGCATCTCGGACGTCACGTCGAAGTCGGCGATGACGCCGTCCTTGAGCGGGCGCACCGCCTTGATGTGGCCGGGCGTGCGGCCGATCATGCGCTTGGCCTCGGCACCGACGGCGACGACGGCGTTGGCCTGGGTGTCGACGGCGACCACCGACGGCTCGTTGAGCATGATGCCGCGTCCGCGGGCATAGACGAGGGTGTTGGCCGTGCCGAGGTCGATGGCGAGGTCACTTCCGAGCAGCTCGCCGCCCCGCTGGGACACCTGGGAGAGCCGTGCCAGGGGCGTGAACGTCACGGTGGACCCTTCGAAAGATCGCGCAAGCAGGCCGAACAACGCGATCGTAGGGTCGTGATCGAGCCGATCCGCGCTGCGACGCGCGGGACCGGTGTGACTACTGAGGTGAAGTCACAGGCCCGGGAACCAGAGCCCGATCTCACGGGCGGCCGACTCGGGCGCGTCCGAGCCGTGCACGAGGTTCTGCGCCACCTTGAGTCCCCAGTCACGGCCGAGGTCGCCGCGGATCGTCCCGGGCGCGGCGGTGGTCGGGTCGGTCGCGCCGGCCAGCGCGCGGAACCCCTCGATCACCCGCTGCCCCTCGGCCACGACCGCGAGCACCGGCCCGCTGAGCATGAACTCGACGAGCGGCTCGTAGAACGGCTTGCCCCGGTGCTCGGCGTAGTGCTCGGCGAGCAGCTCGGGCGTCGCGCGGCGGAGCTCGACCGCGACCAGCGAGTAGCCCTTGGCCTCGACCCGGCGCAGCACCTCGCCGGACAGCCCGCGGCGCACCCCGTCCGGCTTCACCAGGATGAGCGTGCGTTCGATCGGTGCGGTCACGGTGTCCTCCGGGCGGCGGATGTCGGCGCGCCCGAGCCTAGGACACCCCGCCCGTCCCCGAAGATCCGCCCCGAATGTTCAGGTCAGCCGGCGAGCATTCGCCAGCCGGACGGCGAGCCGACCAGCTCGACGCGCAGCTGCAGCAGGCGCAGCCAGATCGCCAGGAAGATCGCGCCCACCAGGAACATCGTGGCGATGAAGAAGCCGGTCGCGATGAACAGCACCTGCATGCCCGAGCCGATCGCGATGCCCCGCGGCCGGCGCTGGATGCCGGCGACGAGGATCATCAGCACGGCGAGCGCGATCAGGATGACCGTGCGCGTGGTGCCGAGGCCGGTGGTGAAGGCGATGGCCCGCGGCACGAGCAGGACGATGATCGCCTCGAGCACGAGCAGTCCGGCGAGCACGCCACGGGTCGCACGGTCGGCGCGGCGGGCGCGCTCGGCGATCATCTCGGGCGTCGGCTTGACCGGCGCCTCGTCGGCGGGCACCGGCGGACCCTCGCCCGGCATCCACTCGCTCACGGTGCCGCGCCCAGCAGCACGCGGGCCTCGCCGGCGGTGACGACCGAGCCGGTGACCAGGACGCCGGTGCCCGAGGCGTACCCGTCCTCGGTCGCTTCGGCCGAGGTCACGGCCGCGTCGATCGCGTCGTCGAGTCGCGGCTCGACCACGACACGGTCCGGCCCGAACACCTCGACGGCGATGCGCGCGAGCTCGTCGACGTCCAGCGAGCGCAACGACGAGTTCTGCGTGACGACGATCTCGGCGACCACCGGCTCGAGCAGCGCCAGCATGCCCTCGACGTCCTTGTCGCCCAGCACGCCGACCACGGCGACGAGCCGCCGGAAGTCGAAGCCCTCGGCGATCGCGTCCAGGGTCGCCTTCATGCCGTGCGGGTTGTGCGCGGCGTCGACGAGGATCGTCGGCGACGACCGCAGTGCCTCGAGCCGGCCGGGCGAGCGCACCGCGGCGAAGGCCTCGCGCACCACCTCGATGTCCAGCGCGCCCGTCGCGCCGCTCGCGCCGAAGAACGCCTCGACCGCGGCGAGCGCGCACGCCGCGTTCTGCGCCTGGTGCGCGCCGAACAGCGGCAGGAACACTTCGTCGTAGGTGCCGCCGAGCCCCTGGATGGTGAGCACCTGGCCGCCGACGGCGATGGTGCGTTCGAGCACGCCGAACTCGAGGCCCTCGCGCGCCACGGTGGCGTCGACCTCGACGGCACGGCGCAGCAGCGCCTCGGCCGCCGGCACCTGCTGCGAGGCGAGGATCGCCGTCGCGCCCGGCTTGATGATGCCGGCCTTCTCGGCCGCGATGGTGCCGACGTCGGGGCCGAGGTAGGTCATGTGGTCGAGGTCGACCGGCGTCACCACGGCCACCTCGGCGTCGATCTGGTTGGTGGCGTCCCAGGTGCCGCCCATGCCGACCTCGACGACGGCGACGTCGACCGGGGCGTCGGCGAAGATCGCGTACGTCAGCGCCACCATCACCTCGAAGAACGACAGCGGGTGGTCGAACTGGCCGTCGACCAGCTCGATGTAGGGCGCGATGTCGCGGTAGCCCTCGACGAAGACGCGGTCGCTGACGGGCGCGCCGTCGAGGACGATCCGCTCGGTGATCTTCGTCAGGTGCGGGCTGGTGAACCGGCCGGTGCGCAGGCCGAAGGCGCGCAGCAGCTCGTCGACCATGCGGGCGGTCGAGGTCTTGCCGTTGGTGCCGGTGAGGTGGATCGACCGGTACGCCCGCTGCGGCGAGCCGAGCAGGTCGAGCAGCGCGGCGATCCGCTCGGTGGTGGGGTTGATGCGCCCCTCACCCCACCGGCCCGTGACCTCGGCCTCGACCTGCCGCAGCAGGCTCGCGTACTTCTCCGCCTCGGTCGCCACGCGTCCAATCTAGTGAGCGCCGAGAGCCCGCTTGTCCCCCCGCCCAGTCGTTTCGCGGCCTCCGACACGCCTGGGCCGGGGGACAAGCGGTATCTCAGGACGCGGGCAGCGCCTCCAGCGCGGCCGTGATGCGCGCGATGTCGGCCTCGGCCGTCTCGAGCCGGGCCCGCACCTTCGCGATGACCGCCTCCGGCGCCTTGCCGGTGAACTCGGCGTTGCCGAGCTTGGCGCCGTTGGCCGCCCGCTCCTTCTCGGCCGCCGCGAGGTCCTTGGTCAGCCGCGCCCGCTCGGCCGCGACGTCGATCGTGCCCGAGAGGTCGAGCTCGATCGAGCCACCGCCCGGCACGGCCAGCGTCGCGGTCGCGGTGAACGACTCCCCCGGCTCGTCCAGGCGCAGCAGCGAGCGCACCGACGCCTCGTCGGCGACACCGGTGACGCGCGCGGGCACCCGCTGCGACGGCTTCACGCCCTGATCGCTGCGGAAGCGCCGGCCCTCGACCACCACCGCCTGCAGCGCGGTCACCGCCCGCTCGGCCTCGGCGTCCGACCGCCCGCCCGCGGTCGGCCACGACGCGATCACCAGCGACTCGCCGCCGGTCAGCGCCGTCCAGAGCTGCTCGGTGACGAACGGGATCATCGGGTGCAGCAGCCGCAGTAGCGTGTCGAGCACGTGCCCGAGCACGCGCCGGGTCACGTCGCCGGACGGGCCGTTGAGCGACAGCTTCGCCAGCTCGATGTACCAGTCGCAGACCTCGTCCCAGGCGAAGTGGTAGAGGGTGTCGGCGATCTTCGCGAACTCGAACTGCTCGTAGTACTCGTCCACCGACGCGATCACCGCGTCGAGGCGCGACAGGATCCACGCGTCCGGCCCGGTGACCGAAGCCGGCAGCTCGCCCTCGACGGTCGCGCCGCTGATGAGTGCGAACCGCGTGGCGTTCCAGAGCTTCGTGCCGAAGTTGCGGGCGCCGACCACCCACTCCTCGTTGATCGCCTGGTCGGCGCCGGGGTTGGCGCCCTGCAGCAGCGAGAGGCGCACCGCGTCCGCGCCGTACTTGTCGATCCACTCGAGCGGGTCGACCACGTTGCCGCGCGACTTGCTCATCTTCTTGCCGAACTGGTCGCGGACGAGACCGTGCAGCACCACCGTCTCGAACGGCACCTCGCCGTCCATCGCGTACAGGCCGAACAGCATCATGCGCACGACCCAGAAGAAGAGGATGTCGTAGCCGGTGACCAACACGGTGGTCGGGTAGTACCGCTCGAGGTCCTTCGTCGACTCGGGCCAGCCGAGGGTCGAGAACGGCCAGAGGGCGGACGAGAACCACGTGTCGAGCACGTCCTCGTCCTGGGTCCAGCCGCGCGGCGGCGTCTCGTCCGGGCCGAAGCACTGGTCGTCGCCGTCGGGCGAGTACCAGACCGGGATGCGGTGGCCCCACCACAGCTGCCGGCTGATGCACCAGTCGCGCAGCCCGTCGACCCACTGGAAGTAGCGCGAGCGCATCGACGCCGGCTCGATCTTCACCCGGCCGTCGCGCACCGCGTCGCCCGCGGCCTTCGCGAGCGTCTCGACGCGCACCCACCACTGCAGCGACAGCCGCGGCTCGATGATCGTGTCGCAGCGCGAGCAGTGCCCGACCGCGTGGACGTAGGGCCGCTGCTCGGCGACGATGCGGCCGTCCTCGCGCAGCGCGGCGACCACGGCCGAGCGCGCCTCGAGCCGGTCGAGGCCGGCGAAGGAGCCGGGGGCGGTGATCACGCCGCGCTCGTCCATGATCGTCGGCATCGGCAGGTCGTGCCGCCGGCCGATCTCGAAGTCGTTCGGGTCGTGCGCGGGCGTCACCTTCACCGCGCCGGTGCCGAACGCCGGGTCGACGTGCGCGTCGGCCACGATCGGGATCATCCGGTTCGTCAGCGGCAGCGGCACCTCGGTGCCGATGAGGTGCTGGTAGCGCTCGTCGTCCGGGTGCACCGCGACGGCGGTGTCGCCGAGCATCGTCTCGGCGCGCGTCGTCGCCACCACGATCGAGGCATCGCCGTCGCCGTAGCGGATCGACACGAGCTCGCCCGGCTCGTCGCTGTGGTCGACCTCGGCGTCGCTCAGCGCGGTGAGGTCGCGCGGGCACCAGTTGATGATCCGCTCGGCGCGGTAGATCAGGTCGTCGTCGTAGAGCCGCTTGAAGATCGTCTGGACGGCGCGGCTGAGCTGCTCGTCCATGGTGAAACGCTCGCGCGACCAGTCGACGCCGTCGCCGAGCCGCCGCATCTGGCCGAGGATCTTGCCGCCGTACGTGTTCTTCCACTCCCACGCGCGCTCGATGAAGTCCTCGCGGGCGTAGTCGAAGCGGCTCTTGCCCTCGGTCTCGGCCAGGTGCCGCTCGACGAGGTTCTGCACCGCGATGGACGCGTGGTCCATGCCGGGCAGCCAGAGCACGTCCTTGCCGCGCATGCGCTCGCGCCGCGACAGGGCGTCCATCATCGACTGCTCGAGCGCGTGCCCGATGTGCAGGCTGCCCGTGACGTTCGGCGGCGGGATCACCAGCGACCACGGCGGCCTGCCGCTCGTGTTGTCGGCCGTGAAGTAGCCCCGCTCGACCCACCGCTCGTACAGGGGCGGCTCGATCTCGGCGGGGTCGTACTGGGGCGGCAGGGCTTCCGTCACCCCTGAATCCTACGAACGCGTTCGAACGGGCTCGGCCCGGGCGAGAGGATCGGGACGTGACCCCGCAGCTGATCACCGACCCGGACACCGTCCGCGCGCGGCTGCTCGACGAGGTGCGCCGTGATCCCGTGCGCGGCACGCTGCTCGGCACGGTCGCAGCGACGATCGGGCCGGGCGGCTGGCTCGCGGTCTGGGACGGCGGGCTGGCCGCGCGGTCGGCGCCGAACCGTCCGGTGATCCTCGCCGGCCGCCTCGGTGACGCGGCGGCCGGCGTGCTCGACCTCGTGCGCCGCCCGGACGGCGTGCACGCGGTCAACGGGGTGCTCGGCGAGGTGCAGCGGCTGCTCGAGTTGCTGCCGCCCGAGGCGGTGACCGCACGCCGCGACGACCGGCTGTACCGGCTCGACCGGCTCGTCGAGCCGGAGGTGCGCGGCGCCGTGGTGGTCGCGACCGACGAGCACCGCGACCTCGTCGCGCAGTGGTACGCGGCCTTCGACCGCGAGGTCGCCGCGGCCGGGCGGGACGAAGCCCGTGCCGCGGCCGAGCGGCTCGTGCGGGGCGGCGGGTGCTTCCTCTGGCTTGACCCGGACGGCCGACCGGTGTCGCTGGCCGCGCGGCGCGCCTCGGTCGAGGGCAGCGCCCGGATCGGCCCCGTCTACACCCCGCCGGAGCACCGAGGCCACGGCTACGCCTCCGGCGTGACCGCCGAGGCGAGCCGCAGCATCCTCGCCGAGGGCAGCGTGCCCGTGCTGTTCACCGACCTCGCCAACCCGACGTCGAACAAGATCTACGCCGCACTCGGCTACGAGCCGGTCGAGGACCGCGTGCTCGTGACGCTGGGGTGAGCGCCGACGCTCAGGCCGACGGCGTCGGCTCGGCCTCACGCTCGGCGGCGATCGAGTCGGCGGTCGTGCGGTTCGCGAGCGCGTTGGTGACCAGGACGACGACGATGCCGACGCCGCCGTAGAGGGCCAGCACCACCAGGGGGAGCGTGTTCGACGCGTCCGGGAAGTACAGGCTGTCGCGGATCGCCGTGACGCCGGCGCCGGTGGGCAGCACCCGGCCGACGATCCGCCCCCACGTCGGCAGGAACTCGGGCAGGATGCTCGACCCCGACACCACCACGCCGAGCGTGAAGTAGAGCGTGCCGAGCAGCGCGCCGGCCGGCCCGACGAGCGCGACCGCCGCCGCGGTCGAGGCGGTGACCGCGAGCGACAGCAGCACGAAGTCGAGGTACAGCCGGCCCGCCGCACCGCCGGGGATGACGCCGAACCAGCTCGCCGCCCACAGCACGGCGGCCGCCGAGACGACGCCGTAGGTGACGAGGACGCCGACGTGCCCGATGCCGCGGCGCAGCGACGGCCTCGTCAGCGCGCCGATGCGGCCGAGCCCGAGCGACGCGACGGTCGCCCCGAGCGCGAGCGCCTGCACCAGGAAGCCGAGCGAGCTGCCCGACCGGTCGCTCGTCGGCAGTGGCACGACGTCGGTCACCGTCGGCGATGCCGTGAGCGCGGCGAGCGTCGCGGGCGGGATGGGGCGGCCTGCGGCGACCAGCTGCTGCACCCGTTGCCCGACCTGCTGCTGGACGACGGTGGTGAACGCCGTGCGGATCGCGGTCGAGGCCGTGGGCCCCGCGGCGCTCGCCACGAACAGGTGCGGGTGCTCGACATCGACGACGTCGACGCCGCCGTAGATCGCCCGCACTCTGATGGCGGCGCTCATCGACGCGTCGTCGGCGTAGCGCCGGGCGTGGAACGAGCCGCCCCGGTCGACGAGCGCCTCGAGCCGCGGGGCCGTCTGGTCGGTGGCGACGTAGCCCACCGGCAGTGCGTGCGGCGCGGGCGAGTGCCCGACGCCGAGGTAGTAGGCCGAGAGGACGAGCTGCACGACGGCGCCGGCGAGCACGAGCAGCAGCGCCGACCGGCGCACGCGCCGCTGCTGTTCAGCGGTGAGGGTCATCGGTCGGCCCGCGTTCAGGCCGGCCCGCCGGACGGCGGCAGGGGTGCGGCGTCCATCCAGGCCTCGAAGGCGTCGAAGGTGAACGGGCGCCCGAGGAATCGCTGCACCAGCACTGCCGCGTCGTCGGAGCCGCCGCGCGCGAGGATCTCGTCGCGGTAGCGGCGGGCGACCTCGGGGGCGAACAGGTCGGCCGGGTCGAACTGCGCGAACAGGTCCTTCGCGATCACCAGGCTCCACGCGTAGGTGTAGTAGGCCGAGGTGTAGCCCGCGAGGTGCCCGAACGAGGCGTGGAAGTGCGTGCCGTCGATGTGGCGGAACAGGTCGTACTCCTGCTGCGCGCGGCGCACGGTGGCGAGCAGGTCGTCCGGGGCGGTCGCGACGGGTCGCTCGTGCAGCCGGTAGGAGACGACCGTGTAGAAGAGCTGCGTGCGGATGTAGAGGCCGCGGCCGAACTCCTTGGCCGCCCGCATGCGCTCGACGAGGTCGCGCGGGATCGGCTCGCCGGCGTCGTCCAGGGCGAAGGTGCGCAGGACGTCGGCGTCCCACGCCCACTCCTCGAGCATCTGCGACGGCGCCTCGACGAAGTCCCACTCGGTCGCGACACCCGAGAAGCGGACGAAGCGCTGGCGCCCGCCGAGCACGTGGTGCAGCAGGTGCCCGAACTCGTGGAACAGCGTGACGACGTCGGTGTGCTCCATGCGTCCGCGGGGGAAGTTGCACACGAGCACGCCCTCGGGCAGCTGGCGGCCGAGCACGCCCGGCACGAGGTCGAACTGCGCCGCGTGCTTGTACTTGCCGTCGCGCGGGTGCAGGTCGAGGTGGATCCGGCCGCGCACCTCGCCGTCCTGCACCACGTCGAAGACGGCGACGTCGGGGTGCCAGGTCGGGGCCTCCGGACGCGGGACGTACTCGACGCCGAACAGCCGGCCGGTGACGTCCAGCAGCCCCTGCCGCACGCGCTGGAAATCGAAGTAGCGGCGCACCTCCTGGGCGTCGACGCCGAAGTGCTCGCGGCGCACCAGCTCGCTGTAGTAGGCCGAGTCGGCGCTGTCGAGGGCCTCGGCGGCGGGCTCGTCCTGCCGGCGCCGCGCGAGCAGCACGTCGTGGTCACGCCGCCCGGGCGCCTCGGCCGCCGCGGCCAACCGCTCGATGAACTCGGCGATCGCCTTGCCGCTGCCGATCATCTTGACCTCGGTGTCGAAGTCGGGCCAGCCCGCGTAGCCGAGCAGGGCGGCCTGCTCGTCGCGCAGCCGCAGCATCTCGCCGAGCGTCGCGTCGTTCGCCGGCCACGCGCGGTTGAGGAACTCGACGGTGAGCGCGCGGCGGGCGTCGGCGTCGCGGGCGAAGGTGCGGAACGGCACGTAGTCGGGATAGTCGGTCGTGATCGTCACCAGACCGTCGGCCGCGGCGGGGTGCGCCGCGCGGTAGTCGTCGGGCAGACCCTCGAGCTGCTCGGGCCGCAGCCGCACCGATCGCACGTCCTCACGGATCGCACGCGAGAAGTCCTGTCCGAGCGCGGTGAGCCGGTCCGCGATCTCGCGCAGGCGCGTGCGCACGTCGTCGGGCTGGTTGACGCCGCTGCGCCGGAAGTCGCGCAGGATGTGCTCGCGCAGCCGGGCGGCGTCGTGGTCGAGCCCGTCGTCGACCGTCGCGGCCAGCACCTCGTACAGCTCGCGGTCGAGACCGCGCTCGGTGACCACGCGCTGCACGTCCTGCTCGGCCCGCTCGGCGGCGGACCGCACGGCGTCGTCGGGGTGCACCTCGGCGAGCAGGCCCGTGGTGGCGCCGGCGTTGCGCAGCGCGAGGTCGGCGTCGTTCCAGAGCTCGAGCACCTCGGTGGTGGTGCGCCGGGTGCCGTCCTTGAGCCGGGCGAGCGTCGCCTGGGCGGCCTCGAGGCGGGTGGTCACCCGCTCGGTCAGCCACGGCGACCAGTCGGCGGTCGGCAGGTCAAGCGGGGTCGTCATGCTGCGACCCTACGGCCGCCGGGGGCTCGCCGGGCTGCTGCTGCGCGGCCTCGTCGAGCGGCACCATGAACGTCGTGATGCGCATGCGGCGGGCGTCCGGCGGACGCTCGCCGAGGTCGCGCTCGCGGTAGCGCTCGGCCGCCTGCCGCAACACCGCGTCGATCGCCCGCGCCTCGTCCGGACGCAACCAGTAGGTGCCGTTGGTGATGCCGCCGAAGCCCCGCCACTGCGGTGCCTCCGGCCGCTGCTGACGGCGCCGCGACCACGCCTCCAGGTCGGCCGCCAAGCGTCCGAGCATCGTCGCGGTGAGCGCGTTGCCGGCGGCCTGGGCGAGGGTCGAGGCGCTCGAGTCGACGGTGAGCTCGGTGCCTGCCGCGCGCCAGGGACGCTCACGCCCGTCGCCGGTCGGTTCGGCCCGGACGACGATGCCGGCCCGCTCAAGACTGCGCAGGTGGTAGCTCATCGCGCTCGGACTGAGCCCCGCGACGGCCGCACATTCGGTGGCGGTCAGCTCCCGGCCCGCGTACAGCTCCTCGATCACGGCGAGCCGGGCGGGATGCGCGAGCGCCCGGATGGCGGCCGGATCCGTGAGGCGTACCGGGCCGCCTGCGGCCTCGGCGTCTGGAGTCACGCCATCAACCTACTTGCTCCGTCGCGCTCTGAAGCACTACTTTCGAAACATGTCTTTCAGATTGCTGCCCCGCGACGTCCGCATCATCGCGCTGGCACGGTCGGTGTCGTGGTTGGGCGACGAGCTCGCGGTCACCGCCCTGCTGCTGCGGTTCCAGCACGAAGGGCGGCCTGCGACCGCCGTCGCGGCGCTGCTCGTGGCGAATCTGCTGCCGGTGGTGGTACTCGCCGCGCCGGCCGGGCGGCTGCTCGACCGCCGCGAGAACCGCACCCTGCTCGTCGGGTCGACGCTCGCCCAGGCGGTGACCTGTCTCGGCCTGGCCGCGGCCGACGGGCTGCCGGCGGTGCTGGCGCTGGTCGCCCTGCTCGGCGCGGGGCAGGCGGTGACCGGCGGCGCCTGGCAGGCCCTGCTGCCCACCGCCGCGTCGCGCGAGCAGCTGCCCGCGGCGGCCGGGCTGGTGCAGGCGGGTGTGACGACGGCCGGCATCGCCGCTCCCCCGCTGGCCGGGCTGCTGGTCGGCGCCGCGGGCACCGGCCTGCCGCTGCTCGTCGACGCCGCGAGCTTCGTCGCGGTCGCCGGGCTCGCGCTGCTGCTGCGGACGCGGCGGGCTGGCGCGTGCGGGGCCGGCGCCGACCGCACCGGCGCGGTGGCGATCGTGCGCGCCGACGCCCTGCTGGCGACGCTGTTCGTCCTGCTCGGCAGCTTCGTGCTGCTGTCGGCGATGGTGAACGTCGCCGACGTCTACCTCGTGCGCGAGGTGCTGCACGCGTCGACCGTCGCCTACGGCGTCGCCGGGTCGGCCTTCGCGATCGGGATGCTGCTCGGGGCGCTCGCGGCCGGGCGCGCCCGTGGCGACGCGCTGCTCGCCCGGCTCGCCGTCGTCGGCACCACCGTGCTCGCGGCCGGCCTCGTGACGAGCGGGCTCGCGCCCTCGGTGCCGTGGCTCGTGGCGACCGGCGCGGTGATCGGCGTCGGCAACGGGGTGCTCAACGTCGCCGTCGCCGCGCTGGTGATGGGACACGCCCCCGCCGACCAGCGTGGGCGGGTCGGCGCCCTGCTCGCCGGCCTCACCTCGGGCACCGCGCTCACCGCCTTCGCCGTCGGCGGACTGCTCACCAGCGCCCTCGGGCCCCGCGGCACCTTCCTGCTCGCCGGCGCGCTCGGTCTGCTCGTCCCGCTCGCCCT
>NZ_JBQCEE010000334.1:0-8063 GCF_051960575.1 Jatrophihabitans sp.
CCCCGCGGGGGGTGTGGGGGGATGGGGGGGGGGGGGGGGTCGGGGGGCGGTGGTTGGGGGCGCGCGCGCCGCCCCGCTCGTCCGCCGTCGGCAGGTCGCCGAGCGCGAGCGCGGCCTGCGCGGCCGCCGCGTCGTACTGCTGCTCGAGGGCACCGACCAGCGTCTGCAGCTCCTCCGACGCCGCCACCTGGGTGTCGATCGCCACCCGGTTCAGCTGCTCGGCCTCCTCGAGCGCCGTCGTGTCCAGCCGCAGCCGCCCCCGCGCCGACACCTCCCGCAACAACGCCAGCGCGGCCGCCGGGAACTCGGTCTGCGCGAGATACGGCGGCACCGGCGCGGCGATGCCGAGGGTGTCGATGCCCGCCTCGCCGAGCCGGAACTCGACCAGGTGCGTCGCGCTCGCCGGCACCGCGATCTGGCCCAGCCAGGCGCGGTAGTCGGCGAACAGCTCGCGGCGCGACCCGTGCACGATGATCGGCGTCGGGCGCGTGTGCGGCACCGACATCGGGAACGCGTTCAGCCCGATCACCAGGCGCACGCCGAGCCGTTCGACGAGCAGCCGGACGGCGGCGACGTAGCGCTCCCACTGCACGTCCGGCTCGGGACCGGCGAGCACGAGATACGGCACGTCATCGCCGTCGTGCAGCAGGTGCAGCGCGAGCTGGGGCGTCGCGTACTCGGCCCAGTGATCGACGTCGAAGCGCATCAGCGGCCGGCGGGCGCGGTAGTCGTAGAGCTGGTCGACATCGAAACGCGCGACGATCGGCGCGTCGCCCGCGAGCAGGGCGGCCCGGGCCAGCTGCACGGCACCGCCCGCGTCGACGAAGCCGTCGAGCAGGTGCAGCAGCACCGCCCCCTGCAGGTCGGGGCGATCGGCGTCGAGGTCGAACAGCTCTTCGGGGTCGAGGCTCACGGTTCCATCTTCCCGCAGTCGCGACGAGGCCGCGGTGAATCGGATCACCGGCCCGCAGGCCGAACGGGAGTATGGTTGATCTCAGCAACCAAGTCGGTGAGGTCGATCATGGACGCCGCGAGCACAGCCGGTCCCGAGCCGGTGCTCGCGGGTGTCGACGGCGGCCCCGGCACCGCCGCCGTGGTGCGCGCCGCTGCCCGCCTGGCCCGCGTGGCCGGCACCGAACTGCTGATCGCCCACATCCTCGACCGGCCGGCCGCCTTCACCCCGGAGGGCGCCGCCCTCTGCGCCGCGATCACCGAGGAGGACGTGCTCGCCGGGCTCGTCCCCGACCTGTGCGAGGCGCTGCTCGACGAGACGGTGTCCTGGACGGTCGTCTGCCGCGCAGGCGTGCCGTCGACCGCGTTGGTGCGACTGGCCTGCGACGTGCGGCCGATGGCGATCGTCGTGGGCGCCGACACCTCCGGCTGGTGGGCACGGCTGCGCCGCGGTCTCACCGGATCAGTCCCTCAACGCCTGTTGCGCCGCCAGGACGCACCGGTCATCGTCATCCCGACCGCGTGCTCGCACCCGCGACGACGCCACGAGGTCGGCCGCGCCGCCGGCTGACGATCAGCCGCCGCCGCCACCACCGAGCGAGCCGACGGCACGCGCGATCAGCAGCAGGGACGTGAGCAGGGCGGCGGTCGCCTCGACGCCCATGAGCAGCTTGGCGCGGCTGGTCAACGGCATGGTGTCGGTCGGGCTGAACGCGCTCGAGTTCGTCAGCGACAGGTAGAAGTAGTCGACGAAGGCGGGCGTCCAACCTGCCTGCTCGCTCGACCCGCGCGCGACCTCGATGACGTTGTCGGCGTTCTCGTCCTGCGAGAAGCGCCAGTCGGCGGGCGGCAGCAGGTCGCGACGCTGCTTGTGGCGCGACACCGGCCCGCCGCGGTCGAGCTCCCAGAACAGCAGCGCGAAGCCGATCACGTTGGTCAGCCAGACCTGCATCGCTGCGACGAGCAGGCCCGTGCCGGGCGTGCTGCTCAGCGTCGCCACCAGACGGACGAGCGCCACCAGGTTGGCCACGAGCAGCACCACGCTCGAGGCCACCGACGCCCAGCGCGACCACCGCGTCTGCCGCACCATCCGGCGCGGGTTGGCGATCAGGAGCGCGACGAGCAGCACCAGCTCGACCGCAGGGACGACCAGCCGCCAGGCCGGCAGCACCGAGTCGGGCAGCAGCGCGTAGACGACGGCCGCGACGACGACGGCGAATGCGGGCGGCAGCCGGTTCTCGCCCGCTGCCGTGCGCCGACGGGCCACATGGGCGTCGAGCCCGTGCGACCTGCCGCGGCCGCCCGTCAGAGCCGGGCGGCTCGTCCGCGACCGCCGATGCCGCTGAACAGCGTCCACAGCAGGCCGATCACCGCGACGACGATGCCCAGCCACAGCAGCAGGTGGGCGGCGTGGATGGCGATCCCGAGGATAAGCAGGATGACGCCGACGACGAGGAGTGCAACAGCGAATCCGATCATGGTGCTGTTGTTCCCGTGTCACCCCGCTTTTACACGGCGGTCACGACAGGATGGGGTGATGGCCACGAGCGAGACACGCGACGGTGTCGCCCTCACCAACCTCGACGAGCCGCTGTTCGACGGCGCGGACGCGGTGAAGCGCGACCTCGTCGACTACGTCGACGCGATGCACCACGAACTGGTCGCAACACTTGAAGAGCGACCGCTCTCGGTGATCCGCTCGCTGCGCGGGCAGCGCCCCTTCATGCAGAAGAACCTGCCGAAGTACGCGCCCGAGTGGATTACGACGACACCGGTCTGGTCGTCCGCGTCCAAGCGCGAGATCGCCTACCCGCTCGCGAACGACCGCCGGACGCTGCTGTGGTTCGCCAACCAGCGCGCCCTCGAGTTCCACCCGACGTTGTTCCGGGTCGATGCACCCGACGCCCCGACCCATCTCGTGCTCGACCTCGACCCACCCGAGGGCGGCGACTTCGCGGCGGTGGTCGCTGCGGCGATGCTGGTGCGACAGGCGCTGGCCGACGCCGGCCTGCGCGGCGCGGTCAAGACCAGCGGTTCGAAGGGCGTGCACGTCTTCGTCCCGGTCACCGGGGCGACCACGTCGGACGTCGCGCTCGCCACGCGTGCGCTCGCCGTACGCGCCGAGGCGATCGACCCCGGCGTGGCGACGACGGCGTTCATCAAGGCCGACCGCGAGGGCAAGGTGTTCCTCGACTCGACCCGCGCCGGCGGGGCGAGTGTCGCGGCGGCGTACAGCCCGCGGCTGCGGCCCGGCACCCCCGTCTCGTTTCCGGTCGGCTGGGCCGACCTGGCCGACGTGTCACCGGCCGAGTTCACCGTGCACACGGTGCCGAACCTGGTCGGCGACAACGATCGGTGGGCGGAGGCGATGCCCGCGCCGCAACCGGTGCCGCCGGATCTCGTCGAGCAGGGACGCACCATCCCCGCCGCCCGGGCGCAGGCGCTGCACGAGGGCCTGCGCCGGCATCACCGCGGCGAGCGGCCCGATCCGTCGTAGGGCACGTGCGGCGTCCAGTGCTCGTCGTCGCGGGCCACCGCCGCCCACATCGCGTCCGCGATCGGTGCGGGTGAGAACGGGCCGTCCTTCGCGAGCACCCCGTTGATCTGCACCGCCACGGCGCGGACGCCGTCGCCGGCGAGGACGGCGTCGACACTGGTGACCAGGTTGCGCAGCGCGGCCTTCTGCACGCCGAGGCTCGCGGCGCCGTGCCACGGGGTGTCGGCCGCCGCGCTGCCGGTGACCAGCACGCGGGCTCCCGGCGCGAAGTGCGGCCGCGCCGCCTGCACCGCCGGCAGCAGTGCGCCGACACCGATGGCGACGTCGGCGAGCAGTTCGTCGACGGTGAGCTGCAGCGGGTCGCGCTCGCGCCAGATGCTCGGGTTGAAGTGCAGCACGTCGATCCGGCCGTGCCGACGGCCGATGTCGTCGACCAGGCGACGAATCTGCTCGGGATCGGCCAGGTCGAGCGCCGCGCCCTCGCTCGCGACGCCGTCGTCCGCGAGACGCGCGCGCAGGTCGTCGGCCTGCTCGGCCTGCGCCGTCGTGACGACGCACAGCCAGCCCTCGCGCCCGAACCGCCGCGCCACGGCCAGGCCGAGCCCGGGGCCGGAGCCGATGCTGATGAAGACCTTCGCCATGCCGCTCCTGCCGTGATCGCTCGTGGGTACGGTCATTCTCGTGGAACGACGCACCCTCGGACGCACCGACCGCCCCGTCTCGGTCATCGGTCTCGGCACCTGGCAGCTCGGCGCCGACTGGGGTGACGTCGACGAGGCCGACGCGCTCGCCGTGCTCGAGGCGGCCGTCACCGACGGCGTGACGCTCTTCGACACGGCCGACGTGTACGGCGACGGCCGCAGCGAGCAACTGATCGGCCGCTTCCTGCGCGAGCACCGCGACGCCGGGGTCCTGGTGGCGACGAAGATGGGCCGGCGGGTCGAGCAACTGCCCGAGCACTACACCCTCGACAACTTCCGCGCGTGGAACGACCGGTCGCGGCGCAACCTCGGCGTCGAGACCCTGGACCTCGTGCAGCTGCATTGCCCGCCGACGCCGGTCTACAGCCGCGACGAGGTGTACGAGGCGCTCGACACCCTGGTCGACGAGCAGCGCATCGCCGCCTACGGCGTCAGCGTCGAGACCGTCGACGAGGCCCTCACCGCCATCGCCCGGCCGCACGTCGCGAGCGTGCAGATCATCCTGAACGCCTTCCGGCAGAAGCCGCTCGAGCGCGTGCTGCCGGCCGCGGCCGAGGCGGGTGTCGGCATCCTCGCGCGCGTACCGCTCGCGTCCGGCCTGCTGTCGGGCCGCTACACCAAGGACACCACCTTCGCGCCGGACGACCACCGGAACTACAACCGCCAGGGCGCCGCCTTCGACGTCGGCGAGACCTTCGCCGGCGTCGACTTCGAGACCGGCGTCGAGGCGGCGCAGCGCTTCGCCGAACTGGCACCGGACGGTGTCACCCCGGCTCAACTTGCGTTGAGGTGGATCATCGACCAGCCGGGCGTGACCACGGTGATCCCGGGTGCCCGCTCGGTCGAGCAGGCACGCGGCAACGCCGCGGCGGCCTCCGTGCCGACGCTCGACGACGCCACGAACGAGGCGATCCGCACGCTCTACGACGAGCGGATCCGACCGCTCGTGCACGACCGGTGGTGACGCCGGGTCGGTCAGGCCGGAACGTCTGACAGACCGCCGAAATCGGGACGACGGCGGCCGATGAACGCCGCGACCCCCTCCTGCCCCTCCGCGGACGCGATGCGCTCGGCGATCGAGGCGGCCTCGGCGTCGAGCTGGTCGGTGAGCGTGGCAGATGCGGACGCGGTGAGCAGCCGCTTCGTACCGCGCAGCGCCTGCCGTGCGGCGCCGGCGAGCGCGGCTGCCTGCTCGAGCACCGCGGCCTCCAGCTCGGCCGCGGGCACGAGCCGGTCGACGATGCCGAGCACGCAGGCCTCGACGGCCGGCACCACGGCGTTGCGCAGCAGCAGCGACCGCGCCCGGCGCTCGCCGATGGCACGGGGCAGCGTCCAGGTCAGGCCGCCGTCCGGTGTCGCGCCGATGCCCGGGTAGGCGGGCTGGAACGACGCGTCGTCAGCGGCGAGCACCACATCCGTCGAGAGCGCGAGGCTGAAGCCCGCACCGGCCGCCCATCCCTGCGCGCCGCAGACGACGGGCGCGGCGGCGGCGATGGCCCGCGTGACGCGGTGCAGGCCGTCGGCGAGCTCGCGCACCATCGCGGCCGGGTCGTCGGCGGCGGCCATCGCCCGCACGTCGCCCCCCACGCAGAAGTGGTCGCCGTCGGCGAGCAGCGCGATCGCCCCCGTGTCCGGCGAGGCGCCCTCGATGGCGGCGGCCAGTTCGTGCGTCAGCTCGAGGCTGAGGGCGTTGCGTGCCTCGGGCCGGTGCAGGCGCACGGCGAGCACGCCGCCGTCCTGTCGGGTGTGCACGAGCTGGGACATGACGACCTCCGGATGTGTCAGGACAGGGCGGTGAGCAGGTGGTCGCGCGCCGTCAGCAAGGACGGGCCGTACCAAGTGAGCGCGCGCCCGTCGACGAGCACGCAGTCGGTCGACCGGAACGCCTCGGGGCCGTCGTCGGCGGTGAAGCGGTAGGGCTCGTCCGGCAGCAGGACGACATCGGGACGCGCGGCGACGATGTCGTCGACCGACACGCGCGGGTAGCGGTCCTCGCCGGCACCGAAGACGTTGTCGAGGCCGCACCGCGCCAGCAGGTCGCCGGTGAAGGTGCGCGCACCGACGACCATCCACGGGTCGCGCCAGATCGGCACGGCCACCCGGCGCCGGAGGCCGCTCGGCGCGGGCTGCTGCCACACCGCATCGGCCTCGTCCAGCCACGCCGGCGCACCCCAGCCGAGGGCGACCTCGAACAACCGTCGCATCGACACGAGCGCCTCGTCGAGCGTCTCGATCCGCGTCACCCACACCGGCACGCCCGCCGCACGCAGCCGCTCGACGTCGAGGCGCCGGTTCTCCTCCTGGTTCGCGACGACGAGATCCGGACCCGTCGCCGCGATCGCCGCGACGTCAGGGTTCTTCGTGCCGCGGACGCGGATGATGTCGAGGTCGGCCGGGTGCGTGCACCAGTCGGTCGCCCCGACCAGCGCCTCGCGGCGAGCAGCGGCAATCGCCTCGGTCAGCGACGGCACCAGCGACACGACGCGCGAACGCGGGCCGGTGCCGTCGAGCGGATGGCCGAGGTCGTCCGAGGGCACAGTCACGCCGGCGCGATCCCCAACGCCCGGTGCAGGAAGTCGACCTGCAGCAGCAGGAGGTTCTCGGCCACCGCCTCGCTGTTCGCCATGTGCGTCATGCCCGACAGCGGCAGGAACTCGTGCGGTTTGCCGGCCGCCAGCAACGCGCTGGACAGCTGCAGCGAGTGCGCGACGTAGACGTTGTCGTCGGCCAGCCCGTGCACGATCATCAGCGGCCGGTCGAGCTGCGCGGCCAGCGGCAGCACGCTGTTGGCCTCGTAGCTCTCGGGCTCGGTGCGCGGATCGCCGAGGTAGCGCTCGCTGTAGCACGTGTCGTAGAGCCGCTCGTCGGTCGTGGGTGCGCCGGCGATCGCCGCGGCGAAGACGTCGGGGCGGCGCAGCACGCCGAGCAGCGCGAGGTAGCCGCCGAACGACCAGCCGCGGATCGCCACGCGCGCGCGGTCGACGTCGTCGGGGAAGCGGCGGGCGACCTCCTCGAAGGCCTCGGCCTGGTCGTCGATCGTGCCCGCCCGGTCGCGGAGGGCGAGGCGGTCCCAGGCGGGGCCCCGCCCGGCCATCCCCCGGCCGTCGGCGACGACCACCAGGAAGCCCTGGTCGGCGAACCACTGCGACGTCAGGTAGGCGTGCGCGGCGTTGATCACCCGCTGGCCGTGGGGGCCGCCGTAAGGGTCGAGCAGCACGGGCAGGCGCCGCGAGCCGCGGACGTGCCCGGTCGGCCACAACACCGTCGTGGGCAGGCCCCGCTCGCCCACCTGCAGCGTCACCGCGTTCGGTGCCAGCGGTGACCGTTCGGCCACCGACCGCAGTTCGCTCGCGCGGTCACCCGACCGCACCGTCGTCGTCACGACCGGCTCGGACGCCTGCTGCTGGGCGACCACGACCGTGCCACCCCCGGCCGCCGCGGTCGCCACACCGTCCGGATCGCTGAGCAGCTCGACCGCGCCGTCGAAGCCGAGGCGGGCGAGCACCACCGAGCCGACGGTCGGGATGACCGTGGCGAGCACGGCGTCGTCCTCGACGGCGACGACCTCGCGCACCAGCACGTCGGCGGGCGTGAAGGGGGTGTCGTCGACGTAGAGCCGCCGGGTGTCGCCGACGTCGACGCTGTGCAGCACGCGTCCGTCGGACAGCCGACGGGGTGTGCCCGGCAGCAGCTCGACCCACGCGTCGTCGGTGGACGAGCGCAGCGCGGTCGTGGCACCGGTCGCCGGGTCGAGCTCGCGGAACTCCATCCGTCGCTGGTCGCGCGTGAGCACGGTGAGGATCGGCCGCGGCCCGCTCCACTCGACGTGGGCCAGGTACTCGAGCACGTGCCCGTCGAGTTCGGCATCCGAGCGCCAGTCGACCTCGACGCGCGCGCCGTCGAGTTGCACGACG
>NZ_JBQCEE010000335.1:0-12294 GCF_051960575.1 Jatrophihabitans sp.
TGACCACCCACTGCAACTGCGCGGGGGTGGCCTCAGTCGCTCGGCCGATCGACGGCAGCGCGACGTTCGTGATGCTCACGTCGAGCAGCGTCATGAACAGCGCGCTGCAGCAGGTCAGCAGGGCGAACCAGCGACGCGGATCCGGTTCGTCCCCCGCGTCCGCCACTCGTCCACTGTAGGCAGCGCCGACGACTAGGCTGACGCGGTGATTGCATCGGTCGCGCGACGGACGCGCGCACTCGTCCTCGTCCCCGCCGCGGCGGCCGTGCTCGCCGCCTGCAGTTCGTCCGGTGGCGCGTCGACCCCCTCGAGCGGCGCGACCGGCACGTCGTCCGCGACGACCGCGCCGGCCTCGACCGCCCCGGCGTCGTCGTCCGCGCCGTCGTCCGCGGCCACGTCCGGCGCCGCGGCCGGCGGGCAGCTCTACGTGTCGATCGGCGACTCGTACGCCGCGGGCTACCAGCCGACCGGGCAGGGCCAGGGCCGCACCACCACGAACGGATTCGCCTACCAGGTCGTCAGCAAGGCCAAGGCGAAGGGCCACGACTACACGCTGGTCAACTTCGGCTGCGCGGGCGCGACGACCGGCTCGGTGCTCACGTCGCCCGGCTGCAAGCCGAACCTCCTCGGCCCGGGCGCGCCGTCGTACACCCAGCCCCAGGCCGCTGCGGCGGAGGCCTACATCAAGGCCCATCGCGCGCAGGTCGGGCTGATCACCGTCTCGCTCGGCGGCAACGACATCACATCGTGCGCGCTCGCCAAGGACGCCACGGGCTGCGTGATCTCGGCGCTCGGCACCGTGAAGACCAACCTCGCGACGCTGCTGCAGGGCCTGCGCACGGCGGCGGGACCGTCGGTGCGCATCGTCGGCATCACCTATCCCGACGTCTTCCTCGGCGACCTGATCAACGGCAGTGCGGCGGCCAAGCAGCTCGCGCAGCTGTCGGTGACGGCGTTCAAGTCGCTCATCAACCCGGCGCTGCAGGCGGCCTACAGCGCCGCCGGCGCGCGGTTCGCCGATGTCACCACGGCGACCGGCGCGTACGAACCGCTCACCGACACGACCACGCTCGCGCCGTACGGGAAGATCCCGGTGCCCGTCGCCAAGGTGTGCTCGCTCACCTACTACTGCGAGTTCCACGACATCCACCCGCGCACGAACGGGTACGCGATCATCGCCGACCTCGTCGTCGGGCAGCTCGGATGAGCGAGCCGCAGGCCGTCACCTTCGCCGACCTCGACCTGTCCGCCGAGCTGGTCCAGGCGCTCGACGAGCTCGGCTACGAGGAGCCGACGCCCATCCAGCGCGAGGCGATCCCGGCCGTGCTGAGCGGCCGCGACGTCGTCGGCCAGGCGGCCACCGGCACCGGCAAGACGGCGGCGTTCACGCTGCCGCTGCTGCAGCGCATCATCCCGGGCGGCGAGGCACCGCAGGCGCTCGTGCTCGTGCCGACGCGCGAACTGGCGATCCAGGTCGCCGAGGCGACGCAGCGCTACGGCCGCAAGCTCGGCACGCGCGTGCTCGCGGTCTACGGCGGCCAGCCGATCGGGCGCCAGATCCGCGCGCTCGAGGCGGGCGTCGACGTCGTCGTCGCCACGCCGGGCCGGGCCATCGACCACCTCACCCGCAAGACCGTGTCGTTCGACGACCTGCGCGTGGTGGTGCTCGACGAGGCCGACGAGATGCTCGACATGGGCTTCGCCGAGGACGTCGAGGCGATCCTCGGCGCCGTGCCCGACGGCCGGCAGACGGTGCTCTTCTCGGCGACCCTGCCGGCGCGCATCGACCGCCTGGTGTCACAGCACCTGCACGACCCGGTGCGCATCAGGATCGCCCGCGAGCGCACGCCGGCCGAGACCGCGCGGGTGCGCCAGGTCGCGTACATCGTGGCGCGGCAGCACAAGGCGTCCGCGCTCGGCCGCATCCTCGACATCGAGTCGCCGACGGCCGCGGTGGTCTTCTGCCGCACGCGCGAGGAGGTCGACACGCTGAGCCAGACCCTCGGCGCGCGCGGCTACCGCGCCGAGGCGCTGCACGGCGGCATGACCCAGGACCAGCGCGACCGCGTGATGGCCCGCGTGCGCAACCGCACCGCCGAACTGCTCATCGCCACCGACGTCGCGGCCCGCGGTCTCGACATCGACCACCTCACGCACGTCGTGAACTTCGACGTCCCGACCGACACCGACGCCTACGTGCACCGCATCGGACGCGTGGGTCGGGCCGGGCGCGAGGGCGTGGCCGTCACGCTGGTCGAGCCGCGGCAGCACCGCCTGCTGAAGTCGATCGAGAAGGCCACGAAGCTCAAGATCGCCGTCGAGTCGCTGCCCACCGTCGCCGACCTGCGCGCACGGCGGCTCGAGCTCACCCGCGGGGCGCTCGAGGCCGCGCTCGCCGAGGACGACTGGGAGCAGTACCGCGTCGTCGTCGAGGCGCTGACGAGCGACCACGACCTCATGGAGATCGCGCTCGCGGCGGTGAAGCTCGCCCACGAGGCCAGCGGCATCGACGACGACGAGACCGAGATCCCGACGGCGCCGGCGGCGCGTGAGACGCGTCCCGACCGGGACGGGCGCGATGGCGGCGGCGGTGACCGGCCACGGCAGCCGCGCGCGGCGCAGGGCGAGACGTCGGTGATCTTCATCAGCCTCGGCCACGCCGCGAAGGTGCGCCCGCAGGACCTCGTCGGCGCGATCACCGGCGAGACCACCCTCTCGGGCCGGCAGATCGGCGCCATCGAGATCACGCACAAGTTCTCGACCGTCGAGATCCCGAAGGGCAGCGAGCGCGAGGTCATCGCCGGCCTGTCGAAGACGCTGATCAAGGGACGCAAGGCGCGCGTCGAGCGGTACAAGCCACCCCGCCGCGACAAGCCCTGACCGCACCGTCCGGGACGACGCGCCTTCCCCCAGCGTGGGCGCGGCGGGCCCAAGGTCCCGGGCCGGCGGCCGTTGGTTGAGTGCGCGGCGGGCGGGGCCGATGGGAGGACGTGACGACCCTCCGCCGGCGCCCGCTGTCCGCTGCCCTCACGACCGTGCTCGCGACCGCCGCAGCCCTCGCGGCCGCGCCTGCGGCCGAGGCCGCCGCGGCGCCGGGCGTCACGACGGTCAAGGTCAACGTCGGCCCGCTCGCGGGCGGCACCCGCATCACCGTCGTGGGCTCCGGCTTCGTGCACGTGCGGGCCGTGCTGTTCGGCACCACGGCCGGCACGCGCGTGCAGGTGCTCTCGTCGACCCGGCTGACCGTCACGGCGCCGCGGCACGGCGCCGGTGTCGTCGACGTGCACGTGCGCACGAGCGCCGGCACCTCGCGGTCGACGGTGCGCGACCGGTATACCTACCTGCCGGCGCCGACGGTCACCGCGCTGGCTCCCGCGGCCGGCGGGGTGGGCGGCGGCGAGCACGTCGTCGTGAGCGGCACCAACTTCAGCCACGTCGCCTCGGTCAGCTTCGGCACGGTGCGCGCCGCGTCGTTCTCGGTCGCGTCGACCGGCCGGCTCGTCGCCGTCGCCCCTGCCTCACAGGCCGTGAGGACCGTCGACGTCAGGGTGACGACCGCCGGCGGCACCTCGGCGCTCGGCGCCCACGACCGCTACACCTACCGTCCCCGCCCGACGATCACGGCCGTGACCCCGGCGCAGGGTCCGCTCACCGGCGGCAACCGCGTGGTCATCGACGGCCACGACTTCACCGCGATCACCCAGGTGCTGATGAACGGGCACGCGGCCTCCGCCGTCACCGCCGTCTCGCCCACGCGCGTGATCGTGACGGCACCGGCGGGTGTGGGCACCGGTGATGTCCGGGTCGTCGGTGTCTACGGCACGTCGCCCCTCACGACCGCCGACCACTACGCCGTCGTCGCCCGCCCGACGGCCCCCACGCGCGCGAGCGTGGTCGCCCCCGCCCCGGTGCCGGACGCCGGCCCCGCGCACGTGCTCGACACCGGCTGCACCGACACGACCTGCTACGCCGTCGGCTCCACCGCCGACGGCCAACCCCTCGTCGAGACGCTCGGTGACAGCGGCTGGACGCCGGCTGTCCTCGCGCTGCCCGCCGGCGCGACCGGCGGTGACCTCGCCGCGATCTGGTGCGGTAGCTCGACCTGCGCGGCGGTCGGGTCCGCCGACGGCACCGACACTCCCCTCGTCGAGACCCTCGCCGACGGCACCTGGACGCAGGTCGACGGAGTCCTGCCGCCGGCGGCGACCTCCGGCAGCTACGACCGCATCGCCTGCGCCGGCGACGCGAGCACCTGCGTCGCGACCGGCACCAGCTCGAACGGCGTGCTGCTGGCGGCGTCGGTCGGTGGCACCTGGCAGGCGCAGGACGCGCCCATGCCCGGCCTCGGCCAGCTCGCCGACCTGACGCGGGTCGACGTCGCGTGCGCCGCGGCCGGCCACTGCGTCTTCGTCGGCAACTGGGCCCCGACCAGCGGTTCCGCGCGCCCGCTCGTCGAGACCTGGAGCGGCACGACCTGGACGCCGTCGGTGGTGCAGCCGCCCGTGGTGAACGCCGCCACCGTCGGCGGGTCGGGCACCGCCGCCGCCATCGCGTGCCCGGCCGCCGGCTGCATGATCGCGGGCAGCTGGACGCCCGATCAGTCGCCCGCCTCGCGTCCGATGGTCGCCTCCGAGGCGAACGGTCTCTGGACGTCCACGCTCACCCCCATGCCTGCCGACGCCGACCAGACCGTCGACGCGGCGCTCACCACGATCGCGTGCAGCGCCGGCACCTGCACGGCGAGCGGCACCTACCAGGCCCCGCCGTCCAACGAGGTCGACCCGAGCTATCCCGACGGCTTCGTCGAGACCCTGCACGGCGGCATGTGGTTCGTGGGCGCGATGGCGAAGGGCAGCGCCGACATCTACCGCGTCACCGCGGACACGGTCTGCACGGACGCGACGCACTGCGTCTCGGTCGGGACCGACACGCCGCTCGGCAGCGACAGTGGCGTCGCCACCGGTGCGATCGCCGTCACCGGCCCCGGCGGCGCCACCCAGGCGGTCGCACCGCTGCCCGGCGACGCGTCCGACCTCTCGCTGTTCCACGTCGCGTGCAGCACGTCGGCCACCTGCGTCGCGGTCGGCCGGCTGTCGACGCCGCAGCAGTGGCTGCTGACGACGATCAGGCTGTGATCGCGGCGCGGCGGTGCACCGACACGGCGTAGCCGCCGTCGTCGAACGCCGCTTCGTCCCACGTGGCGAACCGCTCGACCAGGTCGAGCCCCGCGCCGGTGCACCACGCGTCGTACTCGTCCAGGCCGAACGGGGCGGCGGGCAGCGGCAGGTGCGCCGCGTCGAGCCCGAAGCCGGCGATCAACAGCCCACCCGGACGCAGCGACGCGGCCAGGTTCGTGACGACGGCCGCCTCGGTGCCCCGATCGACCAGCGGCACGACGTTGCCCGCAGCTACGACGACGTCGAACGGCTCGTCGGCCCGCCACGCGGCCAGGTCGGCCTCGACCCATCGCTGCGACGGGGCCCGTCGCCGCGCCTCGGCCAGCATGTCGGCGTCCGCGTCGACGCCCACGCACTCGAAGCCGAGCCCGACCAGGCGGATCGCCACCCGTCCCGTGCCGCAGCCGGCGTCGAGCACCCGCCCACCGGCGGGCGCCCGCCGGGCGCAGAAGCTCGCCTCGCCGTGCACGTCGTGCCCCGCCGCGGCGAGGCGGTCGAAGCGGGCGCCGTACTCGGCGCCCCGGTCGTCACCGGCGATGTCGGCCCAGCTGGTCATGCCTCCATCCAACCGTGCCGTCAGTGCGCGTCGTCGCGCTCCTCGGCCAGCCGGTGCGTCACCCGCAGCGCCCGGATGCCGGTGACGAGCGTCAGGCCGCCGACCATGTTGCCGAGCGACGACCAGCCCAGGGCGGCCAGCCAGTCCCACCAGCTGTACGGCGCGGCGTTCGTGCAGAGGCCGGCGAACATGAAGATCGAGTCGAGCACCGAGTGGAACAGCTGCCCGCCGACCAGCACGAACGGCATCACCACCGCGGGCACCAGCTTGACCAGCAGATCGTCGGACGCGTGCTGCATGCGCGTGAGCAGGGTGATCACCACACCGGCCAGCACGGCCAGCCAGAACGACCGCCACGAGACACCGAGCCGCGCGTAGTGCGTGCCGGTGCTGATCGCGACCTCGTGCAGGTCGGGCAGCGCCGCCATGGTGATCGCCGCCATCACCAGCCCGCCGGCGAGGTTGGTCGCGAGGCTCACCACCCACAGGCGCAGCAGTTGCGTCCAGTGGCCCGGACGCGCCACGGCGGCGATGACCGGCACCAGGAAGTTCTCGGTGAACAGCTCGCTGCGTGCCAGCAGGAGCGCGATGAACCCGATCGAGAAGGCGAGCGCGGCCACCAGCTTGTCGCCCGTCGCGCGCTCGACGGTGAGGGCGGCGAGCACACCGACGCCGACGTCGACCCCGCCGAGGAAGCCGGTGGCGAGCAGCGACGGCCACGGCCGCGCCAGCCGGTCGCTGCCCTCGCCGACGAGGCGGTCGAACGCCTCCTCGATCTCCGGCTCCTCGCGCCCGGGGTCCGGACGCGAGTTGCGCAGCGCACTGGTCACGGGTGCGACCTACCCCTGCGCGGGGGCCGCGCAACCGACCCGGCGCGTGACGGTCACCGCGCGGTGAAGACCCCTGCCCGCGCGAAGGCCTCGTCGATCACCGGCCAGATGGTGCGCACGAAGGCGCGCGACGGGTGGGTGTCGTCGATCATCGTCGGCACCGTGCCGACGAACGCCGGGCACGCGTCGTTGGCGTTGCAGAACCAGTACCGGCTGTCGATCACGACCGTGTGCGGCGCGGTGCGGACCAGCCGCTGGTCCTCCGCGACGGCCTGCTGCCAGAGGCGCGGCACCGTGCGCACGCAGGCGACCGGGTTGCCGTCCGGCTGGTAGCAGGTCTGCGGCTGTCCACCGCCGGGCGCGGTCTCGAGCACGACGGTGAGCCGGACGCTGTCGCGGAACCGCGCGAGTTCGGCGAAGGTGGCCGCCTCCTGCTGCGGCACGCTCACCGTCGTCCCGTCGGGGCGCTGCTGCGGCTCGTGGTCGTTGGTCACCACGACGACGTCGGGCCGCGTGCGGCGGATGTCGGCGATCACGTCGGCCTTGTGCTGCTCGCAGTGCGCCTGCACGACGGCCTGGTGCTGCAGCCACGAACCCTGCGCGAACTCGCACCCGCCGGCCGCGGCGAGCCGGAGCCGCCACCCCGGGTGATGGGCGACGAGGTCCTCGAGGCCGGCGGCGTAGGCCTTGGCGGTCGAGTCGCCGATGACGTAGAGGACGTGCGGCGCATTGGCCGGTCCGAGGGTACACTGCGCGGCCGGGAGCAGTTCGATGTTCCCGCACCGGTCGACGAAGTCGTCGTACCGATGCGCGAACTGGTCGTCGATGGTGGTGCGCAGCGCCGGCCACGAGGTGGCCTTCAGCGCCGCGTCGATCTCCTGCTGCAGGTGCGCCGCGGCCGGCGGCAACTGCTGCACCGCGGACGTGCGCCCGGGCGCCGGGGACGGCGTCGCGTTGATCGCCTGGTAGCGACGAGCGAGCGCCGCCTGCTCACCGGGCCACAGCGCGACGACCGCCACGGCGCCGACGACACCGACGGCCCCGATCGCCTTCCGCGGCAGCCGTTCGCGCACCTGCAGCACCTGACCGACCCGCCGTCGCGCCGCGCGCTCGCGACCACGCGGCCGCAGCCAGCCCGAGTCGAGCACCGGCCGCTCGACCAGCTCGTACAACGCGACGGCCGCGCCGAGCGTCGCGAGCAGCGCGGCGGCGTCGAGCCAGCCGCCGGACGGCAGGTGCGTGCCCAGCACGATGATGATCGGGTAGTGCACGAGGTACACCGAGTACGAGATGTCGCCGACGAACACCGCCACCCGGTTCGTCAGCACCGGGTTCCACACCGGTCCGATCCCCGCCGCCAGCACCAGCGCGGCACCGACGCAGGGCAGCACCGCGCCGGGCATCGGGAAGGCGTGGTCGCCCGAGGTGACGAACAGCGAGACGCCGATCAGCACGAGCCCGGTCCACCCCAGCAGGTCGGCGAGCCAGGCCGGCGGACGCAGCACGGGCGCCACGCACGCCAGCGCCGCACCGAGCCCCAGCTCCCACGCACGGGTGAAGGTCGAGAAGTAGGCCGACGTCGGGTCGGCCACGCTGAGATGCGAGGCCCAGAGCACCGAGGCGGCGCTGATCACCACCGCTGCCGACGCCGCCGCGGCGCGGCGATGCGTCGGCGCGACCCGGCGCGCGACGCGGTCGAGCACGAGCAGCACCAGCGGCCAGGCCAGGTAGAACTGCTCCTCGACCGACAGCGACCAGTAGTGCTGCAACGGTGACGGCGCGGCGTAGGCGGCGAAGTAGTCGGTGCCGACCTGGATCTCGTGCCAGTTCGCCCAGAACACCGCCGCCCAGCCGCCGTCGTGCAGCGTGGCCTCGTACCGCGTGGGCTGGAACTGCCATCGCGCGACGAGCACCGTCACGACGATGACGAGCAGGGCGGCGGGCAGCAGTCGACGCACCCGTCGGCGGTAGAAGTCGCCGATGAACGTCCGCACGCGCGCCGGACGATCGCCGGCGCCGAGATCCTTCAGCAGCAACCCGGTGATGAGGAAGCCGGAGATGACGAAGAAGACGTCGACGCCGACGAAGCCGCCCCTCGGGTGGCCGGTGAGGTGGTTCGCGACGACGGCGAGGACGGCCACGGCCCGCAGCCCCTGGATGTCCAGGCGCTTGCCCCGGTCACCGGATGCGCGAACCGGACGTGCCCTCACCACGGCCCTATTGGACCATCAGCCCCGGTTCAGCACATGCAGGTAGCCCCGGCTGTCCACCGAGAGCAGCGCGACGTGCATCCGCACCGGCTCCTCCGCGGAGCGGAAGGGCAGGTCCCACGCGGCGTAGGCGAGCCGGAAGCCGCCCTTGGGCGTGACGAACGGGTCGGCCCCGCCGGGGCCCGCGACCGAACCGCCCGTGGCCAGCAGCGGGCCCGGCGTGGTGGGACGGCGGCACGGGCCGAGCGGCCCGCTGCACAGCGCGTAGCCGGTCGCGTAGCTCGGGGTCGTGTACGCGTTGCCCGAGTAGAAGAGGTACCAGCGGCTGCCGTACTTGATCATCGCCGGGTTCTCGATCACCGTGCCCTCCCACGGACGCACGGTGTAGAGCAGCTTCGCCGGCCGCGAGCCCGCCGCGAAGGCGGTACCGGAGCTGTTCAGCCGACGTGACCAGATGATCGTCGGCTTCGAGCCGCGGACGCCCGCGTCCTTCCAGACGAGATACGGCGTGCCCGCGGAGTCCTTGACGAGCTGCGGGTCGATCGAGCCGTTCGGGTCGGGCGAGCAGACGATCGGGCCGGTGGTGTTGTCGACGAAGGGGCCGTCCGGGCGGCTCGACGTGGCGATCGAGATGCAGTGGCGACCGACGCGCTGGTAGCTGATGGCGTAGGTCAACACGTAGCGTCCGCCGATGTACTCGACGTCCGGGCCCCAGATCGAGGCGAAGTCACGGCCGTTGCGGTGGATGTAGTAGAGCGCCCACCTGGCCGGGTGCGGCATCGCGTCGTTGTAGCCGGCCCACCACCCCGGGTTGGCGTAGGACGGGTAGGCCGCACGGGTGACCCAGGTGCGCAGGTCGTTCGAGTGCAGCACCGGCAGGTTGTCGCCGCCGTAGGTGGTGCTGTACGCCCAGTAGGTCGAGCCGACCCGCAGCACCGACGGCCCGGCGAAGGTGCCGTGCCAGACGGTGTTCGCGGCGAACGCGGCGCCGGTGGAGGCCGAGGCGGCGGGCGCCGACGAGGTCAGGCCGGCGACCAGCGCGGCGGCCGCGGTGACCACGGTTACCAGCGCGACGCGGAGCGACCTGCGGGCGGTGCGGGTGCGGTGAACGGGGAACACGGGGGGACGGACTCCTCGAGCGGCCGTACGGTGGTACGAACCCTGATCGGCGGGCATGGTCAGGACCTGAGACCAGGGCCGGAAGTCCTTCGTCCCGAACCCTCTCAATTCCGGTCAAATGCACTTTACGTCGTGCTCACAGCGGGAGCCAGCAAGATCGATCACAGCCCAAAGGCCCGGCCTCCCCCGTGACCGACGGCCCGTGCGGTAGGCACGTGACGTGCAGCTGGCCGAGGCCCTCGCCGGATCGACCGCACCGCCCGACGAACTGGCCCGCCAGTGCCTCGTGCCGGTGCGCTTCGTCGACCTCACGGGTGTCGAGCGGGACGGCGAGCTGGTCGCCGACCGCGCGCTCACCGACGAGCTGGTCACGATCTTCGACCGCATGCTCGAGGCGGGCTTCCCGATCGCGCAGGTCGTGCCCATCAGCGCCTTCGACTGGGACGACGACGCGTCGATGGCGGCGAACAACACCAGCTGCTTCAACTGGCGGCGCATCGGCGGCAGCGACCGATGGTCGGTGCACAGCCAGGGTCGTGCGGTGGACATCAACCCGGCCTTCAATCCCTACGGCCCCGACCCGGCCACCAGCCTGCCGCCGGGGAGTCGGTACGACCTCGCGCGCCCGGGCACGATCGGCCCCGACGTGCACGACCGGGCGGGACGCGACGTGCTGCGCATCTTCGCCGAACACGGCTGGCGGTGGCTCGGCGACGACGCGATCGTCGATCGCCACCACTTCGAGAAGCCGCGCTGAGCTCCACATCCGTTGAGGGTGGGCGGCGTCAGCGCCGCCGGCGCTGGTCCTGCTTGTACTTGGAGACGACGGCCGCCGGCGCACATGTCGCCCACGCGTCCTCGAGCAGCTCCCGGACGATGGGGGTCGAGGCCTGGCGGAGGTGCACCAGCACGGCGTCGTAGCCGTCGAAGTGCGGGATGGTGAAGACACACGCGGGCCAGGTCGCCAGCGCCGCCTCCTTCTCGCCCGGGTCGGCCACCCGCACGGCGACGATCGCGCCGTCCGGCGGCGTCTCGTCGCCGAAGCGCCGGAGGTCGGCCTTGCTGAACGGCCGTTCCCAGGCGAAGACCCGCTCGTTCATGGCCCAGGTGCGGGTGCCACGTCGCTCGCCCTCGCGGGCGCCGGGCAGGGCCAGCGCGAGCCGGGCGACGCCATCGAGGGTGACGGGCATGGCCCCACCCTAGGGGGGTCGCAGCAGCACGGACGGTGCCGCGACCGCGTCCTTGATCGAACACGGTTGAATGGGGCGCATGGCCGAGGTGCTGCTGTTCCATCACGCCCAGGGGGTGACGCCGGGGATGCTCGGTCTCGCCGACCGACTGCGCGAGGCGGGGCACACCGTGCACACGCCCGACCTGTTCGACGGGCGCACCTTCGACTCGATCGAGTCGGGCATGGCCTACGCCGAGCAGCTGGGCTTCCCCGACGAGATCCTGGCCCGGGGTGCGCGCGCGACGGAGGCGCTGCCCGAGGGGATCTTTTACGTCGGCGTCTCGCTCGGCGTGCTGCCGGCCCAACGGTTGGCCCAGACGCGGGCGGGCGCCCGGGGTGCCGTGCTCGTGTCCGCCTGCGTCCCGACCGAGTTCTTCGGCGACTGGCCGGCCTCGGTGCCGGTGCAGATCCACGCCATGGACGCCGACCCCGTCTTCACCGGCGAGGGCGACCTCGAGGCGGCGCAGGCGATCGTCGCGTCCGCCCCCGAGGCCGAGCTGTTCCTCTATCCCGGCAGCGAGCACTCCTTCGCTGACGCGAGCCTGACGGGCTACGACGCGGGGGCGACGACGCTGCTGCTGCGCCGTGTGCTGGACTTCCTGGCGTGAGCACGATGAGCAGTGGTCGCGTCCTGGAGCAGTCTGCCGACCCCGGCGAGCTCGGCTTCGACCCGGCCCGGCTGGCCCGGACCGACGAGCACTTTGCCCGCTACGTCGACGACGGCCGTCTCGCCGGCTGGTCGCTCACGGTGGCCCGTCACGGCGAGGTCGCGCACGTGGCGCACCACGGGCAGCGCGACCTCGAGTCGGGCGCGCCGGTCGAGCCGGACACCGTCTTCCGCATCTACTCGATGACCAAGCCGATCACGTCGGTCGCCGCGATGATGCTCTACGAGCGGGGGCTGCTCGAGCTCACCGACCCGATCGCGCGCTGGCTGCCCGAGTTCGCCGACATGCGCGTCTTCGTCGGCGGTTCCGACCTCAAGGCGGCGACGGTGCCGGCCACCGAGCCGATCCGTGTGTGGCACCTGCTCACCCACACCGCCGGGCTCACCTACGGCTTCCATCGGGCGCACCCCGTCGACGCGATGTATCGCCGCGCCGGGTACGAGTGGGGCGCGCCTCCGGCGGCCGACCTGGCCGAAGCAGTGGACACGTTCGCAGGTATGCCG
>NZ_JBQCEE010000336.1:0-8255 GCF_051960575.1 Jatrophihabitans sp.
TCGGCGACTTCGTCGACCGCCGGCTCGGCAGCCTGGACATCAACCCGAACAGCGTGCGCTGGGACGCCCGCCGCCGGGCCGACGGCGAGTGGATCGTCCGCGCCGGCTGGACGCACGGCGACGACGAGCACGCCGCCGAGTGGATCTTCCACCGCAGCACGCGCAGCGTGACCGCCGCCGACGCGGTGGGCGCCGAGGTGCTCAGCGACCGCCCGCTCACCGCACCGCCGCAGCCGACCGGCCGCCTGGGCCTGCTCACCTCGGTCGCCCCGCCCGCGGAGGTGGTCGCCTTCCCGCCGATGCCGGACGCCGACACCGGCCCCGTGCCGGTCATCGAGGAGGTCTTCGACCAGGCCGCCTTCGAGGACGAGCCGGCCGTGAGCCACGAGCGGCTGCCCGACCCGGCCCTGCCCGTGCCGGCGATGAGCGCCCTGGCCGACGGGTCGGACGACTTCGGCACCCCGCCGCTGCCGCTCAGCCTCAGCGAGCCGAACCGGGTGCGGCGTCCGGAGCGTCGTCGTGAGCCGTCACGCCAGGCCCGCACCAAGGTGCCGTCGTGGGACGACATCCTGCTCGGCGTGCGCCCGAAGGGCGAATGACCGCCCGCTGACCCGCTCCGGCGGCGTCCTTCCGGCGCTCGGCGCGGCACGCCGGAAAACCATTCGCCCGTTGTCGTACCCCCGTCGTACTGTCGATCAACGTGACCGCAGCGCAGCGACCGGAGGACGGGACGACCGGTCATACCGGCGGCGCGCTGCGCACGCTCGCGCGGTTGCGCCCCTGGCTGCGGCCCCACCGTCGCGCCGTCGCCGTCATGATCGGCGCGGCGAGCGGCGCGATGCTGCTGCAGTCGCTCGTGCCGCTGATCGTCGGCCGGGTGGTCGACGGCCCGATCCGCCACCACGACACGTCCGGCGTCGTCTGGCTGTCCGGCCTCGCCCTGCTCTTCGGCGTGTGCGAGGCCCTGCTGTTCTTCGTCCGCCGCTACGCCATGGCCAACGCCGCGCTCGGCGTCGAGAGCGACCTGCGCCGTGACCTGTTCGCGCACGTGCAGCGGCTGCCGGTGTCCTTCCACGACCGCTGGCCGTCGGGGCAGCTGCTGTCGCGGCTGACCACCGACCTGTCGACCCTGCGCCGCTTCACCGGCCTCGCCATGGTGTTCCTCGTCGCGAACAGCCTCACCTCATTGGTGGTGCTGATGCTGCTGATCACCATCCAGCCGTGGGTCGGCCTGTTCGTGGCGGCCGCGATGCTGCCGCTCGTCGTCGTCACCCGACGCTTCGAGCTGCGCTACAGCCGCGACGCGCGGCGCGCGCAGGACCTCACCGGCGACCTCGCCACCGCGGTCGAGGAGTCTGCGCTCGGCATCCGCGTGATCAAGGCATACGGCCGACGGGTGCGCATGCTGCACGGCTTCACCGACCAGGCCGCCACCCTGCGCAACGCCGAGCTGACCAAGATCCGCACGCTCGGCCTGTTCTGGGCCGTGCTCGAGGGGCACCCGCAGCTCATCCTCACCGGCGTCACCTTCGGCGGCGTGCTCGCCGTCGCGCACGGCGCGATGAGCGTCGGCGAGCTGGTCGCGTTCCTCACCATGTACCTGCGGCTCATCTGGCCGATCATCAGCCTCGGCTGGCTGCTGGCCATGACCGAGGAGGCCGCGTCCGCGTCGCGCCGCATCTTCGAGGTGCTCGACACGCGTCCCACCATCGTCGACCCGGCCGAGCCGGCGACTGGTCGCGCGCGCAGTCTGCGCTTCGAGGGCGTGCACTTCGCGTACGCGGCCGACGACGGCCGCACCGCGGTCGAGGTGCTGCGCGGCGTCGACCTCACGGTCGAGGCCGGCGAGACGATGGCGTTGGTGGGCTCGGTCGGCTCGGGCAAGACCACCCTCACCGCGCTGGTGCCGCGGCTCTACGACGTCACGGCCGGGCGCGTGCTGGTGGGTGACTTCGACGTGCGCGACCTCTCCCTGGACGAGTTGCGCAGCACCGTGAGCACCGCCTTCGAGGACGCCACCCTCTTCTCGGCGAGCGTGCGCGAGAACCTCGTGCTCGGCCGGCCCGGGATCACCGACGACGACGTGGCCGAGGCACTGGCCGTCGCGCGCGCCGACTTCGTCCACGACCTGCCGTTCGGGCTCGACACCCGCATCGGCGAGCAGGGGCTGTCGCTGTCCGGTGGTCAGCGGCAGCGCTTGGCGCTGGCCCGTGCGGTGCTCGGGCGCCCGCAGGTGCTCGTGCTCGACGACCCGCTCAGCGCGCTCGACGTGCACACCGAGGCCCAGGTCGAGGCGGCGCTGCGCCGCGTGCTGCGCGGCACCACCGCACTCGTGGTGGCCCACCGCCCCTCGACCGTGCTGCTCGCCGACCGTGTGGCCCTGCTCGCCGACGGCCGGATCAGTGCCGTCGGCACGCACTCCGAGTTGCTGGCCACCGTGCCCGAGTACCGCGACCTGCTCGCGCAGACCTCCGAGCTGGAAGAGAGCCGATCGTGACCGAACCGTCGGCCGGCACGGAGGTCGTCGAGGGCCGCACCGCCGAGATGGCGGCCGCGCGTGACGCCGACCGCTGGCGTGGGCGCGTCACCGACGACGAGGCCGCCCGGCTGGCCGAGTCCACCGTGCCCCACGGCGTGGCGCACCTGCGGGTCGAGGCCCGCCGCCTGCTCGCCGACCTGCTGCGGCCGCACCGCCGCGCGGTCGCGGCCGTGCTGGTCATCGCGCTGCTGCAGGTGGCCGCGACCATGGCCGCGCCCTGGCTGGTCGGCGTCGCCATCGACACGTCGTTGCCACAGGCCACGAAGGGGCAGTACGGGTCGCTGATCTCGGTCACGGTCGCGCTCGGCGGGTGCGCCGTGCTGTCCGGCTGGCTGCGCGCCGTCTTCGTGCTGCGCAGCGGTGCGGTCGGCCAGGAGGTGCTGTTCGACCTGCGCCGCCGCCTCTACGACCACCTGCAGCGACTCTCGGTCGCGTTCCACGAGCGCTTCACGTCCGGCCGCGTGATCAGCCGGCTCACCTCGGACGTCGACACCCTCAACGAGCTGCTCGACGCCGGCCTCGACGGCCTGCTCACCGCGCTGCTCAACATCGTCGCGATCGCGGTGCTGCTGCTGCTGCTCGACGTGCCGCTGGCGCTCATCGCGCTGGCCTCGCTCGTGCCGCTGTGGGTGCTCTACCGCTGGTTCTCGGCGCGGGCCGCCGCCGCGTTCACCCGCACCCGGGAGTCGGTGGCGACCCTGATCGTCAACATCGTCGAGTCGTTCAACGGCGTCCGGGCCGTCCAGGCGTTCCGGCGCGAGCAGCGCAACGACGCGATCTTCGCCGACCTCAACGACGACTACCGGCTGGCCAACGGGCGCACGTTCAAGCTGCACGCCGTCTTCGTGCCTGGTGTGACCCTGACGGGCAACGTCGCCACCGTGGCCGTGCTGCTCGTCGGCGGCCTGCGCGTCGCGCACGGCGGCCTGGACCTCGGCGTGCTCACCGCCTTCCTGCTCTACCTGCGCCAGTTCTACGACCCCATGGAGGACGTCGCGGTCTTCTACAACTCGCTGCAGTCGGCGACCGCAGCGCTCGAGAAGATCGCGACCGTGCTGGCCGAGGAGCCGGGGGTGCCCGAGACCGTGGCCGCCTCGCCGCTGCCCACGCCGGTGCGCGGCGCGGTCGCGCTGCGCGACGTGCGCTTCGGCTACGACGCCGAGCGGCCGGTGCTGCCGGACCTCGACCTCGAGATCCCCGCCGGGCAGACCGTCGCCCTGGTGGGTGCGACCGGCGCCGGCAAGACGACGATCGCGAAGCTGCTCGCCCGCTTCTACGACCCGACGGCCGGGGCGGTCACCCTCGACGGCGTCGACCTGCGCCAGGTGGCCGACACCGAGCTGCGCCGGGCGGTCGTGATGATCACGCAGGACGGCTTCCTGTTCTCGGGTTCGGTGGCGGACAACATCGCCTTCGGGCGTCCCGACGCGACGCGGGCCGAGGTCGAGGCGGCGGCGGAGGCGGTCGGCGCCGACGCCTTCAGCCGCGCGCTGCCCGACGGGTACGACACCGCCGTGCGCAAGCGCGGCGGCCGGCTCTCGGCCGGTCAGCGGCAGCTCGTGGCGTTCGCCCGGGCCTTCCTCGCCGATCCGGCCGTGCTCATCCTGGACGAGGCGACCTCGTCACTCGACGTGCCGACCGAGCGCGCGGTGCAGCGGGCGTTGCGGACGGTGCTCGCCGAGCGCACGGCCCTGATCATCGCCCACCGGCTGTCGACCGTCGAGTTCGCCGATCGTGTGCTCGTGCTCGAGCACGGCCGGGTGATCGAGGACGGCACGCCCGCCGACCTGATCCGCGCCGGCGACGGGCAGTTCGCCACGCTGCACGCCTCGTGGCGTGACTCGCTCGTCTGAGGCAGGCTGCCGATCATGTCCGAAGCGAGCACGCCCACCGTCACGTTGCGGGGTCGCACCGACGCCGACCTGGACGCGATGTACGCGATCGCGAGTGAGCTCGACACGTGGGAGGAGCGCGGCCCGGAGGCCCCGGGGCCGCTCACCCGCGCCAGGTACGAGGCACGTCTCGCCCGCCATGCGGAGGCGGAGAACGGCGGCGACGTGGCGAGCTTCGTGATCGAGGCCGACGGCGAGTTCGCCGGCCGGGCCGACCTGTTCAACAGCGATCACCTCGCCCGGCACTGCGAGGTCGGCATCTCCCTGGCGGCCGCGGCCCGCGGCCGCGGGATCGGGACGGCCGCGATGCGGCTGCTCGTCGAGTTCGGCTTCGTCCGTCGCAACCTGCGTCGCATCCACCTCGAGGTCATCGCGTCGAACGCCGCCGCGATCCGTGCCTACGAGAAGGCGGGCTTCGTGCACGAAGGCCGGTTGCGTGAGCACAGCTGGGTGCGCGGACGCTACGAGGACGTCGTGCTCATGGGCATCCTGCGCTCGCAGTGGACGCCCACGGGTTAGTCGCAGAGGTGCGCGAAGGCCACCGCGCCGGCCGTCGCCACGTTGAGCGAGTCGACGCCACCGGCCATCGGGATGCGCACCAACCGGTCGGCGGCGCCCAGCGCCACCTCGGTGAGCCCTGGGCCCTCCGCGCCGAGCAGCACCGCCCAGCGCGCCGGCGGCACAACGTCGCGCAGCCGCGCGGCGGCCGCACGAGGCGTCATCGCGAGCAGCTCGAACCCCGCGTCGCGCAGCATCCGTAGTGCCGCGGGCCAGGGGTCGGACAGCGTCGCGAAGGGCACGCGAAGGGCATGGCCCATCGAGACGCGCACGCTGCGGCGGTACAGCGGATCGGCGCAGCGTTCGTCCAACAGCACCGCGTCGACGCCGAACGCGGCAGCGTTGCGGAACAGCGCGCCGAGGTTCTCGAAGTCGTTCAGCCCTTCGAGCACCACGATCCGGCGCGAGCGCGCGAGCAGGTCGGGCAGGGCCGGCTCGGCGATCCGGTCGGCGGACGCGAGCACGCCACGGGTGACGCGGAAGCCGACCACCTGCGAGAGCGTCCACTTGTCGACGGCGTAGGCGGGCGCGTCGACCGCGGCCAGCGCCGGCGCGAGCACCTCGAGGCGTGCCGGCACGCCGATCACCGCCCGCACCGGATAGGGCGACGACGCCAGCCGCTCGACCACGTTGACGCCCTCGGCGATGACGATGCCGCGCCGGTCAGGGCGCACATCGGCGTCGGTGAGGTCGCGGAAGTCGTCGAGCCGCGGGCGGCGGGATCGTCGACCACCTCGATGCGCACGGCCACCGACCCTCCTGGCCCCGCCCCTCACCCCGAGGATCTCGGGGAAACCCTCGTGGGAGCAGGGGTTTCCCCGAGATCATCGCGGGGCGGGGGCGCGGGTCGGGGACGCGGGTCAGGGGCGGCGGTCAGAGGTGCGGGGCGAAGGCGCGGGTCAGGCGGCGGTGGCCTGCTCGGCGGCATCCTCGACGGCGAGGGCCGTGCGGCCGCCGCGGGTCGGGCGCAGCCGCATCGGGTGGACGAGGCCGCGGCGGCGGGCGCCCTGCAGCGCGAGCAGCGACGTCGCCACGAGGCAGACCAGACCGCCGCCGATGAGGCCCCAGCGCGGGCCGGCGACGCCGGACATCCAGCCGATGATCGGGGCGCCGAGCGGTGTGCCGCCCATGAAGCAGACGAGGTAGAGCGACATCACCCGGCCGCGCATCGTCGGCTCGACACCCAGCTGGACGCAGGAGTTCCCCGCCGTCGTGAGGGTCAGCATGGCCAGGCCGGTGGGCACCAGCAGCGCGGCCGACGCGGCGTAGCTCGGCATGAGGCCGGTGCCGATCTCGAGCACCGAGAAGACGGTCGCGGCCACGACGAGGAACAGCGAGGTGGGCCGCTTGCGGCGGGTCGTGGCGATCAGTGCGCCGGCGAAGGCACCGACGGCGAGCATCGTGCTCAGCAGGCCGTAGCCGGACGCGGACCGGTGGAACACCTGCTTGGCCAGCAGCGCGCAGGTGATCTGGAAGTTCAGCCCGAACGTGCCGATGACGAAGATCAGCACCATCGCCAGCACGAGGTCACGGCGGCCGCGCACGTAGCGCAGGCCCTCGCGCAGCTGCCCCTTCGCCCGGCTCACCGGTGGCGCGGGGTGCAGCTCGGCGGCCCGCATCGCCGCGAGCGCGGCGAGCACCGCGATCGACGACGCCGCGTTGGCGAGGAACGCCCACCCTGTGCCGACGGCGGCGATCATGACGCCGGCGACCGCGGGCCCGAGGATGCGGCCGAAGTTGAAGATCGCGCTGTTGATGCCGACGGCGTTGGTCAGCTCGTCGCGTCCGACCATCTCGACGACGAACGACTGCCGCACCGGGGTGTCGATCGCGCTGACGACGCCGAGCACGGTGGCCAGCGCCAGCACGTGCCAGTACTGCACGACACCGGCGACGTCGAGCAGGCCGAGCACGAGCGCGACGACGGCCAGCCCGCTCTGGGTCGCGAGCAGGATCTTGCGCTTGTCGCCGCGGTCGGCGATCACGCCGCCCCAGAGGCCGAGCAGCAGGGCCGGCCCGAACTGCAGCGCCGTGACGATGCCGAGCGCCGTGCCCGAGTTGGTCAGCTCGAGCACCAGCCAGTCCTGCGCCACCCGCTGCATCCACGTGCCGGTGAGCGACACGAGCTGGCCGGACGCGTAGAGGCGGTAGTTGCGCACGCGCAGCGAACGGAACATCCCGTGCACACCGGTCGATCCGGCGCTGCGGGCGGTGGCGACCAGGCTCATTCGCCCTCGGCCAGCTTGTCGAGGATGGGTGCGACGCTGCGCAGCAGGGCACGCTCGTCGGCGGTCAGCCGGGCGAGCTGGCGGGTCAGCCAGGCGTCCCGTCGCTGCCGCTCGGAGTCGAGCAGGGCCAGGCCCGCCTCGGTGATCGCGATGATCGACGAGCGGCGGTCGGTCGGGTGGGCGTCGCGCCGCACGAGGCCGCGCTCTTCGAGCTGGGTGAGCACCTTGGTCATCGACGGCGGCTGCACGCGCTCGGCGGCGGCGAGGTCGCCCGCGCTCATCGGCCCGCTCTTCTTCAGGGTCGCGAGCGCCGAGATGACCGTCAGCGTCAGTGACGTGTCGGCGCGCTGGTTGCGCAGGATGCGCGTCAGCCGCAGCAACGACGGCCGCAGCAGCGACGCGAGCTCCGCCGTCGTCGCACTCGCCTGCTTCGTCACCGTGGCCACATAGTTAGTCTAGCTAACGAACAACCGGGCCGCCACCCGGGCCACCTCGTCGTCGCACCGTGGCAGCAGCACGCCGTCGACGGACGCGATCGGCACGGCCCCGCGCAGGCTGCTCGTCCAGAACGCCACGCTGCCGCACAGCTCGTCGACCGGGAAGGTGCGCAGCTGCACCGCCCCGCCGGTGTCGCGCGCGAGGTCGAGCACGGCCCGGCGCGTGACGCCGGGCAGCACGTCGTCACGCAGCGGCGGCGTCACGAGGGTGCCGTCGGCGAGCAAGATAAAGACGTTGCCGCGGCTGGTCTCGAGCACCGCGCCGTCGGCGGCGACGTAGAGCGGGGCGCCGCTCGCCTCGTCGGCACTCAGCTCCGACCGGTCGGCCCACTTGTGCCGCCAGACCCCGTCGCGCCGCACGGTACGGAAGGCGGTCGGCGGCGCGGCCGACGGTGGCGGGGACGCGGTCACCGCCGCCACGCCGTCCGGCGTGAGCACCACCCGCACCACGCCGACGCCCGCGCCGGCGGCCGCTGCGTGCACCCGCGCCAACAGGTCGGCAGGCACGGCGCGGTCGTAGAGCTCGCGCGCCGATCGATCG
>NZ_JBQCEE010000337.1:0-18185 GCF_051960575.1 Jatrophihabitans sp.
GACCTCGTCGACCGTCGCGATGAGCGCGCGCCGCAGGTCGAGCGCGGCCTCCCGTCCGTGCCGGCGAGCGAGGGCCGGCATGCCGATGGGGAACAGCGCCGAGCACCAGCCGCCGTTGCGTCCGCTGGCGCCGAACCCCGCGATCTCGGCCTCGACGACCACGACGGACAGGTCCGGCTGCGCGCGCAGCAGGTACAGGGCCGTCCACAGCCCGCTCAGGCCCGCCCCGACGATGGCGACGTCCGCGTCGAGCGCCCCGCGGTGACCGGTGTTGCGGGGCCGCAGCAGGTCACCGTCGAGCGTGGCCACCTGGTCGAGCCACAGCGACACCTCGCGATACGTCACGCCGAAGATTCTTGCCTGTGACCGATGAGTTCCGGTGACGGCCCGGGTCGTACGTGGTGTCATATCGATCAGCACCGGCCAGCAGGAGGCCAGCATGACGTCCACACCCACCACCACCGGCATTCGCGGCATCTCGCTCGTCTGCGTCCCGACCGTCGAGCAGGACCGCGCCGTCGAGTTTTACGAGCGGCTCGGCTTCGAGAAGCGCGTCGACACCCCGTTCGGCGGCGAGTACCGCTGGATCGAGGTCTACCCGCCGAGCGGCGAGACCGGGATTGCGCTCGCGCCGCCGCCGCCCGGCTCGGGCGTCGAGCCCACGATCACCGGCATCACGATCACGACGGCCGACATCGACGCGACGCACGCCGAGTTCGTCGCCCGCGGCATCGACGTCGACGCGCAAGTGTCGCGCATGGGCGACCCGGTGCCGCCGTTGTTCTGGTTCCGTGACCCGAGCGGGCACACGCTGATGGTGGTCGAGCAGCCCTGACCGTCGACTTCACCGCCCTGGCGGAACGGCACCGGGCCGAGCTGCACGCGCACTGCTACCGCATGCTCGGCTCGGTGCACGACGCCGACGACGCCGTGCAGGACACCCTCGTCCGCGCCTGGCGTGGCGTCGACGGGCTCACCGACCCGGCGGCCGCGCGGGCGTGGCTGTACCGCATCGCCACGAACGTCTGCCTGACCGAGCTCACCCGCCGCAAGTCGCGCGTGCTGCCGCACGACTTCTCCCCCGCCGCCGAGCGAGGTACGCCGCCCGGCGCACCTGTCGCCGAGACGGTGTGGATCGAGCCCTACCCCGACGCGGACGTCGCGCCCGGCCGCGCCGGGCCGGAGGCGAGCTACGACCGGCTCGAGAGCGTCGAACTCGCGTTCGTGGCGGCGCTGCAGCATCTCGCACCGCAGCAGCGGGCCGCGCTCATCCTGCGCGAGGTGCTCGGCTTCAGCGCCCGCGAGACGGCCGAGCTGCTGGACACCACGGTCGCGTCCGTGAACAGTGCGGTGCAGCGGGCGCGGGCCGCCGTGGCGAAGCGGGTGCCCGACCGCAGCCAGCAGGCCACGCTGCGCGCGCTCGGCGACACGGCGCTGCAGGAGCTCATCGAGCGCTACGTCGACGCCTGGGAGCGCTGCGACGTCGACGCCTTCACCGCGCTGCTCGTCGAGGACGCGTCCTTCGCGATGCCGCCCCTGCGCACCTGGTACGCACCGCGTGACGTCATCGCCGAGTGGGCGCGCGAGTTCTCGCTCAACGGGGCGTGGCGGTGGCGCACCCGGTTGGTGCGCGCGAACGGCCAGCCGGCGCTGGCCTTCTACGCCTGGGACGATGCGGCGGCGGGCTACCTGCCGTTCGCGCTCAACGTCCTCACTTTGCGTGACGGGCTGGTCAGTGACGTCACCGCGTTCATCGTCCGCAGCACCGAGCCGGCCGACCCGGAGGCCTACGTCCGCTACCCCGAGCAAGCGATGGACGCGCGGCAGGGCGGCCTGTTCGCCCGCTTCGGCCTGCCCGACACGCTGCCCGCCGACGCATGACCGCACAAGCATGATCGCCGACCGATGGGGCGTCACGCCGGACGAGACGGTTCGGCGCTACCCGTGCGACGACCTCGTGCGGCAGCCCGTGCTGCAGGCGTGGCGCGGGGTGACCGTCGCGGCGCCGCCCGAGCGGGTGTGGCAGTGGGTGCGGCAGATCCGGCTCGCCCCGTACAGCTACGACCGGGTCGACAACCTCGGCCGCCAGTCGCCTCAACTGCTGTTGGACATCCCCGACCCTGTCCCCGGCGACCCGTTCACCGCCTCGGCCGGGCGCGCGGTCGGACGGGTGCTGTCGGTCGAACCGGGCGTGCACCTGACCGGCCGCATCGCCGGTGCGGTGATGTCCTACGTGCTGGTGCCGTCGGGCGGCGGCACACGGCTGTTGCTGAAGATCGTGATGGCGCGCGGTCGGCTGCTCGCACCGTTCGTGTCGGCCGGCGACCTGGTGATGGCCCGGCGCCAGTTGCTCAACCTGAAGGCGCTGGCCGAAGCATGACCGCGCCCTTCCTCATGCTGTCGATCCGTCCCGAGGACGCCGCGGCCGAGGACGAGTACGCCGCGATGCTGCGGTGCACCGGCCTCACCCCAGGCGGGATGCCGATGCTGCGGCTCGATCGCACCGACCTCGGCGACCTCGACGTCACGGCCTGGTCGGGCATCGTCCTCGGTGGCGGCCCGTGGAACGCCGGCGACCCCGAGCGCACCAAGACGCCCGAGCAGCGACGCGCCGAGACGGCCCTCTTCCGGCTGCTCGACGAGGTGCAGGCCCACGGTGTGCCGTTCCTCGGTTGCTGCTACGGCATCGGCGTCGTCGGCCGGTGGCTCGGCGCGACGGTCGACCACACCTTCGGCGAGCCGGTCGGCGCGGTGCCGGTGACACGCTCCGTCGCCGGTCGCACCGACGCCCTCTTCGCCGGCCTGCCCGACACCTTCGACGCGTTCGTCGGGCACAAGGAGGCGATCAACGGTGCCCTGCCCGGCGAGGCCGTGGTGCTCGCGTCGTCACCGATGTGCCCGGTGCAGGCGTTCCGGGTGGGCGCGCACATCCACGCCACGCAGTTCCACCCGGAACTCGACGTCGACGGGCTCTGCCGGCGCGTCGACGTCTACCGCCACCACGGGTACTTCCCGCCCGACCGGGCGGACGAGGTCAAGGCCGCTGCGCGGCGCAGCACGGTCGTGCACCCACCGACCGTGCTGCGCACCTTCGTCGAACTCGCGCAGCGGTCGGCGCTCAGCGCCTGATCGCGCCCTCGACCGCTTGGGCGAGCAGTGCCTGCCCGGCCACGCTCGGGTGCACCCCGCAGCCACCGCCGGTGAGCACGGTCAGCAGTCCGGCCGCGCAGGTGTCGCCGCCGTTCTGCGCCGCGGCCTGCTGGAACAGGGTGTACGCGTCGGCGACAGTGACGCCGAACGGCTTGGCCGCCGTGTTCATCGCCTGGTTCAACCCCTGGCTGCTGGCGTTCGCCGCGGCCGAGCGGTAGTCGAGCGAGTAGTAGTCGACGATGACGATCTGCCCGCGGTAGTGCGCCTGCTGCCGGATCGCCTCGAGCGTTGTCGTCACGTTCGCCGCGACCTTGGCCAGCACGCCGCCGATCTCGGACGCGCACTGGTCGGCCGTCGTCGCCTGGCACAGGAAGCCGTCGTTCGCGCCGATCATGAGCGTCACGAGCCGCGTGTCCCGGTGGTGCCGCAGGTAGTCGAGCGCGTACTGCAGCTGCGTGCCCGCGTAGGACACGTGCAGCGGGTAGTGCTCCTTGTAGCCGTTGAGGCCGGTCGGCGTCAGCCCGCAGGCGTAGCTCAGCGTGGTAGCGGAGTTGAGGCTGCCGGACGTCTCACCCGGGCACGACGCGTTCGCGACGCGCAGGTGCAGCGCCCTGCCGACCAGTTCGGGGTACCCGGTGAAGTTCGCGGCGTTCGTGTAGTCGGGCGTCGGCGGGTTGTTCGCCTCGCGGTAGCCGAACGCCACCGAGTCGCCGAGGGCGAGGTAGTCCGACGAACGATGCACCTTCTTCACGTGACCGCCGGGCGGCGCGGCGCTCGCCGGCGCGACGCCGAGACCGGCGACGCACGCGGCCGCAAGGACCGTTGCGCCGAGCCGGCGAGGACGAGTGAAGACGGACGAGAGCACGAGCCACCCCGTTTCCGGGCACCGCCCGCCGCGCCCCGCTGCCCGGTCGTCACGGTCCCCCCTTGCACCTAACGCTGCCGTGAGCGGTGCGGCAAGAGATCGTCACGATCCGTGGTGCCCTAGATTTTCAGCATGGTCAGCGCCGAGGCCCGCCCGATGCGTGGCGTCCCGGCGCGGATGTCGGCCTTCCTGGTGCTGGTGCTGGCAGCCGCCGTCGCGGCACCCGTCCTGATGCGGCACCTCGGCCCGAGCACCGGGCTGCCGACGGTCTGGCTGACCATCCTGGTGCTCGTCGCCGTCTCGGTGCTGAACGTCGAGATCGGACGCGCCCTCACCGGCGGTCTCGAACGCAGCCAGCAGCCGCACAAGGCGTTGTCGGCGTGGGCGTTCACCTCGGCGCTGCTGCTGTCGCCGCTCGCCCTGCTGCTCATCGTGCCGCTCACCTACGCCCACGCCTGGTGGCGTGGTCTGCGGGTGGTGCTCTGGAAGTGGATCGGGTCGGCGGCCTACCTGGTGCTCGCCGGGCTCGGCGCCGCTGCGGTGCGGCACGCGATCATGCACGGCCAGGGCAACCTGATGACCGGCGACGGCGGGCGCGGCTTCGTGACCCTGCTCGCGGCCGCGGCGACCTTCCTGGCCATCGAGACGCTGCTGTTCACCGGGTCGGCCACCCTCAATCGCGCCTCGGACGAGGTGTGGTTGCGCCGCACGCTGACCTCGGCGTCGTTCTACCTCACCGAGGCCGGGGTGCTGCTCGTCGGCGGCCTCCTGGCGGGCGTGTGGGGCGCCGGGCCGTGGTTCGTGCTGCTGCTCGCGCCGATCTACCTGCTGCTGCAGCGGGCCGCGCTGCACGAGCCGATGCGCGAGCGGGCCGCCGCGGCCGCGGCGCTCGCGGCGAAGAACGACGAGCTGGAACGGGCGAACCAGTTCAAGGTCGACCTGATGGGCATGCTCGGGCACGAGATCGGCAACCCGCTCACCTCGATCCGCGGCTTCGCCGAGCTCGGCGCGCAGGCGCTGGACGAGGGCGACGAGGCGATGGCCCGCGACGCCTTCCGGTATGTCGAGCGCAGCGCGCAGCAGGTGCAGCAGGTGCGCAGCGAGATCCTGGAGATGGTGCGCAGCGAACGGGGCGCCCTCACCGCGCACCCCGAGCCGTGCGAGCTGCTGCCGGTGCTCGAGCACGCCATCGCGTCGCAGCCGATCGGGTCGCGGCCGCTGCTCGACTGCCCGCCGGGGCTGACCGCGATCGTCCAGCCGTCACATCTCGACCAGATCGTCACCAACCTGCTCAGCAACGCCACCAAGTACGGCGGCGGGGCCACCTGCGTGCGGGCCCAGGCCGTCGCGGGCGGCGTCGAGGTGTCGGTCGAGGACGCCGGGCCCGGTGTGCCGCCACAGTTCCGACACCTGCTGTTCGAGCGGTTCAGCCGCGACGGCAGCACCTCCCGTCAGCAGCTCGGCACCGGCCTCGGGCTGTTCATCACCCGCGAGCTCGCCCGCGCGAACCACGCGAGCATCCGACACCGCGACAACGACCCGCACGGCGCGATCTTCACCCTCACGCTGCCTGCGGCCTGAGCGATCCCGCCACCGGACCTTGATGCCGTCAGCGACCCCTGCGTCGTCCGGCGGATCAAGATCCGGACCGTGATCAGCTCGCTTCGGCGCGCTGCTTGAGCCGGGCGAGCGTCGCGTCGATGTTGCGGCGGTTCGCGGCGATGCGGTCGCGGGTGCCGGTGGCGAGCCCGGCCGGCCCCTTGAACCAGCCGGGGCGACGGTCCCACATCGACTCGGTGACGCGGCAGCCGTCTCCCGTGGCGACGATGTCGTACTGCCAGCGCGCGATCGGGATGACGGTGTGGGTCACGTCGAAGGCGAAGCGGCCGGTGCGGGCGTCCGTGACCGTGCACTTCGTCGTCCAGCGGCGCCAGCCGTTGGTGTTGGTGCCCGCGAAGACGGCGCCCTCGGTGACGCTCGTGCCCTTCGTCAGGCGCATGCGCTTGGTCTCGTTGACGACCTCGGTGAACGAGTCGAGGTCGGTGAGCAGGCCCAGGATGCGCTCGGGCGTGGCCTTGATGTCGATCGATCCCGATGCGTCCGGCGCGGCGTTCGGCCCCGTCATGCGTGCTCCCGTCAGACCCGTTCGCGCTGGATCTCCAGTGCGATGTCGATGAGCTGGTCCTCCTGCCCGCCGACCAGCTTGCGCTGCCCGGCCCGCACGAGGATCTCGGCCCCGCTGACACCGTAACGGTCGGCCTGTCGGTAGGCGTGCTGGAGGAAGCTGGAGTAGACGCCGGCGTAGCCGATCATGAGCGCCATGCGGTCGAGGGTGCACTCGGTGGGCATGGCCGGACGCACGACGTCCTCGGCAGCGTCGACGATCTTGAAGAAGTCGATGCCGGTGTGCCAGCCGAGCTTGTCGCACACGCCGACGAACGCCTCGACCGGTGTGTTGCCCGCGCCGGCGCCGAAACGGCGGGCCGACCCGTCGATCTGCGTGGCGCCGGCGCGCGCGGCGAGCACCGAGTTGGCGACGGCGAGGTCGAGGTTCTCGTGGCCGTGGAAGCCGACCATGGCGTCGTCGCCGAGTTCCGCGACGAGGGCCGAGACGCGGTCGCTCACCTGCTCCATGACCAGCGCGCCGGCCGAGTCGACCACGTAGACGCACTGGCAGCCGGCGTCGGCCATGATGCGCGCCTGCTTCGCCAGCACCTCGGGCGGCTGCGAGTGCGACATCATCAGGAACCCGACCGTCTCGAGACCCAGCTCGCGTGCCAGCCCGAAGTGCTGGATCGAGATGTCGGCCTCGGTGCAGTGCGTGGCGATACGGCAGATGGACGCGCCGTTGTCCTGCGCGATCCGGATGTCGTCCTTCACCCCGACGCCGGGCAGCATCAGCACGGCGATCCTCGCCTGCGTCGCCGTCTCGGCCGCGAGCCTGATCAGCTCCTGCTCGGGTGTGCGCGAGAAGCCGTAGTTGAACGACGAGCCGCCGAGGCCGTCGCCGTGGCTCACCTCGATCACCGGCACGCCCGCGCCGTCGAGGGCCGCGACGATCGCGCGCACCTCGTCGGCGGTGAACTGGTGCCGCTTGTGGTGCGACCCGTCGCGCAGGCTGGTGTCGGTGATGCGCAGGTCGAGGGTGTCGCTGTACGTCCGTCGCAGGCCCTGGCTCATCGGAAGATCTCCTCCCCCACCTTCACGGCGGCCGCGGTCATGATGTCGAGATTGCCGGCGTACGGCGGCAGGAAGTCGCCGGCGCCCTCGACCTCGACGAAGATCGAGACGCGGGCCATGCCGTTCGTCATGGGTCCCGGGTCGTCGAACTGCGGCTCCTGCAGCAGCCGGTAGCCCGGCACGTACGACTGCACCCGCGCGACGATCTCGTGCACCGAGGCGGCGATCGCGTCGTGGTCGGCGTCGAGCGGGATGGCGCAGAAGATTGTGTCGCGCATGATCATCGGCGGGTCGGCCGGGTTGAGGACGATGATCGCCTTGCCGCGCCGGGCCCCGCCGATCGTCTCGACGCCGCGACTGGTGGTTCGGGTGAACTCGTCGATGTTGGCGCGGGTGCCGGGGCCGGCACTGACCGACGCGACGGTCGCGACGATCTCGGCGTACTCGACCGGCACGACCCGCGAGACGGCGTAGACCATGGGGATCGTCGCCTGCCCGCCGCACGTGATCATGTTGATGTTCGGTGCGTCGCGGTGCTCGGTGAGGTTGGCGGCCGGGATGACCGCCGGGCCGAGCGCCGCGGGGGTGAGGTCGACGGCACGGATGCCGAGTGCCTCATACCGCGGCGCGTTGGCGCGGTGCACGTAGGCGGAGGTGGCCTCGAAGACCACGTCGGGCAGTTCGTCCTGCGCGAGCAGCCAGTCGACACCGTCCGCCGTCGTCTCGAGGCCGGCGTTCGCGGCCCGTTTGAGCCCCTCGCTGGCCGGGTCGACCCCGACCATCCAACGCGGCTCGAGCACGCTCGAGCGCTGCAGCTTGTACAGCAGGTCGGTGCCGATGTTGCCCGACCCGACGATCGCTGCGGTCTTCACGATGCCCCTCCGAAGGTGAGCGAGACGGTGCCGAGGTCGGGGCCGAAGTCGGCGACGAAGGTGTCGCCGTTGCGGGCGTCGACGGCGCGGGTGATCGAGCCCGGCAGGATCACGTGCCCGGCCCGCAGGCGCACGCCGAAGGACGCGACCTTCCGAGCCAGCCACGCCACCGACGTGACCGGGTTGCCGAGCACGGCGTCCGAGGTGCCGCGTCCGACCTCGTCGTCGTTCTTCCGAAGGACGACCGGCACGGTCAGCAGGTCGACGTCGGCAGGCTTCACCCGCGCCGCGCCCAGGACGTAGCCGGCGGACGACGCGTTGTCGGCGATCGTGTCGACGAGGCGGATGTCCCAGTCGACGATGCGCGAGTCGATGAGCTCGAGCGCGGGCGCGACGGCCTCGGTCGCCTCGAGCACGTCGGCCTCGGTGCAGCCCTCGCCGGGCAGGTCGGCGCCGAGCACGAAGGCGACCTCGGGCTCGACCCGCGGGAGCAGGTAACGGCTCGCGTCGACCGACGCGTGCTCGGTGCAGTGCATGTCCGACAGCAGGTGGCCGTAGTCGGGCTCGTCGACGCCCATCATCTCCTGCATCGCCTTCGACGACAGGCCGACCTTGTGGCCGAGCACGGCGGCACCGGCCGCGACGCGCCGCTCGATGTTGAGCAGCTGGATGCGGTAGGAGTCGGTGACGTCCATGGCCGGCCACTGCTCGCGCAGCGGGCGCACGCCGACACGCGACCGCTCGGCCTCGCGCAGCACGGCAGCCGCCTGCTCCAGCTCACCGGACGAGAGCGCCAACCCGGCCTCCTCTAGAACGTGTTCTACCGATGTTCGGACGGATTCGATGCCCGCGCCGTCTTGCCAAGCACGGGCGAAACTATAACCTGTTCTACGTGCTGGCAGAAGAGTACGACGTGGTCGTCGTGGGCAGTGGAGCCGCCGGGATGACCGCCGCGCTCGCCGCCAAGAAGCGGGGGCTGGACGTCGTCGTCGTCGAGAAGGCGGCGCACTACGGCGGGTCGACCGCGCGGTCGGGCGGCGGGGTCTGGATCCCGAACAACGAGGTGCTGCAGCGCGACGGCGTGCGGGACACGCCCGAGGCGGCGCGCGAGTACCTGCACGCGATCATCGGCGATGTCGTCCCTGCCGAGCGCATCGACACCTACCTCGCGCGCGGGCCCGAGGCGCTGTCGTTCCTGCTCGCGAACACCCCGTTGTGCATGCAGTGGGTGCCCGACTACAGCGACTACTACCCCGAGGCCCCCGGCGGCCGGCTCGGTGGCCGCTCGATCGAGCCGACGCCGTTCGACACGAAGCGGCTCGGCCCGCTGCGCGACGAGCTCGAACCCGACTACAGCAAGGCGCCGCTCAACGTCGCGGTCACGCAGGCCGACTTCCGCTGGGCGACGCTGATGATGCGGCACCCGAAGGGCGTGCTGCGCGTGCTGCGCATCGGCCTGCGCTGGCTGTGGGCGATGCTCACCGGCAAGGCGCTCGCCGCGCGCGGGCAGGCGTTCGTCGCCGCCGTGCGCTGCGGCCTGCGCGACGCCGGGGTGCCGATCGAGCTGCACACCGAACTGCAGGATCTGTTGGTCACCGACGGCGCCGTCACCGGTGTCGTCGTGCGGCACGGCGGCGAGCGGCGCACAGTGCGCGCGAGGCACGGGGTCGTGCTCGCCAGCGGCGGGTTCGAGCACAACGAGACGATGCGCAAGCAGTACCAGCGCGAGCCGATCGGCACCGAGTGGACCGTCGGCGCCGCGGCGAACACCGGCGACGGCATCCGCGCCGGCCAGGGGCTCGGCGCCGCCGTCGCGATCATGGAGGACGCGGGGTGGGGGCCGTCGATCCCGCTGACCGGCGGCCCGTGGTTCTGCCTCGCCGAGCGCACCCTGCCCGGCGGCATCATGGTCGACGCCCGCGGCGAGCGGTTCATGAACGAGGCCGCGCCGTACGTCGAGGCGGTGCACCGCATGTACGGCGGCGAGCACGGCCAGGGCGACGGGCCTGGCGAGCACATCCCGTCCTGGATGATCTTCGACCAGCGCTACCGCAACCGGTACGTCTTCGCCGGCCTGCAGCCGCGGCAGAAGCTGCCCGGCCGCTGGTACAAGGCCGGCATCGTCACCAGGGCCGCGACGCTGCGCGAGCTGGCCGAGAAGATCGGTGTGCCGGCCGATGCGCTCGAGGCGACGGTCACCCGGTTCAACGGTTTCGCCCGCACCGGCGACGACCTCGACTTCCGCCGCGGTGCCAGCGGCTACGACCGCTACTACGGCGACCCGACCGTGCAACCGAACCCGTCGCTCGGGGTGATCGACCAGGGGCCGTTCTACGCGGTCACGATGGTGCCCGGTGATCTCGGGACGAAGGGCGGGCTCGTCACCGACACGGCTGCGCGGGTGCTGCGCACCGACGGCTCGGTCATCCCGGGTCTCTATGCCGCGGGCAACGCGAGCGCGCCGGTCATGGGGCACACCTACGCCGGGCCCGGCGCCACGATCGGCCCCGCGCTGACCTTCGGCTACCTCGCCGCCCTCGACATCGCCGAACGCGCCGCCGCTGCCGGCACGCCCGCCGCCCCGCCCGCTCAGGAGCTCGACCGTGCCCATTGACCCGTCCGTCGCGATCGGCGCCGAGCTGCCGCCGCACGAGTTCGAGTGGACGGCGTCCGACGTCCTGCTCTACCACCTGGCCCTCGGCGCGGGCGGTGATCCGCTCGACCCGCGCGAGCTGCGCTACGCCACCGAGGACGACCTGCAGGTGCTGCCCACCTTCGCCGTCGTCGCGCCGACGATCACCGTCTTCACGCCGCCCCGCGTGACCTACCCGGGTATCGAGATCGACCTGGCGAAGGTGCTGCACGGCTCGCAGCGCATCGACGTGCACGCGCCGCTGCCCACCGACGGGAAGGCCCGCGCCGTCACCCGCGTGCGCGACGTCTGGGACAAGGGGTCGTCGGCCGTCGTCGTCACCGAGACCGAGGTGCGCGACCTCGACGGCCACCCGCTCTGGACGAACACGTCGAGCATCTTCGCCCGCGGCGAGGGCGGTTTCGGCGGTGAGCGCGGCCCGTCCGGCCCGCCACCGCCACCCGACCGCGCTCCCGTCGCCGAACTCGTCACCCGCACCCTGCCGCAACAGGCGTTGTGGTACCGGCTCTGCGGCGACCGCAACCCGCTGCACTCGAGCCCTGCGTTCGCGGCGGCGGCGGGGTTCCCGCGGCCGATCCTGCACGGGCTGTGCACCTACGGGCTGGTGGCGAAGGCGGTCGTTGACGACCTGCTCGACGGCGATGCCGCCCGCCTCACGGGTTTCGAGGTGCGGTTCGCCGGCGTCGTGTTCCCGGGTGAGACGCTGCGCACGCGGGTCTGGCGCGAGGGCGAGCACTTCGTCCTCACGACGACGGTGGACGAGCGTGACGGCGCGCCCGCGCTGTCGGGGGCCGAGGTGGTGACGCGATGACGATCAGGCCGGTGCCCGCGGCGGACGTGACCTGGACCGACGAGGCGGATGTCGTGGTCGTCGGCTTCGGCGCGGCCGGCTCGTCCGCCGCCATCGACGCCCGCGCGGCCGGCGCCGACGTCCTGATCGTCGAGCGTGCCGGTGCGGCCGGCGGGGCGGCCGCGCTCAGCGACGGCTTCGTCTACCTCGGCGGCGGCACGCCCGAGCAGCAGGAGGCCGGCTTCACCGACACGGTCGAGAACATGCGGGCCTTCCTGCGCGCGGCGACCGGTCCCGCGCCCGATCTCGAGAAGGTCGACCTCTACTGCGACCGCAGCCTCGAGCACCGCGAGTGGCTGCTGGCCCACGGCGTCACCTTCCTCGGCACGCACTTCCCCGAGCGCAACGGCACCTCGCCGGTCGCGGGCGAGGGGCTGATGTACACCGGCGGCGAGAACGCCTGGCCCTACGACGAGCTCGCCACGCCGGCCCCGCGCGGGCACGTGGTGCAGGGCGGCAAGCAGGGCGGCAAGGCGCTGATGGACGCGCTGTCGTCGGCGGCCCTCGCCGCTGGGGCGCGCACCTCGTACGACACGCGCGTCGAGCGGCTGGTCGTCGACGGCGATCGTGTCGTCGGCGTCGTCGGCAGCCGGTTCGGCGAGCCGTTCGCCGCGAGGGCCCGGGGTGGCGTCGTGCTCGCCGCCGGCGGATTCATCTTCAACCCCGACATGGTCGAGCAGTACGCGCCGGCCGTGCACGCCACCGAGCTGCGGCTCGGCACCGAGGGCGACGACGGCACCGGCATCCGCATCGCGCAGGGCGTCGGCGCGCGCGTCAAGCGCATGGACGCGATCGAGTGCGCGCTGCCGTTCAACGCGCCGCGCTCGCTGGTGCAGGGCATCATCGTCAACCGCTTCGGCCAGCGCTTCGTCAACGAGGACACCTACATGGGCCGTGTCGGTCAGACCGCGCTCGTGCAGCAGGGCGGCCAGGCGTACCTCGTCGTCGACGAGGAGCACTACGCGCCGCACTGGCTCGGGTACACGGCCACCTGGGTGTGCGAGACGGCCGACGAGCTCGGCGCCGAGATCGGCCTGCCGGCCGGCGCCCTTGCCGCCACGATCGACTACTTCAACGAGCACGCCAAGAACGGCGAGGACCCGCAGTTCGGAAAGCGGCCGCCGATGCTGACGCCGCTCGTCGGCGCGCTCGCCGCGTTCGACCTGCGCGCCGACAAGTTCATCTACGCGCCGTTCACCCTGGGCGGCCTGCACACCCGCACCACCGGCGAGGTGCTCGACCTCGACGGCGAGCCGATCCCGGGTCTGTTCGCCGCCGGACGCACCACCAGCGGCGTGGCGGCGCAGGGCTACTGCAGCGGCCTCTCGCTCGGCGACTCGACCCTCTTCGGCCGCCTCGCCGGCCAAAGCGCCGCCAGACATGCCGCTTGTCCCCCGGGCCAGTCGGATCCGGGGCCGGAAAACGACTGGGACAGGGGACAAGCGGGATGAGCATCCTCGACCGGTTCCGAATCGACGGGCAGGTCGCGATCGTCACCGGCGCGGGGCGCGGCATCGGGGCCGGGTCTGCGGTCGCGCTCGCCGAGGCCGGCGCCGACGTCGTGATCTCCGCCCGCACGCACGAGCAGCTCGCCGAGACCGCCGCCGCCATCGAGGGTGTCGGACGCAAGGCGCACATCGTCGTCGCCGACCTCAACGACGAGGCGGCGATCCGCGGGCTCGCCGATGCCGCGATGGAGACCTTCGGCCGAATCGACGTGGTGGTGAACAATGTCGGCGGCACCATGCCGCGCGGCTACCTCGACACGTCGGTCGGCTTCCTCGAGCGTGCGTTCCACTTCAACGTTTCGACGGCGCACGCCCTCACCACCGCCGCGGTTCCACACATGTTGAGCACCGGCGGCGGATCGGTGGTGAACATCGCCAGTGTCATCGGTCGGGTCGCCGGGCGCGGCTACCTCGCCTACGGCACGGCGAAGGCGGCGCTGATCCACTACACGGAGCTCGCCGCGCACGACCTGGCACCCCGCGTCCGGATCAACGCGATCGGCGTCGGCTCGATCGCGACCTCGGCGCTCGACATCGTCATGGCCGACGACGGCATGCGCACCGCGCTCGAGCAGGCCACTCCCCTGCGCCGCGTCGGCGAGGTCGACGACATCGCCGCGGCGGTCGTCTACCTCGCCTCGCCCGCCGGCTCGTACCTCACCGGCAAGGTGCTCGAGGTCGACGGCGGCATCGACGCGCCGAACCTCACCATGCCGATCCCCGACCTGTAGAGAGGGAACCCAATGACGCTGAGCCCATCGAGGGTCGCATGACCCTGAGCCCATCGAGGGTCGCATGACCCTGCGCGTCGTCGAGTGGAGCACCGGCAACGCCGGGCGCGCCGCCATCGCGGGCATCGACGCCCGGCCCGAGCTCGAACTGGTCGGCGTCTACGTCAGCAACCCCGACAAGGTCGGCAAGGACGCCGGCGAGCTCGCCGGCCTCGGTCGCACGCTCGGCGTCACCGCGACCGACGACGTCGAGGCGCTGCTCGCCCTCAAGCCCGACTGCATCGTGCACACGGCCATGGCCGACAACCGCCTCACCGAGGCCCTCGACGACCTGCGCCGCATGCTCGAGGCGGGCATCAACGTGGTGTCGTCCGGACCGGTGTTCCTGCAGTACCCGTACGGTGTCGTGCCCGACGAGATGATCAAGCCGCTCGAGCAGGCCGCCGAGCAGGGCGGCGCCTCGCTCTGGGTGAACGGCATCGACCCGGGCTGGGCGAACGACTGGCTGCCGCTCGTGGTGACCTCGGCGTCCGAGCGCATCGACGAGGTGCGCTGCTTCGAGATCTGCGACTACTCGACGTACAACCAGCGCGACGTCGTCATGGACATCATGGGCTTCGGCAAGCCGCTCGACGAGACGCCGATGCTGCTGCTGCCGGGCGTGCTGACGATGGCGTGGGGTTCGGTCGTGCGGCAGCTGGCCGCTGCGCTCGACGTGTCGCTGGACGAGATCACCGAGACCGTGCAACGCGTGCCGGCGCCCGAGACCTTCGACATCGCGTGCGGACGCATCGAGCAGGGCACCGCCGCGGCGCTGCGCTTCGAGGTGCTCGGCATGCGCGGCGGGCACCCCGTGGTGGCGCTCGAGCACGTCACCCGGCTGCGTCCCGACCTCGCCCCCGACTGGCCGCAGCCCGCCGGCCAGTCGTGCTACCGCGTCAAGGTCACCGGCGAGCCGACCTACACCGTCGACCTGCAGTTCATGGGCGAGGACGGAGACCACAACACCGGCGGCCTCAAGGGCACGTCCATGCGGCTGGTGAACGCCGTCGAGGCCGTGGTGGCCGCCCGCCCGGGGCTGCTGACCGCGCTCGACCTGCCGCTCGTCACCGGACGCGGCCTGGTGCGCTGAGGCCTACCCTGGCGGTGTGGACGACCTCGCGAGCCGCCTGGCGACCGACCCGGCCGTCGGTCGTGCCGTCGTCTTCGACGTGCTCGCGCGCGGGCCGCGGATCAAGCCGTCGCGCTCGCTGCTGATCGACCCGTCCGACACGGTGTGGCGCCTCTGGCAGGCACGGGTCGTCGCGGCCGCCACGCTGCTCGCGTCGCCCGCCGTCGAGCCCGTCGTGGACGAACTGTTCGACGAGCTCGCCGTCTCGCCCGAGCTGGCCGCGGACGTCGCCGCCCTCGCCCGGCCGTGGCCCGGGCTGACACCCGAGCAGCACGAGCGCTTCGCCCGGCTGTCGGCGCCCGCATCAGGCTGACAGCAGCGGCCGCACCTCCTCGCCGAGGAACCGGACGAAGCCCAGCAGGTCGGGTTCGTCGGCGGTCGGCTCGATCGCGACGGACGTGACGCCGAGGCCGGCGAGGCGGTCGACCGCGGCGGCGATGGTCGCGGCGTCGCCGGCGACCCCGATCCCCCGGTCGGTCGGACGGTTCCACTCGGTGGTGAGCTCGTGCGCGAGCCGGTCGGCAGCGCCGGGCCCCGTGGCGGCGATGAGCTGCACCCAGACGGTGTGGGGGCGCCGGGTGACGTGCTGCTCGATCAGCGCGACGGCGTCCCGGATCTCGTCGTCGGTCATCGTGGTGCCGAGCAGCGTGCCGTCGCCGAGCCGCGCGGCGAGCGCGACCGTCTTCGGGCCGCCGCCGCCGATGAGCAGCGGCGGCAGGGTCGTGGGCGGCCAGTCGAGCGCGACGTCGTCGAGCCGGACGGCGCGTCCCTGCGTGGTGACCCGCTCGCCGGCGAGCAGCGCGCGCAGGTTGGTCGCGTACTCGTCGAGCAGGGTCAGCGGCGACGCCGGCCTCGCGCCGACCTGGTCCATCCAGCTCTGCACGCCGTGGCCGATGCCCGGCAGAAGCCGGCCGGGGAAGATCCGCGCGAGGGTCTGGATCTCCATCGCGGTGAGGGCCACCGAGCGCAGCGGCGCGGGCATGAGCCCGATGCCGACCCTGATGCGCTCGGTGACCGCGAGGGCGACAGCGGCCGACGCGATGCCGCTCTCCTTGAAGCAGTCCTCCCACACCCAGCACTCGTCGAGACCCGCGGCGTCGGCCGCCCGCGCCAGCGCCGGCAGCTGCTCCGGCGCGAGCGTCGGGACGAAGACGACCCCGAGCTGCACCGTCACGCGCGCTGCAGGGCGAGCACCGGGATGGTGCGGATGCCCTTGGTCTTCTCGAGGTAGTCGCCGAAGCCGGGCATGCGGCGCACCTGCTCGGCGAAGATGCGGTCGCGGTCGTCGCCGGTCAACTCGGTGACGGTGACCGGGAACCGCTCCGTGCCCCGCTCGATCTCGGTGCTGCCCGCGGCGACGAGGTTGTGGTACCAGTCGGGGTTGGTCGGCGCGCCGGCCTTCGAGGCGAAGATGTACACGCGTCCCGCATCGGTGTCATCGGGCAGGCAGACGAGCGGGGTCACGAACTCGCGGCCGCTCCTGCGGCCGCGGCTGTGCACCAGCACCATCGGCGCGCCCTCGAACTGGCCACCGACCTTGCCCTCGTTGGCGCGGAACTCGGCGATGATCTGGGCGTTCCAGTCGTTCGTACTTGTCATGTCACCAACCTAGGGTGGACGGATGGACGACGTCGAGCGCACCCCCGACGGGCGGTACATCGTCGTCGACGGACGGCGCTGGCGGGCAACCGACCCGGGCATCCCCGAGAACCTGCGGGCCGAGCTCGTCGCCGAGCTGATGGCTGCGCGGCGCGCGGTGCGGTCGGACGCCGAGACCGCCCGGCCGCGCGTGCAGGACGCGAAGGTCGCCCTCGGCGAGCGCGGCGAGCCGTGGTGGGAGCCCCCGTCGCCGGACGGCCTGCGCGACCGGCTCGCCGCGGCCATGCGCACGCTGCTGCGCCACCGAGCACCCGACCGCACCATCTGCCCGAGCGACGCGGCGCGGGTCGCCGGCGGCGAGCACTGGCGCACGCACATGGACGCCGCCCGCGAGGTCGCCCGCGCCCTGCACGACGCGGGCGTGCTCGAGGTGCGGCAGCGCGGCGAACGCGTCGACCCGCACACCGCCCGCGGTCCCCTCCGCATCGCCCGCGGACCCGCCTGGCCCGGATGATCCGTCCGTCGACGAGAGCACGCCGTCCTGCCGAGTCCGTGGCAGGCTGGGCAGCATGTGCCGCAACATCCGCCCGCTGAACAACTTCGAGCCGCCGGCCACGAGCGACGAGGTGCGCGCCGCCGCGCTGCAGTACGTGCGCAAGGTCAGTGGCACGACACGACCGTCGGCGGCGAACGAGGCGGCGTTCCAGCGGGCCGTGGACGAGATCGCGCACATCACCGCGCATCTGCTCGACGACCTGGTGACCACGGCGCCGCCGAAGGACCGCGAGACCGAGGCGGCGAAGGCGCGGGCCCGGGCGCAGCAGCGCTACGCCCGTACCTGAGCCCGCGCGCGGGCAGGCAGACGCACGCGTCCCTGCCCCACCCCGATGCCGACGATCACCAGCGCGGCGCCGACCGGCTCGTTCCACCGCACCCCCTCGTCGAGCACGATCGCCCCGAGCGCCACGCCCACGACCGGCGTCAGGTACGTGACCGTCGAGGCGTTGGTCGCGCCCCACGCGTTGATCACGTTGGTGTTCCACAGATAGGCGAGCCCGGTGCCGAACATGCCGAGCGCCAGCACGCTGCCGACGACCTTCCAGCTCAGGTGCACCGGTGCGGACGCGACCCAGGGGCTGATCACGAGCAGCATCGCCGCGGCCAACCCGACCTGCACCGTCGCCACGGTGACGGCGGGCAGCCCGTGGGGCGCGACGAAGCGCCGGAACCAGACGAACGCCGTGCCGTAGCAGGCGGTGGCGGCGAGCAGACCCAGCTGGGCGAGCGCATCACCGCCGCCCAGCCCCTGCCACGGTCCGAGCACGACGAGCACCCCGACGAAGCCGGTCAGCAGGCCGCCGAGTCGCGCCGGGGTCAACCGCTCGGCGGGCAGGGCGACGAGCGCCGCGAGGATCGTCATCAACGGCGTCGTCGCGTTGTAGATGCTCGCCAGCCCGCTCGAGACATGCCGCTCGGCCCAGGCGAAGAGCAGGAACGGCACGACGCACCAGAGCACCGCGATCACGCCGAGATGCACCCACACGGCACCGGCCGGCGGCAGCCGGCGACGCCCGGCGGCCGAGAGCAGCAGCAGCGTCACCGCGCC
>NZ_JBQCEE010000338.1:0-9853 GCF_051960575.1 Jatrophihabitans sp.
CGCGGCGGTGGCAGGCGGCCGCGGCGGCCGCCGTCACGGCTCGGTCCGGGCTGGTGTCCCCGCCGCCGCGGACCAGCTCGACCGCGAGCATCGCCCCGCGGCCGCGGATGTCACCGATCTGCGGGAACTGCTCGGCCAGCGCCGCGAGCCGTGGACGCATGATGCCCTCGATGTCGCGCGCGGCCTGCCACAGCGCCTGCTCGCGCATGGTGGCGATCGACCCGAGCGCGGCGGCGCACGCGACGGGGTTGCCGCCGTAGGTACCGCCGAGCCCGCCGCCGTGCACCGCGTCCATGAGCTCGGCGCGGCCGGTGACCGCGGCGAGCGGCAGGCCGCCGGCGATGCCCTTCGCGGTGGTGATGAGGTCGGGGACGACACCTTCCGCCTCGCAGGCGAACCAGTCGCCGGTGCGGCAGAACCCCGACTGGATCTCGTCGGCGATGAACAGGATGCCGTGGCCCGCGCACCACTCGGCGACGCGGGCGAGGAAGCCGCGCGCCGGGACGATGAACCCGCCCTCGCCCTGGATCGGCTCGATGATCACCGCGGCGGTGTTGGACTCGCCGACCTGGGCGTGCACCAGCGACACGAACTGCTCGAACGCCTCGTCCGCGCACCGTTCGGGGCCGGTCGGCCACCGGTACGGGTAGGCCATCGGCACGCGGTAGATCTCGTTCGCGAACGGCCCGAAGCGGTGCTTGTACGGCATGTTCTTCGCCGTCAGCGCCATGGTGAGGTTGGTGCGGCCGTGGTAGGCGTGGTCGAACGCGACGACCGCCTGCCGGCCGGTGGCCGACCGGGCGATCTTCACCGCGTTCTCGACCGCCTCGGCGCCGGAGTTGAACAGCGCCGACCGCTTCTCGTGGTCACCCGGGGTCAGCTCGTTGAGCGCCTCGCAGACCGCGACGTACCCCTCGTAGGGCGTCACCATGAAGCAGGTGTGGGTGAACGCCGCGACCTGCTCCTGCACACCGGCGACCACGTGCGGCGCGGCGTTGCCGACCGAGGTCACCGCGATGCCCGAGCCGAAGTCGATGAGGTGGTTGCCGTCGACGTCGACGAGGATGCCGCCGCCGGCCTCCGTGATGTACACCGGCAGCGTCGTCCCGACGCCGGCCGACACCGCCGCCAGCTTGCGCTGGTGCAGCTCCCTCGACAGCGGCCCGGGGATCTCGGTCTTCAGGATCCGCTGCTGGATGACGGTCATGACTGCTCCTCGTCCTGTCACCCGGCGACCGCCGGGCTGCGACGCCACGTGCGTCCCAGCATGCTCCGGCGAACTGCTTGAGGCCACGGCGTCGTTCCTGCTAAACCTATGAACCCAGATCTTTGAGCGTCAAGGTGCCGGCGGGAGGCGCATGGCGACCCCGTCGGGCGGCTCGGCGTTCACCACGGTGACCGCTCGCACCATCCTCGGTCCGCTCGACGTCCCCGCCGGCCGGGCCGACCAGATCGCGCAGCGGCTCGGCGACGCGATCCGTCGCGGCGTGCTCGAGGACGGTCTGCGCCTGCCGCCCGAACCCGAGCTCGCGCAGCACCTGCGGGTCGCGACGGTGACGCTGCGCGAGGCGCTCTCGATGCTGCGCCGGCAGGGGCTGGTCAGCACCCGGCGCGGACGCGGCGGCGGCACCTTCGTCCGCCGGCCCGATGCCGTTGTCGGGCACGGGTTGACCGAGTTCACCGTGCTCGCCCTGCGCGAGCTCGGCGACCACCGGCGGGCGATCGCGGGCACCGCGGCGTCGCTGGCCGCCGAGCGGGCGCTGCCCGAGGAGACCGACGGCCTGCGCCGCCAGCTCTACCGGCTGCGCGCCGCGCTCACCGCGCGCGAACGCGGGGCCGCCGACTCGCAGCTCGCCGTCGCGATCGCCGCGGCGGCCCAGTCGGCCCGGTTGACGCGCGAGGAGCTCCGGCTGCGTGCCGAGGTCGGCGAACTGCTCTGGGCCGGCGTGAACGACCGCGACCACCTGCACATCGTGCGGCGCCGGACGGCGATCGTGGACGCGATCGAGGCGGCCAACGCCCGCCGTGCGCGCGAGCTCGCCGAAGCGCAGGTGTCCGCGGAGACCGAGCGGCTCATCGAGCAGCGGCTCGCGTCCTACGACGGCGCCGACCCTGCGGGAGGGGCGCCGTGATGCAGCCCGTGGCGGCCGAGGTCGGCACCGTCCTCGACAGCCTCACCGCCGTCTTCGAGGACCTCGAGCCACTCGCCGAGCAGTACGCCTCGCTGTTCACGGCCCGGCAGACCTCGGCGACCGATCCGGTGCGCGAGGACCTCGTCGGCCAGCGGCCCACGATCCAAGACAACCTCGCGCGGCCCCGCGGCTGGCTCGTCGGTGCGGGCGTCGTCGTGGCACCGCACCTGCTGGCCGACGCGCCGCGCTGGCTCGAGTGGTGGTGGGCCCGCGACGGCGGGAACCCCGAGGCCCTGCGCGTGAGCCTGGACGAGTCGGCCGCCGACTTCTTCGACTACACGAGCGCCGAGTGGTACGCCGTCCCTGCCCAGACCGGCCGCCGTCACGCCGCCGGCCCGTACGTCGACTACCTCTGCACGAACGAGTACTCGGTGACCCTCGCGGCGCCGGTGCGCGTCGGCGGCCAGCTGCTCGGCATGGTCGGCGGCGACGTGCTCGCGGCGAGCATCGAACGACGGTTGATGCCGGTGCTGCGGCGGCTCGGACCGGACACCGTGCTCTGCAACGCCGACGGCCGGGTGATCGCGTCCGCCACCGCACGGCATGCCCCGGGCCACCGGCTCGCCGTCGACGGCGGCGTGCCGCTGTCGGGGCGCCGCCGCACCGCGCAGGGCACCGAGAGCTGGCGGCTCCTCAGCGTGTGAGCGCGTCAGCGCTCGTCGATCACCGCGATGACGTCGCCCTCCTGCACGACGTCGCCGGCGGCGACGGCGACCTCGGTGATCACACCGGCGACCTCGGCCAGCACCGGGATCTCCATCTTCATCGACTCGAGCAGCACCAGGGTGTCGGTGGCGGTGACGGTGTCACCGGGGGTCACCGAGACGGCGGCGACGTTGCCGACCAGCTCGGCGACGATCGTGTGGGTCATGCGCCCAACCTAGGCCGTCGCACGGCTCAGATGGAGATGTTGTGCATGACGTGCTTGATGCGGGTGTAGTCCTCGAGCCCGTAGAGCGAGAGGTCCTTGCCGTGGCCCGAGTGCTTGAACCCGCCGTGCGGCATCTCGGCCACGAGCGGGATGTGGCAGTTCACCCAGACACACCCGAAGTCGAGCCGCCGCGACACCCGCATGGCCCGGCCGTGGTCCTTCGTCCAGACCGAGGACGCCAGGCCGTACTCGACGTCGTTGGCCCACCGCACCGCCTCGTCCTCGTCGGTGAACGCCTGCACGGTGATCACCGGGCCGAAGATCTCCTGCTGGATCGCCTCGTCGTCCTGCCTGAGGTCGGCGACGACGGTCGGTTGCCAGAAGTAGCCGCGCTCGCCCTGGCGCGACCCGCCGGCCAGCACACGGGCGTGGTCGGGCAGCCGGCCCAGCATCCCGCCGACCCGCTCGAGCTGGTTGGCGTTGTTGAGCGGGCCGTAGAGCACGTCCTCGTCCGGCGCGCCGGTCTTCGTCTCGCGCGCCTGTTCGGCGAGCGCGTCGGCGAAGTCGTCCTTGATCCGCGGGGCGACCAGCACCCGCGTGGCGGCGGTGCAGTCCTGGCCGGCGTTGAAGTAGCCGGCGATCGCGATGTTCTCGGCCGCGTCGGCGATGTCGGCGTCGTCGAACACGATCACCGGCGCCTTGCCGCCCAGCTCGAGGTGGGTGCGCTTGAGGTCGGTGGCAGCGGCCGCTGCGACCTCGAACCCGGCCCGGGTCGAGCCGGTGATCGACACCATCGCGGGCGTCGGGTGCGACACGAGCGCGCGGCCGGTGTCCCGGTCACCGCAGACGACATTGAGCACGCCCGGCGGCAGGAACTCGGCGGCGATCTCGGCCATGAGCGCCGACGTCACCGGCGTGGTGTCCGACGGCTTGAGCACGACGCAGTTGCCGGCGGCGAGCGCGGGCGCGATCTTCCAGACCGCCATCATCATCGGGTAGTTCCACGGCGCGACCTGACCCACCACACCGACCGGCTCGCGCGGCACGTAGCTCGTGAAGCCGCCCATGTACTCGCCCGCGCTGCGTCCCTCGCGCACGCGGGCGGCGCCGGCGAAGAAGCGGATCTGGTCGAGCGCGGGCGGCATCTCTTCGCTGCGGGTCAGCTCGATCGGCTTGCCGGTGTTCTCGCACTCGAGCGCGATGATCTCCTCCGCGCGCGCCTCCATCGCGTCGGCGAACTTCAACAGCGCGCGCTGCCGCTCCGACGGGGTCGAGTCGCGCCAGGTCTCGAAGGCCCGCGACGCGGCGTCGTAGGCGGCGTCGACGTCGGCCTGCCCCGAGAGCGGCGCCGACCCGAATACCTCGCCGGTGCTCGGGTCGATGAGATCGGTGCGCCGGCCGTCGGCCGCGTCGACCAGCTTGCCGTCGATGAAGTTCTGCACGTTGCGAGCCACGAGCGGCACGTTACCCGCAGCCGGAAGACCGCGACAACGACGGAATCAGTCGTCGCCTCGTGCCGCCGCAACGGATTGCGTGGCGCTCGCGGACGTCGAGCGCCGCGGTCGCGTCGTCTGCTGACGGATCCCCCATCGAGTGACGGATCGGCCATCCGGTGACGGCAGATTTCGCCGTCACCGGACGCAGCGATCCGTCACCCGATCACGAATCCGTCAGCGGATCGGGGATCCGTCAGCTGGGAAGCGCCACACGGTCGGCGTCGACCATGAGCGCGACGAGGCCGGCGAGGTCGAGCGTGGGCGTCCACCCGAGCTCGCGACGCGCCTTGGCCGGGTCACCGCGCTGGTCCTCGACGTCGTTCGCCCGCTGCAGCGCAGGGTCGGTCTCGAGGTAGGACCGCCAGTCCTCGATGCCCGCGTGGGCGAAGGCGAGCCGGACGAAGTCGGCGATCGAGTGGCTGACGCCGGTGGCGACCACGAAGTCGTCGGGTCGCTCGTGGCGGCCGATGCGCACGAGGGCGTCGGCGTAGTCGGCCGCGTAGCCCCAGTCACGGCGGGCGTCGAGGTTGCCGACGACGAGCCGGTCGGCGCGTCCGGCCGCGATGGCCGCGACCGTCCGCGTGATCTTGCGGGTGACGAACGTGTCCGGGCGTCGTGGCGACTCGTGGTTGTAGAGGATCGCGCTCGCCGCCCACACCCCGGCCGCGCGATAGGTGCGCACGACGTGCTGCGCGTACGCCTTCGCGGCGCCGTAGGGCGTGCGGGGCGCCAGCGGGGTGGTCTCGTCGTGCGGTGCAGGGGCGGCGCCGAAGATCTCGGCACTCGCGGCCTGCACCAAGCGGACCGGCCGCTTAGTGCGCTCGCCGTGGTCACGCACGGCCAGCAGCAGCCGAAGCACGCCGACGCCGTTGACCTCGGCGACGGCGACCGGCTGCTCCCACGACAACCCCACCGACGACAGGGACGCGAGGTTGTAGACCTCGTCCGGATCGGCGGCCGCGACGGCGGCGCGCAGGCTGGCGTCGTCGCGCATGTCGCCGAGCACCGTCTCGACGCCCGGCGGCACGGCCGTCGGGTTCTCCGAGCGCACCATCCCGATCACGGTGGCGCCCTCGGCCTGCAGCCGTTCGGTGAGGTACCAGCCGTCCTGACCGGTCACCCCGGTGACCAGCGCGCGCATCGCTCAGCGCTGGGCGTCGTGCAGCCGACGCAGGTCGGCCTCGACCATCATCGTCACGAGGCCCTCGAAGTCGACCGACGGCTTCCATCCGAGCACGGTGCGGGCGCGTGACGCGTCCCCGATGAGCAGGTCGACCTCGGCCGGGCGGAAGAAGCTCTTGTCCTGGTCGATGTGCTGCTCCCAGTCGTCGATGCCGGCGACGCGGAAGGCGCACTCGAGCAGCTCGCGCACCGAGTGCGTCTCGCCGGTGGCCACCACGAAGTCGCTCGCCGTCGGCTGCTGCAGCATGCGCCACATCGCCTCGACGTAGTCGCCGGCGAAGCCCCAGTCGCGGCGGGCGTCCAGGTTGCCCATCGTCAGCTTGTCGCGCAGGCCGAGCTTGATCGCGGCGACACCCATCGACACCTTGCGGGTGACGAACTCGGGGCCGCGGCGCGGCGACTCGTGGTTGAACAGGATGCCGCTCGAGGCGTGCATGCCGTACGACTCGCGGTAGTTGATCGTCATGTAGTGGCCGTACACCTTGGCCACGCCGTACGGAGAGCGCGGCCACAGCAGCGTCGACTCGCGCTGCGGCACGTCCTGCACCTTGCCGAACATCTCCGAGCTCGACGCCTGGTAGAAGCGGATGCGCGACGGGTCGTCGCCACTGTGCAGCCGGATCGCCTCGAGGATGTTGAGGACGCCGGTGGCGGTGACCTCGGTGGTGAGCGCGGCCTGCTCCCACGAGTAGGCGACGAAGCTGACGGCGCCGAGGTTGTAGACCTCGTCCGGCTGCGCGACCCGCAGCGCGCGCAGCAGGCTCGACAGGTCGGTGAGGTCGCCGGTCAGCAGTTGCACGCCCGGCACCTCACGGGCGACGAGGTCGGCCTTCGGGTTGTTCTGCCCGCGGATCAGGCCGTAGACCTCGTAGCCCTCGCGCAGCAGCAGTTCCGACAGGTAGAGCCCGTCCTGACCGGTGATGCCGGTGATGAGCGCGCGGGGCACGGGACCTCCGGGGGACCCGGACGTCCGGGTGGTTGCGGGGTGAACGGCGGCAGTCTAGCCGCGGGGCCCTTCCCGTGCTCGGTATGCTCGGACGCACCATGACCCGCGCGCTGCTCCTTCCCAGCCGCGGCGAGGGCCGGTAACTCGAACCGGTCGGCCCCCTCGCCGCGGGTTCCCGCGCGCCGGCCGCTCCCCTCGTCCTCGTTGGAGCCCACCGTCATGACCTATCCCGCGAAGTTCGCGCAGCGCCCGTCCGGCATGCCCTGTCACCGGTACCGGCCGTTCCCGCAGGTCGACCTGCCCGACCGGCAGTGGCCGTCGCGCACCATCACCGCCGCGCCCCGCTGGCTGTCGACCGACCTGCGCGACGGCAACCAGGCCCTCATCGACCCGATGAACGCGGCCCGCAAGAACGCCATGTTCGACCTGCTCGTCCGCCTGGGTTACAAGGAGATCGAGGTCGGCTTCCCCGCCGCGTCGCAGACCGACTTCGACTTCGTCCGCTCGCTCATCGAGGGCGACCGCATTCCCGACGACGTGCGCATCTCGGTGCTGACCCAGGCGCGCGAGGAGCTCATCGACCGCACCGTGCAGTCGCTCGCCGGCGCGAAGCAGGCGACCGTGCACATGTACAACGCGGCGGCGCCGACGTTCCGCCGCGTGGTGTTCGGCTTCGACGGTGACGGACGCGCCGAGTGCCGCGCCGTCGCGGTCGACGGCGTGCAGGCCGTCATGAAGTACGCCGACATCCACCTGTCGGGCACCGACTTCGGCTTCGAGTACTCGCCCGAGATCTTCATGGACACCGAGCTCGACTTCTCGCTCGAGATCTGCGAGGCGGTGATGGACGTCTGGCAGCCCGGCCCCGACCGCGAGATCGTCCTGAACCTGCCGTGCACCGTCGAGCGCTCGACCCCGAACGTCTACGCCGACCAGATCGAGTGGATGTCGCGGCAGTTCTCGCGGCGCGAGTTCATCTGCCTGTCGGTGCACACCCACAACGACCGCGGCACCGCGACGGCCGACGCCGAACTTGCGGTGCTGGCCGGTGCGCAGCGCATCGAGGGCTGCCTGTTCGGCAACGGCGAGCGCTCGGGCAACGTCGACCTGGTGACGCTCGGGCTGAACCTGTACAGCCAGGGCATCGACCCGATGATCGACTTCAGCGACATCGACGAGATCCGCCGCACCGCGGAGTACTGCAACCGCATCGACGTGCACGAGCGGCACCCGTACGCCGGCGACCTGGTCTACACGTCGTTCTCCGGCTCGCACCAGGACGCGATCAAGAAGGGCTTCGAGGACCTCGAGCGGCAGTCGCGCGAGACCGGCAAGGCGATCACCGACCTGCCCTGGGAGATCCCGTACCTGCCGATCGACCCGAAGGACGTCGGCCGCTCGTACGAAGCCGTCATCCGGGTGAATTCGCAGTCGGGCAAGGGCGGCGTCGCCTACATCATGAAGTTCGACCACAACCTCGACCTGCCGCGGCGGCTGCAGATCGAGTTCAGCCAGGTCATCCAGCGGCACACCGACGCCGAGGGCGGCGAGGTCGAGCCGGCGCGCATGTGGGAGATCTTCGAGTCCGAGTACCTCGCCCCCGGTGACTTCGCGCTCGAGTCGTTCTCGTCCTCCTCGTCCGGCGGCATCGATCGCATCGAGGCCGTCGTGCGGGCCTTCGGGCGGTCGCACACGCTGAACGGCGTCGGCAACGGCCCGATCGCGGCGTTCTGCGCGGCGCTGTCGGAGGTCGACCTCGGCCTCGGCGGCCTGGGGGTGCGCGTGCTCGACTACTCGGAGCACGCCCTCACGTCCGGGCGTGACGCCGAGGCCGCGGCCTACCTCGAGATCGAGGTCGGCGAGCGGGTGTTCTGGGGCGTCGGCATCAGCGAGTCGATCGTGCAGGCCTCGCTGCGCGGTGTGATCAGCGGCCTCAACCGCGCGTCCCGCCGCCTCCGCTCGTCCTGACCCCCTCTCCGGATCTTGATGCCCTGAGCGGGCCATCGGCCACTGCGAGCATCAAGGTCCGGAACCCGTGGAACCCCTGCTCCGGATCTTCATGCCGTGAGCCGCGCACGGAGCGGTCTCGGCATCACGATCCGGCGTATGACATACAGTCCGGCATGCAGGTAAGGTCGGCCGCCGGACGAGAGGGCGTTGGCATGGGGTATCCGGGCATCGACCTGGCGAGCGCGACCGTGCTCGTCACCGGCGGGGCGCGGGGCATCGGCCGCGCGACGGCCGTCGCCTTCCGCGAGCGGGGGGCGACGGTCGCCGTCGCCGACCTCGACACGGACGCCGCGCGGGCCACGGCCGACGGAGCTTGGACGCGGCGTCACCGGCTACGGCGTCGACGTGGCCGACCGGTCGTCGTTCGCCGCACTCGTGCACGCCGTGCAGCGCGACCTCGGCCCGATCGACGTCCTCGTCAACAACGCGGGCGTCATGCCGCTCGGCGGCTTCCTCGAGGAGGACGAGGCGGTCAGCCGCACCACCCTGGACGTGAACGTGCTCGGGCTCGTGCACGGCATGCGCCTCGTGCTGCCGCACATGATCAGCCGCGGCCAGGGGCACGTCGTCAACGTCGCGTCCATGGCCGGGAAGGTGCCGATCCCCGGCCTCGCCGTCTACAACGCCAGCAAGTTCGCCGCGGTCGGCCTGTCGGCGGCTGTGCGCGACGAGTTCGCGCACACCGGCGTCAGCGTCAGCGCGGTCCTGCCGTCGGCGGTGCGCACGCGACTGACCTCCGGGGTGCCGGAGGGCCGCGGCATGCCGACCGTCGATCCCGAGGACGTCGCCCGCGCGATCGTCGGCACCGTGCGCACCCGCCGCGCCGAGACCACGGTGCCCGCCTGGTTGGGTGCCTGGGATCTCGTCGACGCCGTCGTGCCCGAGCGGGTGCAGCGCCTCGGCAAGTGGCTCATCGACTCGCGCCGCGGCCTCACCGCCGTCGACCACGCCGTGCGTGACGCCTACGAGCAGGCGATCAAACAGCAGGCGGCCGCGCGCTGACCGTGCCCGCCGGGCTCATCCGGCGGGCGGGTCGATGCCCTCGACCCGGGGCCCGGGCCGGGGTCGCCGCCGCTCGGGCGTCGGCGGCACGGCCGACGGTGCGACGACCGGCGACTCCACGAACGGCGGAGCGACGGCCGGCGGTGGCGCGACG
>NZ_JBQCEE010000339.1:0-2271 GCF_051960575.1 Jatrophihabitans sp.
ACGAGTCCGGCGCGGAAGGCGCCGCCGCGGCCGCGCCGGCTGGGCCGCTACGCCGGCCTCACTGCGCCCGGTGGCGCGTACGCCGGCCGTCCGGTGCCGCCGGGCATGGGCGGCCGCTGGTCGGCCGTGCCGATGCGCGACCTCGACCCGACCCGCCGCGCGCTGGCGACCAGCGACGTCATGCTCGACCGGTACGGCGTGGTCGTGCGCGGCGCGGTGGCGGGCGAGCGCCTGCCGGGCGGCTTCTCGGCGGTGTACCCGGTGCTGAAGGCGGCCGAGGAGTCCGGGCGGGCGCGGCGCGGCTACTTCGTCGAGGGCCTGGGAGCCGCGCAGTTCGCGCTGCCCGGCGCGGTCGACCGCCTGCGCTCGTACGCCCGGCCCGACCGGCCGGCGGAGGCCGCGCTGGTGCTGGCCGCCACCGACCCGGCCAACGTCTACGGGGCGGCGCTGCCGTGGCCGGCGACGACGCGCACCGACGACGACAAGGGCGGACGCGGGCACCAGCCGTCGCGCAAGGCCGGCGCGCTGGTCGTGCTCGTCGACGGCGCGGCCGTGCTCTACGTCGAGCGCGGCGGCAAGTCGCTGCTCTCGTTCACCGACGACCCGGCGGCGCTGCAGCCGGCCGCCGACGCGCTCGCGCTCGCCGTTCGCGACGGCGCCCTCGGGCGGCTGCAGGTCGAGCGCGCCGACGGCGCGCCGATCGGCGGCTCGGCGCTCGGCGACGCCCTCGAGGCGGCGGGCTTCCGGCCCACACCCCGCGGCCTGCGGCTGCGGGGCTGAGCGAGGGTGACCCGTGCCCGAGGGTGACACGGTCTGGTTGACGGCGCACCGCCTGCACCAGGCCCTGGCCGGCCGTGTCGTCACCGACTTCGACCTGCGGGTGCCGCAGCTGGCGACGGCCGACCTGCGCGGCACGACCGTCACCGAGGTGGTGTCGCGTGGCAAGCACGTGCTGACCCGCTTCGACACCGGCGTCACGCTGCACAGCCACCTGCGCATGGACGGCTCGTGGTACCTCAGCCGCGCGGGGCAGCGTCCGCGCAAGCACCCGGAGTTCATGATCCGGGCGATCGTCGGCAACGGCGAGTGGCGGGCCACCGGCTACCGCGTGCACGACCTGCAGCTCGTCGAGCGCGCCGACGAGGACCGCCTGGTCGGCCACCTCGGCCCCGATCTGCTCGGTCCCGACTGGGACGTCGACCTCGCCGTCGCGAACCTGCAGCGGCAGCCCGAGCGCACGATCGGCGAGGCGCTGCTCGACCAGCGCAACCTCGCCGGCATCGGCAACATGTACAAGGCCGAGATCCTGTTCATGCGCCGCACCAACCCCTGGACGCCGGTGCACGGGGTGGTCGACCTGCCGGCGATGGTGGTGCTCGCTCAGAAGCTGCTGCGGATGAACCGCGACCACCCCGAGCAGGCCACGACCGGTCTGCCCGGCCGTGGCAACGAGCACTGGGTGTTCGAGCGGGTCGGCCAGCCGTGCCGCCGGTGCCGCACCCGCATCGTCAAGGCCGACCAGGGTGACCCGCCCTACGCCCGGATCACCTACTGGTGCCCGACCTGCCAGCCCACCGCTGACACGACGCCGCCGACGCCCTGACCTGCCGCTTGTCCCCCGTCCCAGTCAGCCGGCGGCAGCCGAGACGACTGGGGCCGGGGACAAGACGTTCGTGAGGAAGGCGACGTCGCTGCGGATCTGGTCGGGCGACGCCGGAGCGAGGACGAACGACGCCAACCAGCGGAGCACCACGTCGCCCTCGGCGACGCCGCGCTCGGCCAGCGCCCCGCGCGCGAGCGTCCATGCCCCGTCGCCACGCAGTGTCGCGACCGCCGCGACGGTCTGCGGCTCGCGCTCGCGCAGGGCGACGAGCACCGGGTGCTCGCCCAGGGCCCGGGCGGCCGCGACCAGCGCCTCGGCCAACGGCAGCGGCCGCAGCTCGTCGACGAGCGCACGCACCTCGGCGTCCAGCAGGCCGTCGAGCACCGCCTCGCGGGTGCGGAAGTGGTTGTAGAGGGTCGCCTTGGCCACGCCGGCGGCGATCGCGACCTGCGCCATCGTGATCTTCGTGCCGCTCGCGACGACGGTGTCGGCCGCGCCGGCGAGCAGGGCCTGACGGGTGCGCGACATCGCATTGCCCGCCCGCGACCGCAGCCCCGGCTCGCGGACGGGTGCCGCCGACGCGGCGGCCGCGGTGAGCACCACCGGCACGGCCGGGCCGGGTGCAGGCGGCGCGGCCGCCGTCGCCGGCTGAGGCTCGAGCGGCGGTG
>NZ_JBQCEE010000340.1:0-2035 GCF_051960575.1 Jatrophihabitans sp.
GAGTTGCTCGGCGACCAGGTCGTCGTCACGTCGACGAAGTCGATGACCGGGCACCTGCTCGGCGCTGCGGGGGCGATCGAGTCCATCGCCACCGTCCTGTCGGTGAAGCACGACGTCGTGCCGCCGACGATCAACCTCGACGACCCGGACGACGACGTGCGCGTCGACGTGCCGCGCGAGGCCCGCGAGATGCCCGTCCCCGCCGCACTGAACAACTCGTTCGGCTTCGGCGGCCACAACGTCTCACTGCTGTTCCGGAAGGTCTGATCACCATGACCGCGCTCGCAGTCGTTCCCACCATCGACCCGCGCGACCCGCGCCATCGCCTGGAACTGCTCTTCGACGAGGGCAGCTTCGAGGCGCTGCACGAGCCCGACACCAGCGGTGTGCTGGGCGCCCGCGGACGCATCGACGGCAACCCCGTCACCGCGTTCTGCACCGACGCCACCGTCATGGGCGGTGCGATGGGCAAGGACGGCTGCCGGCACATCGTCGACACCATCGACCTTGCCGTGCGCGAGCGCGTGCCGGTGCTCGGGCTCTGGCACTCGGGCGGCGCGCGGCTGGCCGAGGGTGTCGAGGCCCTGCACGCGGTCGGCCTGGTGTTCCAGGCGATGATCCGGGCGTCCGGACGCGTCCCCCAGATCTCGGTCGTGCTCGGCCCGGCGGCCGGGGGCGCGGCGTACGGCCCGGCCCTCACCGACCTGGTGATCATGTCGACGGGCGGTCGTGTCTTCGTCACCGGCCCGGACGTCGTCCGCTCGGTCACCGGCGAGAACGTCGACATGGAATCACTCGGCGGCCCTGACACGCACGGGCGCCGCAGCGGCGTCGTCCACATCACCACCGCGAACGACGAGCACGCACTGGACGCGGCCCGGCAGGCGGTGTCGCTGCTCGCCGACCAGCGCTCGTTCGACCTCGCGCAGACCGGTCCGGGCCACGACCTGCAGGCGCTGCTGCCGGACAACCCGAAGCGTGCCTACGACGTGCACCCGCTGGTCGAGGGACTGCTCGACGACGGCGCGTTCCTCGAACTGCACGCCCGGTGGGCGCCGAACGTGGTCACCGGCCTCGGCCGGCTGACGGGGCGCACCGTCGGTGTCATCGCGAACAACCCGTTGCGGCTGGGCGGCTGCCTCGACTCGCCGTCGGCCGAGAAGGCCGCTCGCTTCGTGCGCATGTGCGACGCGTTCGGCGTGCCGCTCGTCGTGCTGGTCGACGTGCCCGGGTACCTGCCCGGCGTCGGGCAGGAGTGGGACGGCATCGTGCGCCGCGGCGCCAAGCTGCTGCACGCGTTCGGCGAGTCGGTCGTGCCGCGCGTGACGCTGGTGACCCGCAAGACCTACGGCGGCGCGTACATCGCGATGAACTCGCGCGCGCTGGGCGCGACCCGCGTCTTCGCGTGGCCGGGCGCCGAGGTGGCCGTCATGGGCGCCACCGCGGCCGTCGGCATCCTGCACCGCAAGAAGCTCGCCGCGGCGCCCCCCGGTGAGCGCGAGGCGCTGCACGCGCAGCTGGCCGAGGAGCACGAGCGCATCGCCGGCGGCGTCGGCCGTGCCATCGAGATCGGCGTCGTCGACGAGCTCATCGAGCCCCCGACCACCCGCTCGGCGCTCGCCGCCGCCCTCGCCGCCGCGCCGCCCGGACGCGGCGCGCACGGCAACATCCCGCTGTAGCAGCCGGACTGCCGGACGATCAACGCGCCGCGACGGCCGGGAAGCATCGCCTTCCCGGCCGTCGTGGTCTGTTCCCAGGCCGAAAACCGGCTCATCCCAATCGGGGGTGTAGGAGTTGGGGTTTGAAGCCGCCGGTCTCGAGCAGGCTTCGGGCGATGTAGTTGGTCAGGTTGCGAAACCCGAGTGCGGAGCCGCGCAGGTGTTCGAGCCGTCCGTTGAGCGCCTCGGTCGGCCCGTTGCTGGTGCCGGGTCGTTCGAAGTAGGCGAGCACGTCAGCGGCTCGCTTCTTCAGGGTCCGGCCCAGGGTGGTGAGCTCGGTGAGCACCTTGGGGACGCCGGCGCTGAGGTCGGTGATC
>NZ_JBQCEE010000341.1:0-24053 GCF_051960575.1 Jatrophihabitans sp.
ACCCTCGAACGACGAGTCCGTGCGGCGCTCAACCTCACTCCGCTCGGCTTCGTCCAACGGCTTCGCATCGAACGAGCTCGGCACCTCTCAGCAACCACGGACCTCACCTCCGCCGAAATCGCGCGACGGGTCGGCTACGCGAACGCCGAGACTCTGCGCTCCCTCCTGCGCAGGGAGCGACGCCGTTCCTGACCTATCGCCATGCCCGTAGCCGGTGTCCTAGCTGCTCGACTGGAACCACCTCTCAGCACGTCGCGTCGACGCTCCTGCGTCGCCCCTGGACGACCCACTCGACACGCCCGCAGCACAGGCCATGTGACGTGCCCCGGCTTCCCGGACGGTCGGGGTTGGGTGGCTGTGATGTCGCTGCGTTCTCGTCGAGGGGGTCAGCAGACTCGATCAGGGTCGATTGGGATGAGACGCGAAGGCGGTCAGGTCAGGGCGGCCGAAGCCGGCCGGCGGGGTAGCGTCGGACACGTCGAGGCCTTTCGGATGAATGACGTAGGAACCTCCATCGTCGGGAGACCCCGACGTCTATCTGCGGACCGACGCGCCTGGCCGACCTACACCCTCATCTGGGGAGAGCCCGAAAACCTGACCACGACCGCCGGGAAGGCGGGCATCCCGGAGGTTGTGGTCATCCCGGGATGATCACCGAGGCCCTAGGCTGCGGGCGTGTTCGGCATCCTGCGTCCGTGTCGCAACCGGTTCGGCGACGAGCTGCGGACGCGGTGGATGGGCCATCTCTGCGGGCTCTGCCTCGCCCTGCGCGACCACCACGGGCACATGGCGCGCTTTGTCACCAACTACGACGCGGTCGTCCTGTCGGCACTGATCGAGGCGCAGCAGCCGGCCGTGCGGCAGCGGGTCGTCGGGCCGTGCGCGCTGCGGGGCCTGCGCGGCGCGACGGTCACCGACGGCGGCGCGGCGCGCTTCGCCGCGACCGTGTCACTGCTGCTCGCGGCGGGCAAGCTCGACGACCACCTGGCCGACGGCGACGTGCGCGGGCCGCTGCGGCGCCGCACGACCGCTCTGGTCGGGCAGCGCTTCGCCGCGGCGGGTGGCGAGTCGGCCGACGCTCTCGGTCTGGACGCCGGGGCGCTGCTGACCGCCGTCGCCGAGCAGCCGCATCGCGAGCGTGCCGCCCGCACCTTGCTCGACGCGAGCGCACCCACGGAGGCGGCGACGGCGCTGGTCTTCGCGCACACCGCGGCGCTGGCGGGTCGCCCGGCGAACGCGCCGGCGCTGGCGGAGATCGGTGGACTGTTCGGGCGGCTGGCGTACGCGCTCGACGCGGTCGACGACCTCGCCGCCGATCGGCGACGCGGCGCGTGGAACCCGATCGACCGCTTCGGCCTCTCGCCCGGCGAGGTGCGGGCGGTCTGCGACGACGCGGTGCTCGGCATCCGCCTGGCGCTGCGCGACGTGCGACTCGACGACGCGTCCCTCGTGCACGCGCTGCTCGTGCACGAGACCGAGCAGGCGGTGCGACGCTCGTTCCGCGCCACGGCGCCCGCCCCGCCACCGCTCACCCCGCCGCTGCCACCTCAGCAGCAGCCGCCGACCGGCTGGGAGGCGCCGCCACCGCCGCGGTCACGCACCCGCGTCTGGCTCGCGTCCCTCGTCGCCTGTGGCACCTGTGAGGCCTGCGGCGACGATCCGCACGGTCGCGGTCGGTGTCGGCACTGCGCGAAGGACTGCGCCGGTGATCTGTGCGAGGACGGTTGCCAGTGCGCGTGCAGCCATGCGTGCAACGGATGTTGCAGCGGCGACGGCTGCGACTGCGGGAGTTGCGACTGCGGATGCGACTGCAGCTGCTGAGGTTGCCCGGCGCGAACGCGTCGATCTTGTGCCTGACGCGCGTCAGCGTGCGCGCGTACTGCACAAGATCCACAGCGCGTCGGCGACCTCGTGCACGGCGCGCGTTGGCTTGCGCGCGTCCTGCACAAGGTCCACATCGCCGCGACGACGTTGTGCACGGCGCGCGCGATCCCAGACGCGTCCTGCACAAGATCGTGTGTGGACGCAGCGGGACGAGCGGTCAGACGACGGCGGGGAGCACGGTGACGGGGGCGCCGTGGCCGCCCATGCGGTACGGCTCGAGGTCGGCGTCCCACGAGGCACCGAGCAGGTCGGCGAGGCCGTGCTGGAACTCCTCGACCGACCGGGCGCGGGCAGCAAGGCCGCGCAGCCGCTCCTCGCCGACGACGACGTCGCCGCTGGCGCTGATCATGCTGCGGTGGAAGCCGCGGCCCGGGACGTAGGCGAGCCGCTCACCGTCCGAGGCGGCGGTGCCCTCCTCGGTGATCTCGAAGACGAGCATCGGCCAGGCCGACAGGGCCTTGGCCAGCGCGGCAGCGGTGCCGGTCGGGCCGATCCAGGCCACCTCGGCGCGTAGCTGCGTGGGGCTGGCCGGCTGGTTGGTCCACTCGAGGCGGGCGGGTCGGTTGAGCACGCCGGCCAGCGCCCACTCGACATGCGGGGCGAGGGCAGGCGGGCACGAGTGCAGGTACACCACGCCGCGCGTGGTGGGCAGCACTCGGTCCGTCCTGGTCCGGACGTTCGACATCGCACACCTCCTTGTTTCGACGCGACGCCTTCCCCAGCGGCCCGTCTCGGCGGAGTTGTGCGTCCCCATTGTGACGCATGAGGTGGCTGTTACGCCAGTGCATTGAAAACGATCTCGGTCGACGTGCCGGGCGGCTGTCAACCTTTCCCGACCCCCGTCCGCTTTGATCAGGTGTGAACGTGACCGCGCCGGACCGCTTCAGCGCCTTCGTCGGGTCGTCGTCGCGCACCCTGCACCGGGCCGCCTGGCTGCTCACCGGCGACTGGGCGGCGGCCGAGGACCTCCTGCAGACGGCCTACGCGGCGACCTGGACGCACTGGGCGACGGCGCAGCACGCGCCCGAGGCGTACACCCGGGTGGTCCTCACCCGCACCTTCCTCGCCTGGCGGAAGCGGCGCTGGACCGGTGAGATCCCGAGCGACGAACTGCCCGACACCGTCGGCACCGGCCGTGACGCCATGGACGACGCCGCCCGGCGCCGCGACCTGCAGGCCTGTCTCGACCTCCTGCCGCGCCAGCAGCGCGCCGCCGTCGTCCTTCGTTATTTCGCCGACCTGTCCGAGGCGCAGACCGCCGAGGCGATGGGCTGCTCGGTCGGCGCCGTCAAGACCCACACGTCCAGGGCGCTGGCCCGGCTGCGCCAGGAACCGGCGGTCGCCGCCGTGCTCACCGGAGGGATGTCATGACCGACCCCGGCTTCACGCCCGAGGAGCAGCGGCTCGCGCACTGGTTGCAGACCATCACCCCCGAGCCGCCGACGGTGATCACGCTGGACGCCATCGCGGCACACCTCGACGATCACCGCGACGACCACCGCATCCACGCTGTGCGGTCACCCCGGCGCGCGGCCTGGCTCCCGGCGCTCGCGGCGGCGATGGTCGTCGCTCTCGTGGCGCTCGCGCTGACGTGGTCGTCGGCGCGGCACGACAGTGCGCCGGCCCGCCCGTCCCCCAGCCGCCCGATCACGGCGACGCCGCACCGTGCCGACCCGCTGCCGGTGCACCCATGGGGTGCGCGGGCCCTGGGCGATGCCCGTGTCGCGCCCGGCACGACCGTGACGGCCGACGGCCGGCTGTTCGCCGTCAGTACCGCCACCGTGCGTCCACGACTGCTCGAGATCGATCCCCGCACGGGCGCGACGACCGAGCTCTCGACGTCCTACGTCAGCGAGTCGGGGCACGGCCCGGTCGACGGCGGTGCCCCGCCGCGGCCCGTCGTCGCGCTCGACCGGGTCTGGTACGTCGAGGGCACCTATCCGCACGGCGTCGACGTCGAGAGCTACCCCCTCGCTGCGGCGTCCGGCGGGTTCGGCATCTTCCTCGACCGCGCCGCCACGCCACCGGTGCTCGCGGGCGGCCCCGACGCCGCCTACATCGGCATCGGCCGCACGGTGCACATCGAGACGCCGCTGGGTGCGGCCTCGATGCACGACCGGACGTTCCGTGTCGACGCGCCCGTCACCGGCCTCGCCGTGGCACCCGACGGCACCCGCCTGTTCGTCGCCGTGCGCGGCGACGACGGCTCGGCCCGGCTCGAGGTGCGCGACCCGGCCACCGGCCGGCTGCTGTCGGGCCCGACCACAGCCGGTCCCCTGCTCGGCCTCGTCGGCACGACCGGCGGCCTCTGGTCGACCGCCGCGTCCGGCAACGGCGCGCAGATCCAGTTCGCGCCGACGACCCGGCTGGACACCCCCACGCCGGCGGCCGCAGGCGACAGCGGCGGTGGCTACGACACGACGGCGACGGTCAGCGGCGGCGCGGTCTGGATCGGCGGCAACGGCACGCTCGCCTGCGCCGACCCCGACTCGGGCCGCGTGCGGGCGAGCGTCTCGTTCGCACAAGCCAGCGGCGACGCGGTGTACCTCGACGGCGTGACCGTGCTCGGCCGCACCGCGGTCGCGACGGTGCTCGCCGACGGCACCGCACGGGTGGCGACGCTCACGCCACCTGCCGCCTGCTTCGGCTGAGGCTCAGCCGCGTCCGGCGAGCGCCGTCAGCGTCTCGCCGAGGGGCGCCTCGAGCTTCACCGTCGCCAACTCGTCGCCACGCGTCGGGCCCTGGTTGACGATGGCGATCGGCGTGCCGAGGGCCGCCGCGCGGCGCACGAAGCGCAGCCCGGACATCACGGTCAGCGACGATCCGAGCACCAGCAGCGCGCGACAGCCCGCGGTGAGCTCGAAGCAGTGCTGCACGCGGGGCTTCGGCACGCTCTCGCCGAAGAAGACGACGTCGGGCTTCACGAGATCGGACGAACAGACCAGGCATCGCGGCGGGACGAAGCCGATGAGCGCCTCGTCGGGGATCTCGGCGTCGCCGTCAGGGTTGATCCGCGCGATCCGGGCGTCGAAGTCGGGGTTGGCCGCGAGCATGCGCGCACGCAGCGACGCACGCCCCTCGGTGTTGCCGCAGGTCAGGCAGACGACGCGGTCGAGGCCGCCGTGCAGCTCGACGACGTCCTGCGCGCCGGCCGCCTGGTGCAGCCCGTCGACGTTCTGCGTGATCACGCCGTGCAACCGGCCCGCGCGCTGCAGCGACGCGACGGCGTCGTGCCCGGCGTTCGGCAGCGCGTGCGCGATCTGCCCCCAGCCGAGGTGACTGCGGGCCCAGTACCGCTGCCGCGCCTCGGGCGAGCCGGTGAAGGCCTGGTAGGTCATCGGCGTGTGCTGGCGCGAGGCGCCGGTCGGGCCGCGGTAGTCGGGGATGCCCGACTCGGTCGACAGACCGGCACCGCTCAGCACGAGCACGTCGCCGTCGTCGAGCAGCCCGGCGATCTCGTCGAGCGCCGCCGCGGTCTCGAGCGTGCCCGCGGTGCCGACGAGGAAGCTCACCGTTCCAGTGTGCCTGGGCCGTGCCGGCAGCGGTCACATGTGCAGGCGGCGGCGCACCACGTCGGCGTCGAGCCCGAACTCCTCGAGCGTGTACCGGTGCGCCGGCGCCGCACCGGCCGATCCCTCCGGCCCGAGCGAGGTCATCGCCGCGCGCGCCTCGTCCGACAGCGGCGTGCCGAGGCGCTGGTAGATGCGCTCGGCGACGGCGATCGGGTCGGCGATGAGGTCACGCTGGTCGACGTCGAGGAAGGACGCCTCGTCGTGCCGGGCCCGGGCGTCGCGGTACAGCTCGGCGCCGCGGGCCCAGAGGTCGAGCTGGTCGCGTCCGATGGTCTCGCCGACGAACACCGTCGACTGGCCGGCAGTGGCCTGCGCCGACAGCGAGCAGCTGGACGCGAGCGCGGTGACCGGGTCCCGATGGGTGACCACGATCAGGGCGTCCGGGTAGGTCTCGAGCAGCGCGTCGACGGCGAACAGGTGTGACGGGTTCTTGAGCACCCAGCGCTTGTGCGGCTCGTGCGCGCCGATCACCTGCAGGTTGCGCCGGTGCCGCTCGTAGGCCTCCGTCCACGACTGCGTCTGCAGCCAGGCCGAGTAGCCGGGCAGGTGCGCCAGCGACTCGAACCCGATCGAGCGGAACGTCTGGCGCAGCACCTGCCAGCACTCCTCGACCGTGTCGGCGGCCATGTAGTGCACGCCCATGAAGTCGGGGTTCTCGGCGTGGTGCTTGTCGAAGCCCGCCTGCATGGCGGCGAAGAACGGGTTCTGCGGCCACTCGTCGCGGGGCGGGCGGGGCTGCGGCGCGGCGGTGAGCCACAGCTCCAGTCCCTGGGCCTGCGGATCGGCGCAGAGCAACCGGTGCAGGGCGGTGGTGCCGGTGCGCGGCAGGCCGGTGACGAAGATCGGCCGCTCGATGCGCACGTCGGCGCAGGCCGGGTTCGCCCACCACGACGCCTCGGCGATGAGCCTTGCGACGAGCGTGTCGCGCATGCCCGCCCGCGCCACCTTCGCGCCGAGCTCGGTCAACCCGGCGTCGCGCTCGTAGCTCTCGATGAGCACGGCCAGGCCGTCGCGGTACTCGCCCGCGCCGAAGTCCGACAGCCCGGTGCGCCGCGTCGCGGACGCGTGCAGGTCGTCGACGGTGCCCAGGCTGACGGCCGTCCCGGTCATCCGAGCATCCGGTTCGCGACGGCGGCCTGGCGGGCGGCGATCCGGTCGCGCCACTGCTCGGGCGTCACCTGCGCGTCGGCGTGGTACGGCAGCACCGACGGCAGCGCGTCGAACGGGACGACCTCGACGTGCGGCCCGTCGGCGGGCGTGAGGTCGCGGGTCGTGCGCTGCCACCGGATCTGCAGGTAGCCACGGTCGTGCCCGGTGGTCTCGAGCCAGTTGGCCACACCGGGGTTCCGCTCGCTGACGACGAACCGCAGCATCCCGTCGGCGTCCACGCGCGCCTGGTCGGCGGTGAGCGAGGTCTGGTGGTCGATGAAGTTGAGCGAGACGTACCACATGCTGCCGAGCTGGAAGCCCTGGTACGGCGCGACGTCCGGGCCGGCCTTCGGGACGGTGACGATCATCGCCTCGTCCGGCGAGAGCTCGTAGTGGCCGACGCTGCTGAACTGCGTCGCGAGCCCGCCCGGCGTCAGCCGTGGCTCGGTCATCGTGTTCACCGGCAGCTTGAGATAGAACCACTCGGGGAACTGCAGGAAGGTCTGCACCTGCGAGACGAGCGACTTGGCGGCCGCGTCGAAGCGTCGGGCCAGCAGCCGCTCGTCGGGCGGCGGCGGCGCCTCGCCGATGCGGTCGACACGCTGGATGCGGATCGTGCCGGGGGCGGCCGTCCAGTCCGACCAGACCTCGCGCACGAGCAGCATCGAGGCGTTCGGGGCCAGGGCGAAGCGGTTGCGACCGCTCAGCCCGGGGCCGAAGCGCAGCTCGAAGCGTCCGTCGGCGTCGATGTCGAAGGCGCGGTCGTCGAAGGCGTTGAGGCTGTCGGGCACCTCGGCCGGCGTGTAGTCGCCGCCGAGCAGCTGGAAGCTGAGGTCGGTCGTGCCGCCGCGGCGTCCGGTGACGACGTACTCGGCGTCGGGACGGATGCGCGCGCTGAAGTAGAGGGTATCCGGGTTGTCGAGCCCGACCTTCGTGTACGGCGTCGCCGACCGGACGAAGTACGGGAAGTCCTTCTCGTGGCCCCAGGCGCCGGCGACGGCGGCGCGCACCAGTCCGCCGAGATAGTCGAGCCCCTCGACGACGTCGCGCTCCGAGCGGATGTGCGGCGCCTCGCGGATGAGCTTCTCGGCCGCTACCACCGCGTCGGCGAACGCTTGGCTGATCACGCGTCGCAGACTAGAACGTGTTCTACTTGCGGTCAATCGGTGCCCGGCGCACGGCAGGCCCTACGCCGCGACGCCTAGGATCATCACGTCGCGGGTGGAACCGACCCGCCAGGATCGAGGACGACACGCGGTGACCGTCACCTATGAGCTGAGCCATCTCGACAAGCTCGAGGCCGAGTCCGTCCACATCTTCCGCGAGGTCGCTGCCACCATCGAGAAGCCGGGACTGCTGTTCTCGGGCGGCAAGGACTCGGTGGTGATGCTGCACCTGGCCGTGAAGGCGTTCTGGCCGGCGCCGGTGCCCTTCCCCGTGGTGCACGTCGACACGGGCCAGAACTTCGACGAGGTGCTCGAGTTCCGCGACCGCACGGTCGAGCGGTACGGGCTGCGGCTGATCGTCGGCTACGTGCAGGACGACATCGACGCCGGGCGGGTGCACGAGGAGTACGAGCACGCACCGCGCAACCGGCTGCAGACCACCACCCTGCTGCGCACGATCGCCGAGCACCAGTTCGGTGCGGTCTTCGGCGGTGCCCGCCGCGACGAGGAGAAGGCGCGGGCGAAGGAGCGGGTCTTCTCCTTCCGCGACGAGTTCGGCGCGTGGGACCCGCGCAACCAGCGTCCCGAGCTCTGGAGCCTCTACAACGGCCGGCACAAGCGCGGCGAGAACATCCGCGTGTTCCCGCTGTCGAACTGGACCGAGCTCGACATCTGGAGCTACATCCTGCGCGAGCACATCGACCTGCCGTCGATCTACTACGCGCACCGCCGCAGCGTCGTCGAGCGCGACGGCATGCTGCTCGCGGTGAACCGGTTCATCCAGCCGACCGCGGACGAGACGCCGTTCGACGAGATGGTGCGCTACCGCACCGTCGGCGACGCCACCTGCACCGGCGCCGTCGAGTCGAACGCCAGCACGCCCGAGGAGGTCGTGGCCGAGGTGGCCGCCGCGCGCATCACCGAGCGCGGCGCGACCCGGGCCGACGACAAGATCTCGGAGGCCGGCATGGAGGACCGCAAGAAGGAGGGCTACTTCTGATGAGCGAGTTGCTCCGCATCGCGACCGCCGGGTCGGTGGACGACGGGAAGTCGACGCTCATCGGCCGGCTGCTCTTCGACTCCAAGGCCATCTTCGAGGACCAGCTCGACTCGGTGTCGGCGACGTCGAAGGCCCGCGGCAACGACGCGCCCGACCTGTCGCTGCTCACCGACGGCCTGCGTGCCGAGCGTGAGCAGGGCATCACGATCGACGTCGCCTACCGGTACTTCGCCACGCCCAAGCGCAAGTTCATCATCGCCGACACCCCGGGCCACATCCAGTACACGCGCAACATGGTCACGGGTGCGTCCACGGCCGATGTGGCGATCATCCTGATCGACGCGCGCAACGGCGTGCTCGAGCAGTCGCGTCGGCACGCGTTCCTGGCGACGCTGCTCGGCATCCCCCACCTGGTCGTCTGCATCAACAAGATGGACCTCGTCGACTGGTCGAAGGAGCGGTTCGACGAGATCCGCACCGACTTCCAGAACTTCGCCACCAAGCTGACCGTGCAGGACCTCTCGTTCGTGCCGATGAGCGCCCTCACCGGCGACAACGTCGTCGACCGCTCGGCGAACATGCCCTGGTACAAGGGCACCTCGCTGCTGACGCACCTCGAGGACGTGCACGTCAGCAGCGACCGCAACCTCATCGACGTGCGGCTGCCGGTGCAGTACGTCATCCGGCCGCAGCAGTCGCAGGACGCGACGCTGCACGACTTCCGCGGCTACGCCGGCACCATCGCCGGCGGCGTGATGAAGCCGAACGACGAGGTCACCGTGCTGCCGTCCGGCTTCTCGACGCGCGTGTCGGCGGTCTGGGCGCCGGGCGGGGTCAAGCTCCAGGAGGCGTTCGCCGGGCAGGCGGTCGTCGTCGAGCTCGCCGACGACATCGACATCGCCCGCGGCGACATGATCAGCCGCCCGCACAACCGGCCGACCGTCGGTCAGGACATCGACGCCATCGTCTGCTGGCTCACGCCCGACTCGGAGCTCAAGCCGAACAACCGCTACATCGTGCAGCACACGACCCGCTCGACCCGCGCGGTGATCAAGAAGCTCGATTACCGGCTCGACGTCAACACGCTGCACCGCGACGAGCAGGCGCAGGGCCTGGCGCTGAACGAGATCGGACGCATCCGGCTGCGCACCCAGGTGCCGCTGATGTTCGACGCCTACCACCGCTCACGCGAGACCGGCTCGTTCATCCTCATCGACGAGGCCACCAACAACACCGTCGCCGCCGGCATGATCACCGGCGCGTCGGCCAAGGACTCGCAGGTCGTCTGGCACGGCGGCTCGGTGCGTGCCGAGGAGCGCGGCACCCGCGGCATGACGGTGTGGCTCACCGGGCTCTCGGGCTCGGGCAAGTCGACCGTCGCCGCCGAGGTCGAGCGCCGGCTGGTCGCGTCCGGGCGGCCCGCGTACCTGCTCGACGGCGACAACCTGCGCCACGGCCTCAACGCCGACCTCGGCTTCTCGGCGAAGGACCGCGCCGAGAACGTGCGTCGCGTGGGCGAGGTGGCCAAGCTGATGGCCGACGCCGGCGTCATCGCCGTCGTCTCGCTCGTCTCGCCGTACCGGGCCGACCGCGACAAGGTGCGCGCGTCGCACCAGGCGGGCGAGGTGCCGTTCCTCGAGGTCTTCGTCGACACCCCGCTCGAGGTCTGCGAGCAGCGCGACCCGAAGGGCATGTACGCGAAGGCGCGTGCCGGTGAGATCAGGAACTTCACCGGCATCGACGACCCGTACGAGCCGCCGCTCATGCCGCAGATGCGGTTGGTGCCGTCGGACGGCGACGCCGCGCAGCAGGCGGCGAAGCTCATCGAGCTGATCGAGGAGATCGCCCCGTGACCGACCCTGCCTCGGACGCCGCCCTCGCGGCGACCCTGGCGCAGGAGGCCGGCGCCCTGCTGCTGCGGCTGCGGGCCGAGAGCGGGCTCACCGGCAAGGACCTCGGCAAGCGCGGCGACGCCGACTCGAATCAACTCCTGTTGCGTCGCCTCGCGGCGGAACGGCCGGGCGATGCGGTGCTGTCGGAGGAGTCGGCCGACTCCCCCGCACGCCTGTCCGCCGACCGCGTCTGGATCATCGATCCCCTCGACGGCACGCGCGAGTACGGCATGCCGCCGCGCAGCGACTGGGCCGTGCACGTGGCCCTGTGGGAGCGCGCGGCGGCCGACGGCGCCGGCGACATCACCGCCGCGGCTGTGGCGCAGCCGTCGCTCGACTCGGTGTACGCCACCGACCGGACGACGGCCGGCATGACCGACGACCACCTGGTCTTCCTGGTCAGCGACAGCCGCCCGCCGGCGTTCGCCGCACCGGTGGCCGAGGCGCTCGGCGCGCAGCTGCGGCCGATGGGGTCGGCGGGCGCGAAGGCGATGGCCGTCGTGCGCGGCGACGCGGCCGCGTACCTGCATGCCGGCGGGCAGTGGGAGTGGGACAGCGCCGCGCCGGTCGGCGTCGCGCTGGCGGCGGGACTACACGCCTCGCGCGTCGACGGGTCGCGGCTGGTCTACAACAGCGCGCACCCCTACCTGCCCGACCTGCTGATCTGTCGGGCCGACCTCGCGCAGCCGATCCTCGCGGCGATCGCCGACGCAGGCGTGTGAGCGTCTTCGCCGGGCAGGTCGCGCTCGTCACCGGCGCCTCGCGCGGCATCGGCCGCGCCATCGCGCAGCAGTTCGCCGCCGCCGGCGCGTCGGTCGTCGTGCACTACGGGTCGGACGGGGCTGCGGCCGAGCAGACGCTGGGCTCGCTCGCGTCCGGGGATCATCTGGCGGCGCAGGCCGAGCTCGGTGAGCCGGCCGCGGTCGACGCCCTCGTGACGCGGGTCGTCGAGCGCTTCGGCCGGCTCGACGTGCTGGTGAACAACGCGGGCGTCTATCTCGACCACCCGATCCTCGGCACGTCGTACGACGAGTGGCAGCAGGCGTGGCGGCGCACGCTCGCCACGAACCTGCTCGGGCCGGTGAACCTCGCGCACCGGGTGGCGCCGGTGATGGTCGCGCAGGGCGGCGGCCGCATCGTCAACGTCACCTCGCGCGGTGCCTACCGCGGCGAGCCCGAGCACACCGCCTACGGCGCCAGCAAGGCGGCGCTCAACTCGTTCGGGCAGTCGCTGGCGCAGGAGCTCGCGCCGCACGGCGTCCTGGTGACGACGGTGGCGCCGGGGTTCGTCGAGACCGACATGGCCGCGCCGTACCTCGAGGGCGCGGCCGGCGAGGCGATCCGGGCACAGAGCCCGCTGCGGCGCGTGGCGACGCCGGACGAGGTGGCGCGCATCGTCGTCTTCCTCGCCACCCCGGGCACCGAGTACATGACCGGCGCGATCGTCGACATCAACGGGGCGTCGTACCTCCGCTCGTAGAACGGGCTTGATCGCGTCCGGCACACTGCTGCGGTGGGGTACCTCGATCTCGCCGGCGTCGACTTCACGCTGCCCGACGGGCGCGTGCTGTTCGACGACGTCTCGCTGCGGGTCGGCGACGGCACCAAGACCGCGCTGGTGGGCGCGAACGGCGCCGGCAAGACCACGCTGCTGCGGCTGGTCAGCGGCGACCTGGCCACCCAGCGCGGACGGATCGCGCGGGTCGGGCGCATCGGCGTCATGCGGCAGTTCATCGGGTCGGTGCGGGACGCGACGACGGTGCAGCAGTTCCTCGTCGACCTCGCCGCCCCGGCCGTCGGCGCGGCGTGGGCCGACGTGCAGCGCGCCGAAGAGGCGCTGATGGACGACGACAGCGAGCCCCGACAGCTCGCGTACGCCAACGCGCTGGCGCACTGGGGCGATGTCGGCGGCTACGACGCCGAGGTGCTCTGGGACGTCGTCACGGTCGCGGCGCTCGGCGTGCCCTACGACGGGTGCAAGTACCGCGCGCTCGCCACCCTGTGGGGTGGCGAGCAGAAGCGGCTGGCGCTCGAACTGCTGCTGCGCGGCAACGACGAGCTGCTCATCCTCGACGAGCCGGACAACTACCTGGACGTGCCCGGCAAACGCTGGCTCGAGCAGCGGCTGCGCGAGACCACGAAGACGGTGCTCTTCGTCAGCCACGACCGTGAGCTGCTCGCCGCTGTCGCCGACCGCGTGATCACCGTCGAGGGCGGCACCGCGTGGGTGCACGGCGGCGGCTTCGCGTCGTACCACGAGGCGCGCGCCGCGAAGCACGAGCGGATGGCCGAGCTGCGCCGGCGCTGGGACGAGGAGCACCAGCGGCTGATCGACCTCACCCGCACGCTGCAGCAGCAGGCCAAGATCAGCCCGGACATGGCGTCGCGCTACCGCGCGATGGCGAACCGGCTGGCGAGGTTCGAGGAGGCCGGGCCGCCGCCGGACAAGCCGGAGGAGCAGCGGGTGACCATGCGGCTGCGCGGCGGCCGCACCGGCGTGCGCGCCGTGATCTGCGAGGGCCTCGAACTGGTCGGGCTGATGCAGCCGTTCGACACGACGCTGTACTACGGCGAGCGGGTCGGCGTGCTGGGCGCCAACGGGGCGGGCAAGTCGCACTTCCTGCGGCTGCTCGGCGGGGCCGAGATCGCGCACCGCGGTGCGTGGCGGCTCGGCGCGCGGGTCGTGCCCGGACTGTTCGCGCAGACGCACGCGCACCCAGAGTGGGCGACCTCGACCCTGCTCGACGTGCTGTGGGCGGGTGCCGACGACCGGCCGTCGCTCGCCCGCGGACCGGCGATGTCGGTGCTGCGGCGCTACGGGCTCGAGCAGCAGGCCGAGCAGCTGTTCGGCTCGCTGTCCGGCGGCCAGCAGGCGCGCTTCCAGATCCTGCTGCTCGAGGTCTCCGGCGCCACGTTGTTGCTGCTCGACGAGCCGACCGACAACCTCGACGTGCTGTCGGCCGAGGCGCTCGAGGAGGCGTTGGACGCGTTCGAGGGGACGGTCGTCGCGGTGACGCACGACCGCTGGTTCGCGCGCTCGCTCGAACGCTTCCTCGTCTTCGGCGCCGACGGCAGGGTGTACGAATCGGACGAACCGGTCTTCGACGAGACGCGGGTGGCTCGCGTCCGATGAGGCGGTGCGGTCTAGCGTGGGCCGCATGACCGAACCGGATCCCGAGGAGACCGTGCCCGACCTGCGTCCGGCCGACCTGGCCGAGGTCGAGGTGGACGAGGCCGACGAGCACGGGCGCGACCTGCCGCTCGAGGCGGAGGAGGCCGACGTGCTCGAGCACCGCACGCCGGTCGACGAGGACCCCGACGAGCGGCGGCCGCCGCAGTACGACCTCTGAACGCACCGCTTGTCCCCCGGCCCAGTCAGTTCCGCGCGTCGGAAACGACTGGGACGGGGGACAAGCGGAACCTCCGCACTGCCGCCTGTCGTCTGGCGGGTCGTCGGGTCGCGGGGCAGGATGCCCGCATGAGTCCAGCCACCCTGTGTGCGGCGTTCCAGTCCACGGCGACCAAGCGACCGGACGCGATCGCGATCCGCTCGTCCGACGACCGGGTCGTCCTGACGTGGCGTGATTACGCCGCACGGGTGCGGCGCATCGCGGCCGGGCTGGCGGCGCTCGGGGTCGGGCGCGGCGACACCGTCGGCATCATGCTGACGAACCGGCCGGAGTTCCATCTCGTCGACACCGCCGCGATCCATCTCGGCGCGACGCCGTTCTCGATCTACAACACGCTCACCGGTGGGCAGATCAGCCACCTGTTCGGCAACGCCGGCAACCGGGTGGTGGTCTGCGAGGCGCAGTTCCTCGACCAGGTCACCGCCGGCGCCGCCGGTACGCAGGTCGAGCACATCGTCTGCATCGACGAGCCGCTCGACGGCACCATCACCCTCGACGCGCTCGAGGACGCCGGCGACACCGGGTTCGACTTCGACGCGGCCTGGCGGGCGGTCGAGCCGGGCGACGTGCTGACGATCATCTACACGTCGGGCACGACCGGCCCACCGAAGGGTGTCGAGCTCACCCACGCGAACATGATCGCCGAGGTCGAGGGCACCAACGCGATCATCACGCCGGGCCTCGACGACATCGTCATCAGCTACCTGCCGGACGCGCACATCGCCAACCGGTGGGGCTCGCACTACAGCAACCTCATCACCGGCATCCAGGTGGTGACGGTCGCCGACCTCAAGCAGCTCATCACCACGCTGCCGCGCATCCGGCCGACGGTCTTCGGCGCGGTGCCGCAGACCTGGTACAAGCTGCGGGCCGGGATCGAGGCGCAGCTCGCGGCCGAGCCGTCGAAGCCGAAGCGCCAGCTGGCCGACTGGGCGCTCGGGGTCGGCAAGCAGCGCGCGCGGCTCATGTCCGATCGCGCGCCGGTGCCGCTGCCGCTGCGGGTGCAGCACGAGCTCGCCGAGCGGCTGGTGCTGAGCAAGGTGCGGGCCCGGCTCGGGCTCGACCGCGTGCAGTTCGCCGCCACCGGCGCGGCGGCCATCGCGCCCGAGGCGCTCGAGTTCGTGCTCGGGCTCGGCCTGCCGGTCTGCGAGCTCTGGGGCATGAGCGAGACGTCGTGCGCCGTGACGGTGAACCGCCCGGGGCAGCAGAAGGTCGGCACGGTCGGGCAGGCGCTGCCGAACTGCGAGCTGCGCATCGCCGACGACGGCGAGCTGCTCGTGCGCGGGCCGCTGCTGATGCGCGGCTACCGCAACGACCCGGAGAAGACGGCCGAGACGATCGACGCCGACGGTTGGCTGCACACCGGCGACATCGCGTCCATCGACGCCGACGGGTTCGTGAAGATCGTCGACCGCAAGAAGGAGTTGATGATCAACGCGTCCGGCAAGAACATGTCGCCGGCGAACATCGAGAACGAGCTGCGCGCGGCGATCCCGCTGGCCGGCCCGACCGCCGTGATCGGCGACGACCGCCCCTACGTCGTCGCGCTGTTCACCCTCGACCCCGACGCCGCCGCGGCGTTCGCCGCGCAGCACGGGCTCGCCGACGGCTCGCCGAAGTCGCTCGTCGACGACCCGGCGATCCGCGCGGTGTTCGAGCAGGGCGTGAAGGTGGCCAACGAGAAGCTCTCGCGCGTCGAGCAGGTCAAGCAGTGGACGATCCTGCCCGAGACCTGGGAGCCCGGTGGTCCCGAGATCACCCCGACGATGAAGCTCAAGCGCAAGCCGATCGCCGAGAAGTACGCGTCCGAGATCGAGTCGCTCTACGCCCGTTGAGATGCCGCTTGTCCCCCGGCCCAGTCATCTCCGACGGCCAGATCTGACTGGGACCGGGGACAAGAGGGAGCGTGGAGGTTGACCATGGACGCGATCACCGAGCGGTTCGAGGCCGAGCGCGACCGGTTGCACGCGGTGGCGCGGCAACTGCTCGGGTCGGCGGCCGACGCCGATGACGTGGTGCAAGAGGCGTGGCTGCGCCTGCATCGCACCGACGCCGGCGAGATCGACAACCTGTCGGCCTGGCTGACGACCGTCGTCTCACGGCTGTGCCTCGACCAGCTGCGACGGCGCGCCGCCCGGCGTGAGGACCCGCTCGACGAGGCTCCCCCGCGCGCCGACGACACGGGGCCCGACCCCGAGCGCGAGGCGCTGCTGGGCGACGCGGTCGGGCCCGCGCTGGTGGTGCTGCTCGACTCGTTGCGTCCGGTCGAGCGGCTGTCGTTCGTGCTGCACGACGTCTTCGCCGTCCCGTTCGACGAGATCGCCGAGATTGTCGGCCGCTCCCCCGACGCCGTGCGGCAGCTGACGAGCCGGGCCCGCCGGCGGGTGCAGGGCCGGCGACCCGACGGCTCGATCGACGTCGCGCGGCAGCAACGGGTGGTCAAGGCGTTTCTCGAAGCATCGCGCCACGGCCGGTTCGACGACCTGCTCGCGGTGCTGGCGCCCGACGTGGTCGTGCGGGCCGACGCCGTGGCGGCCGCGATGGGCGCCGAGGTCGAGATCCGCACGGCGCAGGCGGTGGCGACCGCCTACAACGGCCGTGCGAAGGCGCTGCGGCTCGCGCTGCTCGACGGCGTGCCCGGCGGCGTCTGGGCCGTGGCCGGCGAGGTGAAGGTCGCCTTCGAGTTCACCGTCGTCGACGACCGCATCACCGAACTCGTCCTCGTCGCCGACCCCGAGCGCCTCGCCACCCTCGAGGTCGACTACCTCTGAGCCCTAGGCGGGCTGCTGCTGGGTGATGCAGTGGATGCCGCCGCCGCGCTCGAACAGCGGGCGGGCGTCGACGGTGACCACGTCGCGGCCCGGGTAGGCGTCGCGCAGGATCGCGGCGGCGTCGGCATCGTGCGGGTCGTCGAAGGCGCACGCGATGACGCCGCCGTTCACGAGCACGTGGTTGACGTAGCTGAAGTCGACGTAGCCGCCGTCGTCCTGCAACACCTGTGGAGCCGGCAGGTCGACGATCTCGAACGTCTCGCCGCGCGCATCGCGCGCCGCGGCGAGCGTCGCCCGCAACTCGGCGGTGACCTCGTGGTCTGGGTGCGAGGCGTCACGCTGGTCGTGCAGCAGGACGCGACCGGGCGAGCTGATCGTCGCGCAGATGTCGACGTGCCCGCGGGTGCCGAAGGTGTCCGAGTCACGGGTGAGCCCGCGGGGCAGCCAGACGACGGCCGTCGCCCCGATGGTGCGGGCCAGCTCGGCCTCGATGTCGGCGCGCGACAGCCCCGCGTTCCGGCCCGGGTCGCGCTGCACCGTCTCGGTCACCAGCACCGTGCCGAGGCCGTCGACGTGGATGCCGCCGCCCTCGTTGACCAGCGTGGAGTCGACGCGCTCGACGCCCGTCCAGTCGACGATCTGTGCACCGAGCAGCGCGTCGTGGTCCCAGATCGCCCACGACTGCGCGCCCCAGCCGTTGAAGACCCAGGTGACCGCGCCGGCGCGGCCGTCGGCACCGCGCACGAACGTCGGCCCCGAGTCACGCATCCACGCGTCGTCGATGACGAACTCGCGCAGCTCGACGGCGGCAGACAGGTACGTCGGCGCGACATCGCGGTCACGCGGGTGCACGACCACCGTCACCGGCTCGAACTCGGAGGCCGCGTTCGCGACCGCCGCCCACGTGCGGCGCGCCGTCTCGGCGTCCTCGCCCGTGTCGCCGAGGGTGTAGCCCGCCGTCGGAAAGGCGAGCCACAACCGTTGTTGAGGGTCGCCCTCGTGCGGCATGACCCAGTCGGTCACCGCTCCCGCCCGTACGGGTGCTCGGCGTCGACCGGCGCGACGAGCGTCGAGTACGTGTCCGGACGCCGGGTGCGCAGGAACGGGAAGAGGTCGAGCCAGTCCTGCCGCTGGGCGAGGTCGAGGTCGGCGACGAGCACACACGGTTCGTCGCGCGGCGCCTGTACCAGCACGCGTCCGTAGGGGTCGCTGACGAACGACGACCCGTAGAAGGTGTTGCCGGGCGTGCCGTCGTCGCGGGTCTCGGCGCCGGTGCGGTTCGGCACCACCATGAACAGCCCGTTGGCGATGCCGTTGCCGACGATCACCTGCTGCCACAGCGGTTGCGTGTCGAAGTCGGGGTGGTCGGGCTCCGAGCCGATCGCGGTCGGGTAGGCGACGATGTTCGCGCCGCCGAGCGAGTAGGCGCGCGCGACCTCGGGGAACCACTCGTCCCAGCAGGTCGGCATGCCGATGCGTGCACCGCCGAGGCCGCCGGGTGCGTAGACCGGGTACGGGGTGTCCGGCGGGCCGGGGCGGAAGTACTTGTCCTCGTAATAGCCGGCCGTCACCGGGATGTGCAGCTTGTTCGTGGCACCGACGAGCTCACCCGACGGCGCGATCAGCACGGCGGTGTTGAGCCCGAGGCCGTCCTCGGCCGCCGCGCGCCGGTAGAGCGACGCGTGCACGAACACGCCGTTGCGCTGCGCCGCCTCGCGGGCGAATGTGACGGTCGGCCCGGTCTCGAGGTCCTCGGCGGTGTCGCCCGGCGCGGTCTCGGGCAGCGTGTCGGCTGGGTAGCGCGACAGCACGATCTCGGGCAGGAAGACCGCCTTCGCACCGTGCGCCGCGGCAGCGTCGACGGCCGCGTGCAGCCAGGCGAGCAGCGCGTCGCGGTCGGGCGTCCAGGCGTGCTGGACGACGCCGATGCGCAGCGGCGGCAGCTCGGGTTCGTGCACTCGGGCGGGTGACGGCGGCAGCTCCGCATCGAGCGGCGCCGTGATCACGCGGATCTGCATGCCGAGAGCCTCGCACGACGCCCGGCGGCGCTGGAACCGGCCGGTGGTCAGCCGCGCGAGGCCGCCGACCGGGCCCCCCGCGGCGCGGCGTCTGCCGGCGAGCGCGGCGCCGACGCGACGGCGATGCCGGCCACCGTGGCCGCGGCGAGGTACGAGACGAGGCGCCACAGCAGCGCCCGCGAGGCACGGGACGACAGCTTCCCCTCCATACCGGCAACGCTACGACGACGGCCGGTGATCGTCCCCCGACGACCCGGTGGCGATTGCCACACCCCGCGCGCCGCCTCGACCAGCGCCTGCTCCCACCGCGTCCGCCCGCCGCACGCGCGCGACGTCGACCTTGTCCGCGACGCCGCGCAGCACACGCGGCCGCACCTTGCCGATCCGCAGGTCGGGCAGCTCGCCCGCCTGCGCCAGCGTGTCCGCCGTGGCGAGCACCTGTCCACCGTGCGCGATGCCGGTGACGCGCGCGCTGACGTTGACGACGATCCCGACGAGGTCGTCGGAGGTCACGATGACCTGCCCGGTGTGCACGCCGGCGCGCAGCCGCAGCGGCTCGGGCGGGTGCTCGACCAGTTCGACGGCGGCGCGCAGCCCGGCCGAGGCGGTCGGGAAGACCAGCATCAGCCCGTCGCCGAGCCGTTTGACGATCCGGCCGCCGTACCGGCGCACGATGGCCGCGGCGGCCCGCTCGTGGTGCCCGAGCAGTTCGAGCGCGGCGTCGTCGCCGCGTTCGGCGGTGAAGCCGGTGAACCCCTCCAGGTCGACGAAGACGACCGTCGCGACGTTCGGCGTGTCCCGCGAGCGGGTGCCGATCCCCCGGTTCCAGAGCAGGTCCCACGACAGCAGCTGCAGGCCGCTCACGCCCAGCGCGCCGAGCGCAGACGGGTGCCGTTCGACCGCCCGCTCGAGGAACCGGCGCATCACGTCCACCGGCGGCGCCACGCGCGGCTGCCGGTGCGCCGGATCGGCCAGCCACTCCGCGTCCACCAGGCCGACCTCGACCGCCGCGTCGCGCACGAGCGGGTTCCGCTCGATCATCGCCGCCAGCCGCTCGGCGAACGCGTTCGCGCTCTGCTGCTGCGCCGGCAGCGCCTGCACGCGTCGCTGGGTCGGGGTCACCGCCCCAGTATCCGTTACCCGAGGTCACGCCTGTCGGCTGGCGGCGCGCCACGCGGGCGCCGTCACTCCCGATGATCTCGGGGAAACCCCGGCGCAGGCCGGGGTTTCCCCGAGATCATCGGGGTCGGCGGCGTGGCGTCAGGACTCGCGGGGCACCGGGAACTGCGCGCGCATCGCGACGTCCCACAGCCGGTCGGGTGTCAGCGCGCGCTGGGTGATCGCGAGGTGGGCGGACGCCGTGACGCGGTAGCGCGCCTTCGGGCGCGGCGCGGCGATGGCCTTCGCGATGACCTTCGCCACGGCGTCCGGGCCGCCGCCGAGCCGGCTGAGGGGGCCTCGGTAGGCCTCGGTCGTGGCGGACGTGACCGCCCGGTTGAACTCGGCGTACGGCCCACTGTCGGGCAGGTCGGCCATCGAGTTGGTGGCGGCGGTGGCGAAGTCGGTGACGATGAGGCCGGGCTCGATGAGCACCACCTTGACGCCGAAGCCCTGCACCTCGAAGCGCAGTGCGTCCGAGATCGCCTCGACGGCGTACTTCGTCGCGTGGTAGACGCCGCCACCGGGGAAGGTGAGCTTGCCGCCCATCGACCCGATGTTGACGATGCGCCCGGACCGCTGCCGCCGCATGCAGGGCAGGACGAGTTGCGAGAGCCGGATCAGCCCGAAGACGTTGGTCTCGAACTGCCGCCGGATGTCCTCGAGCGGGATCGTCTCGAGCGCGCCGCTCTGCGAGTACCCGGCGTTGTTCACCAGCACGTCGACCGCGCCGTGTTCGGCCTCGACCGCCTCGACCGCGGCGGCCATCGACGCCTCGTCCGTGACATCGAGCGTCAGCGCTCGGCAGCCCTGCGCCACGAGCCCGTCGAGCGTCTCGGGTCGGCGGGCGGTCGCGTAGACGGTGTGACCCTCGGCGGCGAGGTGGGCGGCCGTCGCGGCGCCGATCCCGCTCGAACAACCGGTGATGAGGACGACGCCCATTGCGCTGCTCCCGTCAGGTGACCCCGTGCCCGAACTCGGTGACGAGCGCGCAGTGGTCGGACACCCGCATCGACAGGGCCTCCACCCTCGTCACCGGGGGAAGCGTCCCACGGACGAGCACGTGGTCGAGCTGACGGGTGGGCCGCTTGCGCGGGAACGTCGGCGCGTGCGCGACCGCGCGGTAGCCGCTGATGCGCTCGGGCATCGCGCCGGTCATGTTGAGGTCGCCGGTGAGCACCACCGGCTCCGCGAACGGCGCCAGGCTGCGGGTGAGCTGCCGCAGCTGCAGGTAGTTCCAGCCCGGCACGAACGACAGGTGGGTGTTGACGACCGTGACCGGCCCGAGCGGGGTGCGCAGGGACGCGATCACCGCGGCCCGCGGCTCCTCCTTGAGCAGCAGGAACTTCCCCGGCTCCGGCAGGTAGACCGGCGTGCGCGCCGGCAGCTTCGGCAGGCGCACCGTCTGCCAGTGCTCGGCGGGGTACCGCGAGAGCAGCGCGATGCCGTACGACGCGGTGCCCGGCTGCTCGCGTCCGGTGGCGGCGATCCAGGTCGCGCCGGGCGTGCCCGCCAGCGCCGCGACGAACCGGTGCGACACCGCACCCATCGCCGTGGCGGCCACCTGGGTCAGATCGGCGAGATGGCTGCGCGGCTGGTCACGGTCGACCTCCTGCAGCGCCAGAATGTCCGGGTCGAGCTGCTCGATGTCCCGGGCGAGGCGGTCGAGGTCAACCTCGCCGTCGTCGAGCGAGCGGCCGTGCAGGAGGTTGAAGGTCACGAGGCGCACTCCGTCTGCCTACCCGCCCGCGTGGCCGGGTAGGACACCGGCATGTCACCGGAGCGGCTGCGTCACGCCCTGAAACGGTCGGCCGCGGCGCTCACCGACGCGGGCATCGACTTCGCGCTCGGCGGCAGCTACGCGCTGTGGGTGCACGGTGCGGCCGAGCCGGTGCATGACGTCGACCTCGTCGTGCCGGAGGCCGACGCCGACCAGGCGCTCGCCGCCCTCGACAAGGCGGGCTTCCGCACCGAGCGTCCGCCAGAGGGCTGGCTGTATAAGGCGTGGGACTGCGGCGAGGGGGCTGACGAGGACGAGGTGCTCGTCGACCTGCTCTTCCAGCAGAACGGACGCGCGGTGACGGCGGCGACCGTGCGCGACGCGCCGTCGCACCAGGTGCTCGGGGTCTGGATGCCCGTGCTGCCCGCGCAGCAGATCATGGTCGCCAAGTTCCGGGCAATGAACGAGCACTACTGCGACTTCGGCGCGCTGCTGCCGCCGGTGCGAGCGGTGCGCGAACAACTCGACTGGGACGACCTCGAGCGGGCCACCGCCGACAACGACTTCGCCGTGGCCTTCCTCGTGCTGCTGCGCCGGCTCGGGATCGCGCCCGACGCGGCGTGACCTGCGATCAGTCGCGGTGCAGGTGCGGCTGGGCGAGGACGACGCCGCCGACCGGCACAAGCCGCGTCGCGGCCCAGTGCGCCTCGTCCCAGAGCATGAAGTTGAGGTCCCAGAGGTCGAGCAGGCCCTTCTCGGGGTGCACGGCCTTGATGTCGGCGGTCTCGGGACGACCGGTGCGGTCGACGACCAGGTAGCTCGCGCCGTACCACTTCTCGGCGTAGTAGGCGGCCGTCTCGAGCAGCTTCTGCAGCTCGATCTGCCGGGCCAGACGGACGCCCTCGGCGTCCAGGACGACCGGTGCTGACGCGATCGTCGTGCTGATCGTGCTCGTGCTCATGTCCGCGGCCTCCGTACCTGTCCCCCGCCGGCGTCGGCGGGTTCATCCTGCTCCAACCAACGACGTCGCCGCCAGCAGGAAACGCCGAAGAACCGCCGCCCGCCGCGATGTCCGTCACGTCCGCTCTACCCAACTCGGACATCGACTCCCCAATCCCGTGCGTGCGGATGTCCAATGTCGCCGTGCTCGTCGAGCGGGACGCGATCCTGGCGACGCTGCGCGCTGCCGTGGAGGGCGCGGTGTCGTCGCGCACGCCGCGCGGCGCACTCGTGCTGCTCGGCGGCGAGGCGGGCGTCGGCAAGACCAGTCTGGTGACCGCGCTGCTCGGCGCGCTCGGCCCTGACGTCGTCGTGCGGCGGGGCTGGTGCGACGACATCGCCGTGGCGGGCGCGCTGGCCGCGGTCGTCGAGGCGGCGCCCGAGGTCGCGGACGAGCTCGACGGCGACCGGCTGCAGCTGTTCGGACGCCTGCGTGCGCGGCTGGTCGAGCGGCCGACCGTGCTCGTGCTCGAGGACGTGCACTGGGCCGACGAGGCGACGCTCGACCTGCTGCGCTGGCTGGGGCGCCGGCTGGGCGACGAGCCGCTGGCGGTCGTCGCGACCTACCGGGACGACGAGGCACACCGCAGCCCGCCGCTGACCCGTCTCGTCGCCGAGACCGCGTCGGCGACGGCCGGCCGGTGCCTCACCGTCGCGCCGCTGACGGTCGCCGGTGTGGCCGAGCTCGTCACCGGCGCCGCGGCATCCCTCGACGCCCACCAACTGCACGCACTCACCGGCGGCAACCCGTTCTACGTCACCGAGGTGCTGGCGGCGGCCGACGTCGGGCTGCCGCCGACGGTGCGCGAGGCGGTGCTCGCCCGCGTCGACACGCTGACGCCCGCTGCGCACCGGGTGCTCGACGTCGCCGCCGTGCTGGGCGCGCGGGCCGACGCCGGGTCGCTGCTGACGCTCGCCGGCGAACCGGCCGCCGCGCTCGACGAGTGCGTCGCCCGCGGCATGCTGGTGGCCGACGGCGACGGCTGGAGCTTCCGGCACGAGCTGGCCCGTCGCGCGGTCGACGACCGGTTGCCGCCCGGGCGCCGCGCCGCGCTGCACGCCGCCGCGCTCGCCGCCCGGCGCGCGCTCGGCGCCGACGACCGCCGGCTCACCCACCACGCCGTGGGCGCCGGCGACCACGCGGCGGTGCTGCAGCATGCGCCGCGGGCTGCGACGTCGGGCGCCGCGCGCGGCCCGCCTCGCGTGGCGGTGGAGTTGGGGGGGCTCGCGCCGCGTGCGGGGGCCCCCGACCCCGCGGGGGGCCCCGGCGGCCTCGACGCGCTGGCGTACGTCTGGGACACCAACCCACACCAC
>NZ_JBQCEE010000342.1:0-6434 GCF_051960575.1 Jatrophihabitans sp.
ACCCGCCCTCGGACGGTGGCGCGACCAGATCGCGGCGCTGCGGGCCGACGCACGCGGTGACGACGCCGCGGGCGTCGCGGCGCTGCCCGACGGCGCCGAGTTCTACGCCAATGCGATCGCCTCGCACACGACGCTCGAGTTCACCGCCGACGAACTGCACCGCATCGGGCTGGACGAGGTGGCCCGCCTCGAGCAGCAGGCGCTCGAGCTCGGCGCTTCGATCGGTCTCACCGATCTCGCCGCGGTGCGCGCGGCCGTGCGGGCCTCGACCTCGGCCACGACGCCGGAGGTCGCGCTCGCGGCCGCGCAGGACGCCGTGCGCCGCGCCGAGCAGCGGGCCGGCGAGATCATGCCCGAACCGCTGCCAGAGCCGTGCGCCGTCTCGCCGATGCCCGCGACCGTGGCCGAGAGCGGCATGGCGCCGCACTACACGATGCCGCGCGACGACGGCAGCCGTCCCGGCACGTACTGGTTCAACACCCTGCTGCCGACCGCGGGCACCGGTTGGGACCTCGAGTCGGTCGCCTTCCACGAGACGGTGCCCGGGCACCACTCGCAGCTCGCCCGGCTGCAGCGGCTGGCCGACCTGCCGTTGCTGCAGCGGCTGCCGGTCACCGTGCACGCCGAGGGGTGGGGGCTCTACGCCGAGCGGCTGGCCGGCGAGTTCGGCCTCTACAGCGGCGTGGAGGCGCAACTCGGGGCCGTGTACTGCGAGATGATGCGGGCGGCGCGGCTCGTGGTCGACACCGGCCTGCACGCCCTCGGCTGGAGCCGCACGCAGGCTCGCGAGTACTTCGTCGAGCACGTCGCGCTCGCCGAGAGCTTCCTCGCCGCCGAGGTCGACCGCTACATCGCCTGGCCGGGGCAGGCGCTGGCGTACCTCGTCGGCCAGCGCGAGATCCTGCGCCTGCGCCAGGACGCGCGGGCGAGGCTCGGCGAGCGGTTCGACCTGCCCGCGTTCAACGCGGCTGTACTCGACCACGGCAACCTGCCGATGCCCGTGCTCGCGCGCGTCGTCGAGGCCTGGGTCGCGTCGCGATGATCCGCTCGTCGCTCGGCTCGGTACTGCTGCGGCTCGGCGTCGTCGCCGGGACGATCGCGCTCGCCGCGTTCGTCACGTCCACGCTGCTGTTCGACCCGGGACGCCCGGCGCGCATCGTCCACGCCATGCTCGCCACCGACGCGGGCAAGGGCGTCGTCGCCGACACCGTCTCCGGTGCGATCGAGACGGCGGTGCCGGGGGTACCGCCCGCGCGCGCCGACGCGATCGGCCGGCAGGTGGCCGACGACCCGCAACTGCTGCAGGCGCTGCAGTCGGCGTCGGACGAGCACGGGTCGTCGTCGGTCGCCAGTTCGGTGCTGCAGGCGCTGCGCCGGGCGAACCCGGCCCTCGCCCGACAGGTCTCGACCGCGCTGGGCACCGGACGCGCGAGCAACGACGACCTGCTGCCGGCGCAGCTCGGCGGTGCGAGCAGGACCGTGCGCTCGACCGCCGTCGCCGTCGAGCGCGGCGGCCTCCTGCTCTTCGTGCTGCTGTGCGGGGCCGCGCTCGCCCTCGGGCCGGCGCGCGACCGGCTCGCCCGTCGGCTCGGCTGGGCCTGCATCGGCGCGTCGATCATCCCGGTGCTCATCCGGGTGGCGCTGCCCGCGCTGCTCGACCGGTCGTCCGGACGCTGGCCGGTGCTCATCGCGGCCGCCATCCGCGCCGGCAGCACCGGGCTGGTCAGTGTCTTCGTCGTCATCCTCGTCGCCGGCGGCGTGCTCGTGATCGCCGGACACGCCGCCCGCCTCGCCCGGCCGCCGGGCCGCGGCGGCGGGGACGGTGGCGGGCGTCCGGAGCCGGGGTACCAGCAGGGTGCGGCTCACGGCGCCGCCGCGGGCTACGGCACCGGCTACCCGCCGGGCTACGGCGAACCACCGGGGTACGGCGCGCCGCCCGGCTACGGCACGGGCTACCCGCCGGGCACGGGCTACCCGCCGGGCACGGGCTACCCGCCTGGCTCCGGCCCGCCGCCCGCGGACACGCAGGTGCTGCCGGGCCAGGTGCCGCCGCGGTACCGGCCGCCGGAGGACGGGTCGGCCCCGCCACGGCGCTACCTCTGAGCCGTCCGCGCGCTTGGTCCCCTGGCGTGGTCGCTCCGAAGATCCACACGCGACCACAGCAGGGGGCCAGCCCCGCGGTGACCCTTCAGCGCACGGCGAGCAACGCCGCCGCGTCGCGGGCCACGCCGTGCAGTCCGGCCGCGGCGGCGTCGGCCGCCACCCGCTCCAGTTCGGCGGGCGGCGGCGGGTCGAGCCGGGCGGCGACCAGGCGGCACAGCAGCAGGCTCGGGGTGCCACCACCGCGCCCGGCCAGTTCGGTGGCGACGGCCAGGTCGGCCCGCGCCTCCGCCGGTTGCCCCAAGAGCAGCCGCAGCCTCGCGAGGGCGAGCGCGACCGGGCCGACGACGGTGAGCTGACCGACGAGCGCCACGACGTCGCGCAGCGGCTCGAGGCGCTGCACCAGCGACGGCGCGAGGCGGGTCAGCGCGGCGTCGGCGACCAGGTGTGCCAGGAACGTCCAGTCGCCGTGCGAGGTCCAGACCACCGGTGTCGGGCGCGCGAGGTAGTCGGCGATCAGCCGCTCGGCGGCATCGAGGTCGCCGCCGTGCACCGTGGCGCTGATGCGTTCGAGGTCGTCGGTCGCGGCGCCGAGCCGGTCGGCGATCGAGTCGAGGCGTCCCTGGAACCAGCGCGAGATGATCAGTGACATCCCGGCCCAGCCGAAGTAGAGCTCGGTCTGCCCGCGCAGCCGCTCGCCGTCGCGGAACAGCCGCTCCGACTCGTCGAACCGGCCCTGCCACTGCGCGAGCAGCGATTCGGTGAGCCGGAACTGCACGCGGCTGGTCGGCAGCCGCAGCCGGTCACTGCCCGCACTGCCCAGCCGGCAGTGCTCGGCCAGCCCGGCCATGTCGCCGCGGTGGCCGCACACCATCGTCATGAGCCCGTGCCACAGCACTTCGTCCCCGGCCGCGGCGGTGTGCGGCAGCGCCGCGAGCCGGTCGAGCAGGGCGGCCGACTCGTCGACCCGCTCGGCCACGCCCGAGAAGGTGAGGCAGCGGGCGAGCAGGGCGTCGGCCAGCACGTCCGCGTCACCGAGGGTCTCGGCGAGGTCGAGCGCACGTCGGCTGAGCCTGTCGGGCACGCGCCCGTCGGGGTGGTAGCAGCTGCCGATCGCCAGCGCGGCCTGCACACGGCTGTGCGCCGCAGGGTCGTCGGCGACGAGCGGTTCCGCCCGCTGCAGCGTCTCGAGCAGCGGGCCCGGACCCTCGCCGACGGCCGCCCACGGCCACGCCCCGGCCGAGCGCATGAGCATGCTGCACAGCGTGCCGACGAAGTCGAAGCGCCGGTCGCGCACCGCGGCGTCGATCTCGGCCTGGACGACCACGTAGACGGTCTGCCCGCGGCCGGCGCGGATGAGGGCCCGCAGCCGGTGACCGACCAGTTCGTCACGGGTCGCCTGCTCGCGGCGGCTCGGCGGCAGCTGCCCGTGCGTGACGAGCGCGGCCTCCCACCAGTGCGCGGCGGCGTCGGCCTGCCAGCGTGCCTCGGCATCGCGGGCGGCCTCCTGGCATGCGGCGAACACCTCGTCGGCGTCGGCGAGGGGCAGCGCCGCGAGCAGGTGCCCGGCGCGCACGACGAGGTCGTCGCCGCGGGCGTCGCCGCCGATCGCCTCCGCCACGCGCGCGTGCAGCCGCTGCCGGCGCGCCGCGCTCATGCCGGCCAGCAGTTCGTCGCGCAGCAGGCCGTGCGCGAACGCGTAGTGGCGCCCGCCCGGCGGGATCACGACGATCCGCTCGTCGGCCGCCTCGTCGAGCAGGTCGGCGAGCTCGTCGACGTCGAGACGGGTGACCCGTCGCAACAGGTCGATCTCGAGCACGTCGCCGATCACCGCCGCGGTCCGCAGCACCTGCAGCGTGCCGGCGTCCAGCGCGCCGAGCCGGCGGTCGAGCACCGACCGCACGGCCAGCGGCACCTCGCCGGCCGCGCGCTCGGCACGGGGCCACCGCGCGGACTCGCTGACGAAGAAGGGATTGCCGCCGGTGCGGGTCAGCAGCAGCGCGGCCTCGCGATCGGTGATCGGCTCGCCGCTGATCCGCTGCACCAGCTCGCCGATCTCGGCACCGGCCAGGGGCGGCACACTGATCCGCCGCGAGCCCGTGCGCCGCGCCGCGGCGTCGAAGAGGCGGCGCAGGTCGGGGTTGGTCACGCCGCTGCGGGCGGTGAGCACCAGCAGCACCGGCACGGCCTCGAGGCTGAAGGCGAGGTGCGTGAGCAGCCCGAGCGAGCTGGTGTCGGCCCACTGCACGTCGTCGACGAGCACGACGAGCGGCTGCCGCGCCGCAGCGTCCGTCAGCAGCTCGCGCACCCGCTCGTGCACCGCGAACCGCGCCCGGTCGGCCTCCGCCTGGGCGGGTTGGGCGAGCACCGTGTCGGGGTCGCCGCCGAGCCCGCGCACCAGCGGCGCGACGGGCCACCACGGCGGCAGGCCGCTGTCGTCGGGGCAGCCCGACCGCAGCACCGCGAAGCCGCGCCTGCGGGCCTGGTCGAGCACTGCCTCGGCGAGCCGCGTCTTCCCGATGCCTGCCGGGCCTTCGAGCACGAGCCAGCGCACGGCTCCGGCTGCCGTCTCCTCGACCGCTGTTGCGACGACGTCGAGCTCGGCGGTGCGGCCGACGAGCGTCGTGTCGGCATCGGCCGGCGGCGGCGGCGCGGGCATCCCCGCGAGGTCGTCGGCAGGTGTGCTCGCCGGCGCTGCGACGCGCACTGCCACCGGCACGACCGGGCCCGTGCGCGGCCAGTGCCCGAGTTCGGAATCGTGCCGCAGCAGTGCACCCTGCAGGTCGCGCAGCGCCGGGCCGGGGTCGAGGCCGAGTTCCTCGTCGAGGCGAGCGACCGTGGCGCGGTGCACCTCGAGCGCCTCCGTGGTGCGGCCGCTGCGGTAGAGCGCGACGACGTGGAGCCAGGCCGAGCGCTCGCGCAACGGCGCCGCGGAGTGCAGGGTGCGTGCCGCGGCGAGGGCGTCGGCGGTGCGGTCGGCACCGAGCAGGGCGGTGACCAGGTCCTCCTGGCACTGGGTGCGCCGCTCGTCCAGGGCGACCGCGGCGACCTGCACCCACTCGAGGTCGCGGAAGTCGGCGAGCACCTCGCCCCGCCACAGCGCGAGCCCGGCCGTCGCGTGCGCCGCCGCGGCCGGCCAGTCGTGTGCGTCGAGTGCGGCACGGGCGGCCTCGGCCGCGTGCCGGAACTGTTCGGCGTCGACCGCGTCGGCCTCGACGTCGAGCCGGTAGCCCGGCGACTGCCGGACGATCGGAGCGGTGGCCGTCGCGTCGCGCAGCAGCCGGCGCAGGTTCGACACGTAGGCCTGCAGGCTGGCGGCGACGTTCGCCGGCACGTCGTCGCCCCAGACCTGGTCGACGATGCGCTCGGTCGGCACCACCCGACCCGGTTCGAGCAGCAGGCTCGCGAGCACCGCCCGCTGCTTGGGGCTGCCGAGGTCGACGACAGCCCCGTCGCGCACGACCTCGAGCGGACCCAACACCCCGTACTGCACGCCGACCCCCTCGCCGGCCCCCGCCGGTGATCGCTCGGATCCTAGGGGCAGATGATCACGGCCGGGCGCGAGCACCGCGCCCGGCCGTGTCGACACCGCGGTCATCCGCCTCCGTCAGTGCGCGCGGCCGGCAGCCGCCCGCACCCCGTCGGCCTGCGCCAGCACGCCGTCCGGGTCGTAGGACGCCACCAGCTCGCCCAGGCGCGCCAGCGTGGCTGCGCCGTACTTCCGGGCCACGGCGTCCGGGTCGGCGCTCGCCTGGAAGTTCGGCAGGCAGGCGCCGTCGCCGAACGGCGCGAGCGCAGCCATCGTCGCGGCCGCGTGCGCACGGGTGGCGGCGGCGACGGGCGGCGCGGCGATGCCGATGGTGAGCAGCGAGTACGCGGCGTCGCGGTGGCTGAACGCGCTCGGGCCGCCCTGCGGCCGGGCGATCGCCCCGCCGAGGTGGCGCAGCTCGACGATCACCTGCGGGCAGCCGGCCGCCGGCCCCGCGACCGCGAGCAGCGCCTCGACCGCCTCGGCCGGCAGCTCGCGCAGCAGCGTGCTCGCCTCCGACGTCGGCATCGGGTCGACCGGGTCGTTGTGAATCATCCCGATCGCGGCGTACGGCATCGGGCCCACGCCGCCGAGCACGACCCGGCCCGCGCCCTCGATGGCGGCCAGCGCGGCGCGTCCCTCGGCCTCGTCACCGACCCACGCGAAGCGCACGGCGACGGTGAGCCGGCCGGCGAGCGGCGGCGGCACGTGCGGCAGCGCCGGCAGCCGCATGAGCGCGAGCGACGACGTCGCCTGCTCGGGCAGCCCGGCCGTCCAGGTGCTCCAGGCGTGCAGCACCGCGGCG
>NZ_JBQCEE010000343.1:0-17119 GCF_051960575.1 Jatrophihabitans sp.
AAGGTCGCGTTGAGGGTGTAGACGTACGGCGTCGATCCGTCGAGATCCGCTGCGCTCACGGTGGACGTCACGGCCGCAGACAAACCGGTCGCCGAGCTGTCGCACGCGGAGCCGGCGCCGCCGGTACACGTCACGGTCACATCGGAGACGGCATGCCCGACCACATTCGTGGCCGTCCTGCCCCCACAGAGGTACCGCGTCACCTTGTTGTCGGTGCCGAGGATGTAGTTGATGCTTGTCGTGCTCGTCTGAAACGAGGTGCTCGTGCTGGTCGCACGCAAGCGGAGGACGGAGGTTCCTGTTGCGGCCGCACTGACGCAGTACGTCCCTGCAGCGCTGATGTGCGACGTGGCGACCGTCGCGCCAGTCGCCCCAAGAGCATCTGCCGTCAGGTAGTTCGCGAAGATCTGCGCGTCGTGTGACCGCGCGAAGTGTGCGTCTGTCGCTTGCGTGTTGTGCGCGGTCGTGAACATGCCGAACATCAGCGCGCTGATCACGACCGCGGAGACGACGAGCACCACGACCAATTCGATCAGGGTGAAACCGTCGTCATCTCCGCCTCGGATGCGGTTCATTCCTGCCCCCACTGTTCCGCTACGAGAGGTCGAGCGACGCGTTGCCGTTGTTCGCCAGGTCGTTGACGATCAACTGCGACACGTTGAGGTCAACCGTGCCGTTGTATCCGAATGTCGTTGCCGGCGCATAGATGATGCCCTTGTCGCTCGCGCCTGTCCCGCCGAACGCGCCATTGCCGTGGAATGACATCGCATTCGTGTTCGTTCGCGGCTGAAATACGACAAATCCGTGCATTGTTGGAGCGTTCGTCCCACCGTACTTGGGTACTGCGACGGAGCCGTTACCGACATCAACACTGCCCCCCGTGACGACGAAGACGACACCGCTCTCCCCGCCGGCCGAGCAGGTGCTCGCGCACGTCACATTGCCGTTGCCGACGTCCAGTCCGTTCTGCAGGACGTAGACGCCTGGTTGCAGGACACAGTTGCCGCTGATGCTGAGCGTCGCGGCATACGTGCCGGGTGACGCCGCATGCGTGCTCCCGCACCCGGTCCGCGAAGTGGACGACGTGGGCGTCGCCAAGCCGTAGTACGGATCGCCGACCACACCGGCCGGCGACTTGTAGCGACTTCCGAGATTGGAGCACTTGTTCCCCTGGCATGCGCCGCCTGCGTTCACGGACGTGCTTGCGGGGTCCAGCGAAGGACTTCCCTGGTAGTAGGCATAGCCATTCGTGGCGACTGCAGCATTCGGCGGCAGCGTCACGCTTGCATTGCCGGACAGGCTGAAGCTCGGAGAAGTGGTGCTGTTGCCCAATGCGATGATCGGGAAACCACCCGCTGGCGGCTGATACGGCGTCGGCGTGGCGGTTGGACTCGGCGCATATGCCGCTCGGAAGCTGGCGTTCAAGGCGTAGGTATAGGCATTGGACGCGTCGAAATCCCCGTTGTCGGTCGTGGAGGTGACCGTGACAGTCAGGCCGGTTGAGCCGGCAGCGCATGCTTGTGTCGTCGTACCCGCCTTACACGTCGCGACGACATCGGCCACTGCGTGCCCGACGACGTTGCTCGTTGACGTAGTGCCATCGCACTTCCAGCGTGTCAGCCGGTTGTCGGTGCCAAGAACGTAGTTGACGGTGACCGTCGTCGTGCCGAAGGTCGTACTCGTCCTGGTGGCGCCGAGTCGCAGCACTGACGTGCCCGACTGTCCTGCGGGCACACACGCCGTCCCGTTCGCGGTGACGTGCGCTGTCGATGCGCTTGTTCCTACGGCGCCCTCGGCGTCGGCGGTCAGGTAGTTGCCGAAGATCTGAGCGTCGTGCGACCTTGCGAAGTGAGCATTCGTGGCGGCGGTGTTGTGAGCCGTCGTGAACATCGCGTACACGAGCGCACCGATCACGACAGACGAAACGGTCAGAACGACGAGAAGCTCGATGAGGGTGAAGCCGTCCTCATCCTTCGGACGCGTTGCTCTCACAGTCCGCTCCAGGTGGTGACCACCACGGTTCGGCCCAGCGACTTGTCGTCGTAGAAGCGCACATCTGCTCGCAGCAGGGGATTCGCGCACGGGCCGGTGGTGCTCCCGACGCAGACAACCTGAAGCTGGACATGCCGCTGGTAGTACAGCGGACTATTCGGCTGTTCCGGTGAACAGTTGACCTGAAGGCTGATCGACTGGTTCAACGTGAATCCCGACGACGAACCAGGGAAGGGGATGGCGTCACAGGAGTACTGAAGACCTTGGTTCGGATTCACTCGAATGGTCGCGATTGCGTATTGCAGGGCGGCGTCGGCGTCGTAGGCGAGAGCGCGGTTGGCGCGAATGACGGGCGTTGCCTTGGTGTCGGTGAAGACGATGTTCAGCGACGCCGTCACAAGCACTGAGATGAAGATCAGGAAGACGAGCGCGATGACGAGCGCGGCGCCGTCCTCATCCCGGGGGCGCCTCAGCATGACGATCCAGTGAGGATGCACGTCGGGCGAACGACGACCCGCAGTGTTTCCGAGTCGCGAGCGTCCTGCGACGACGCCGTGATCGTGACGACCTGGTACTGAGCCGTATTGGCGCTGAAGGTTGGACAGTTCGGCGCCGAGCCGCTGACGGTGTACCCAGTAGGAGCTGTGTAGGCGGGAGCGTAGTTGGTTGTCGTACTGCCGGCCAGGCACCATGACGCTCCGGTGCGGGCGCTCACCGCAACGTTCAAGGCTTCGGCGTAGTCCTTGAGGATCGTGTCGACCGTGGCTTGCTTCCGGTTGTAGTCCGAGGCTTTGATGTTTGTGAACATCGCACCGACCAGGGCGGCGATCACACCGCCGAGTATGGCGATGGCCAGGATGAGCTCAACGAGCGTGAAGCCGTCGTCGGGCCGTGCTTCGTCGAGCCTCCGTTCCAGGGGGGTCATACCTTGACCTGGTTGAAGGCGCCATACATCGCTGACACGAGCGCAACTGCGACGAAGCCGACGCCGCCACCCATCGTGAGGATGATGATCGGCTCGAAGAGGGACGTGAGCTTGGTGACCTTGTAGTCGAGTTCGGTCTCGAAAAATTCGGCCGTCACTTCGAGCTGGGTGTCGAGTGTCCCTGTCTCCTCACCCACGCGGAGCATCTGGACCGCAGTGGCGGGAAACAGTGCTGTCCGTGCGAGCGGGGTGGCAAGCCCTTGGCCCTCCAACATCGCCTCGGTCACGCCGTCGAGCGACTTGATGTAGACCTTGTTCTTGAGGGATTCCGTCGCGACCCGAAGTGCTTCAGGTAGGGAGACGCCGGCGTTCACCATTGAGGCGAGGATCCGGCAGAAGCGCTCGACGAGGGCGTACTGGATGGTCTCTCCGAGCACGGGGACCTTCAGCAGGAATCCGTCCAGGGCATACCGACCCCTCTCCGTCTTCGTTGCCGAGAAGATCGAGATGCCGATGATGGCGATCACAGCGAGGATCGCCCACCACCAGTGGGTCAAGAAATTGGTCATCGCCAACAACATCCGTGTCGGCAGCGGGAGGTCGGCGTGCAGTCCTGCGAAGAACACCTTGAACTTCGGCAGCACCCACCAGCCGATGACGCCGATCGCCACGACAGCGAGGACGCCGACGATCGCGGGGTAGATGGTCGCCGACTTCAGCTTGCGGCGAGCGTCGAGGTCCCGCTTGATGTAGTTCGACAGTCGTAGGAGCACGATGTCGAGCTCACCGGTCAGCTCTGCCGACCGGACGATGCCGCGGTAGAACTCCGGGAACACGTCAGCGTGCGCATCCAGCGAATCGGAGAAGCGTTCGCCGGCACGCAGGCGTGCCTCGATGTCGGCCATCACGCGACGGACAGAGGAGTTCTCGGCCTCGGCGGCGACTGAGTGCACCGCGTCGAGGATCGGCAGGCCTGCCTTGACGAAGGCGGCCAGCTGCCGCGAGATGTGCATGAGATCTTCACGCTTGACGCGCGGCCCTGAGATCTCGAGCTGCAGGATCGACTTCTTCTCCACGATCGCGATGTCTCGCAGTTCGCGGTCGTACAGGGCCAACTCGAACTCGCCGCGGCTGCCGGCCTTTTCGACGCCTTTGGCAGGGGCGCCATCGAGGGTTGTGGCGGTGTAGGCGAAGCGAGGCATGGTCAGGCTCCTGCGATGAAGATGGTGCGCATTGCCTCGGACACAGTGGTGGTGCCCGATGCGACGAGTTCGACGGCTTGGTCCTGCAGGGTGTTCAGTCCGTTCGCGATCGCCACCTTGCGGAACTGATCGTGCGACGTCCGGTCGAGGATCATCTCGCGCATCGCGTCGGTCAGCGTGAGCAGCTCATAGATGCCGATCCGCTCGAGGTAACCGGTGTGACTGCAGAAGTTGCAACCTTCGCCCCGCATGAAGGCGTCATCGGGGATGCCGGCCCCGATGGACGCAAGAAAGGCCTTTTCCTCGTTCGTCGGAGCCGAAGGCTGCTTGCAGTAGCTGCAGATGCGACGGACGAGCCGTTGCGCCACCACGGCAGTCACCGCAGAAGTGACGAGGAAGGCCTCGATACCCATGTCGAGCAAGCGGTGGAGGGCTGACACGGAGTCGGTGGCGTGGAGCGACGAGAGCACGAAGTGGCCGGTCAAGGCCGATTGCACTGCGATGCGCGCGGTCTCCGCGTCACGCACCTCGCCGACGAGAATGACGTCAGGGTCTTGGCGGAGGATCGACTTCAACCCGCCGGCGAACGTGATGCCGGCCTGCTCGTTGATCTGGATCTGATTGATCGTCGGAAAGGTGTACTCGACCGGGTCTTCGATGGTCATGAGGTTGCGCTCAGGAGTGTTGAGCTCCGAGAGCGAGGCGTACAGCGTCGTTGTCTTCCCACTCCCGGTCGGACCGGAGCAGATGACCATGCCGTACGGGGAGCGGAGTAGAGTGGCATATCGCTCCGCGACAGCGTCCGGCATGCCGAGGTCTGTCAGAGCGAAGAGCGGACGGCTCTTGTCGAGCACCCGCATGACGACCTTCTCGCCGCCGACGACCGCCGTGGTCGAGACCCGGATGTCGACGTCCTTCCCCTCGATCTGGGTCGTGATTTGTCCGTCCTGCGGGCGGCGACGCTCGACGATGTTCATTCCGCCGAGAATCTTGATGCGGCTGACGAGCGCGGGGCCGATCGACTCGGGCAACGACAGCACGTCGTGCAGCGCACCGTCGATCCGGTACCGGACACGGACCTTCTCGTCGCCCGGCTCGATGTGGATGTCAGACGCCCGGTCGCGAAGCGCCTGAGTGATGATCATCTGTGCCACCTGGACGACGGGGGCCTCTTCGTTGGCCGCGACGGCTTCCTGACGCTGCGCCTGGCGCAGAACGTCCTTGACCTCGAACTCCCTGAGGTGCGTGCCGACGCCGCTGGTGGCGCGATAGCTGCCGTCGATCGCCCGACGGATGTCGGCCGTCGCGGCGATCCGCGGAACAACCGGGCGCCCGATCTGCTGTGACAGCCTCTCCACCGCGCCGGCTGACGGGTCTGCGAAGACGATGATCACCGCGTCGTCTTCGGCGAGCGACAACGGGATGAGGCACGAGGCGCGGGCGATCTCCTCCGGGACGAGTTCAACGGCTAGGGGCTCTGGCGACGCCTCACGGAGGTCGACGCGCTCTACACCGGTGAGATCGCCAAGGGCCTTCGTCAGGCGCGCGTCGGTGATCGCGCCCTGGCGCAAAAGAGTGGTGCCGAGGCTCAACTCGTTGAGGTTGGTCAGGGCGCGTTCGACGAGCGCGCCGTCGACAAGTCTTTCATCGACCAGCTTGGTCGCGAGGGCACGCTCGTCGGGATGCGGATCGCGGTACTCGACCGCTGCCTCGACGGGCGCCGGGGCGTTCGGCTTGCCGCGCCCGATCTTCACGCTGTCACGCTCGCCCGCAGCCGCGGTCGCGTCTCGATGTCCTTCGGGTACAGGCTGCGGTGTACAGCGTCCTCGTAGGTGATGACCCCTTCCTGGATCAGCTTGGAGAGGGTCTGCTCGAAGGTGACCATGCCGTCCTGAGCGCCGGTGACGAGCGAGTTCCGCAGCTGGTGGGTCTTGCCTTCCTTGATGAGATTTCGCACGGCCGGCGTGGCGACCAACGCCTCATATGCAGCGACCATCCCGCGACGATCGGCCCGCGGAATCAGCCGCTGGTAGACCACGCAACTCAACGCGGCAGCGAGCTGCACGCGGACCTGCGCCTGCTGGTCAGCAGGGAAGACGTCGATCATGCGTGAGAGCGATTGCGCGGTGTCGTTCGTGTGGAGGGTCGCGAAGACCAAGTGACCCGTCTCGGCGACGGTCAATGCGAAGCGGATCGAATCGAGATCACGCATCTCGCCGACGAGCAGCACGTCTGGATCTTCACGGAGGACTGAGCGCAGCGCGTTCGCGAAATCACCCGTGTCCGTGCCGACCTCGCGTTGGTTGACCGCAGAACGCTTGTGGTCGTGGATGTACTCGATCGGGTCTTCGACGGTGATGATGTGACAAGCGCGCTTCGTATTGATCATGTCGATCAATGATGCGAGCGTGGTCGACTTGCCGGACCCCGTCGGGCCGGTGAAGAGAATGAGGCCTTGGTGCTGCATCGCCAGGTGGGGAACGACCGGCGGCAGCCCGATCGTCTCCGGCGACGGAATGTCACGCGGGATCATGCGCAGTGCGATGGCGGTGTACCCGCGCTGGGTGAAGGCATTGCCGCGAACGCGCGCGTGCTCTCGCCACGTGAACGAGAAGTCGTATTCGTGCGATGCGTTCCACGCTGCTTGCTGGTCGGCGGTCAGCACCTCGGCGAGCAGTTCGTCGGTGTCGTCGGCCGTGAGCGGCCCGGCGCCCGTCACGGGGATGAGCTCGCCGTGCACGCGAAGCTGTGGGGCCATGCCGACGGTCAGGAGGAGGTCGGTGCCGCTGGCGTCCCACAGTGCGTTGAGCAGGGCGTCGGCCTTCGAGCCAATCGTGTGGACGTGCGACATCGGTTCCCCTACGGGTTGGATCGACGTGGTGGGGGGTCACCCTCGGCGGCCCCCCCACCACATGACGAGCGGCTTGTTACTGCGCGGTGCAGGGGGCGCCGGCCGCCATGGTCAGCGAGCCGTCCGTCGCGCTCGCGGCGGTGACGTACTTCGGGGTCCCTGCGCGGAGGAACTTGTTCGGGGCGGTCTGCAGCTGCGTGATCGTGCCGTAGCCGCCGGTCTTGGCGTAGTACGCCTCTTCGGCGTTGGCGATGGTCGTGACCTCTGCCTTGCACGCCGAGGTGTCGCCCTTGTCGGTCACGCCGCCGACGGCGAACACGACGATGCCGGCGAGGATGCCGAGGATGACGATGACGATCAGGAGCTCGATGAGCGTGAAGCCCTTGTCGTTGTGGCGGGTCTCGCGGGCCTCCTGGAGGCGCTCGAGGGTCTTCAGCATGGTTCCCCCTGGGGAGTTGTGGTGGTTTGCGACTCCCATCGGCAGCCGCAGGTGTTTGGTTAGTCCGGAACCTGGGTAGTTAGATCCCGGGTCAATCGGCGACAACGGCTAGGAGTCTGTTGCCGTCTCGCGCTGCTCAACGCCGTTGGTTCCACGTGGTGACGGACCGTCAGTGAAGAGAAGTCCGTCTTGAGCTGTTCGTCGAGAAATCCCGTCCGACCGGCTGACATAGCTTTCGGTCGAAAAGGGACGTACGGCGTCGTTCCCCCAGGCTGTCGGTCAGAGAATGGTGGGACGGATCGCCGGCCCCCAGTTCCCGCAGCGTCCGTTGTCGGCTGCCGCACCAAGAAGGTGACACTCCAGCATCGGACGGTCAATCCGGGAGTGCACGAAACAGGACGTTGGATTGGTCTCTTTGGGTCCACGGGGTATTTGGTCCCTGGACGATGGACGGGACCTTTGTGCGTCGAAGGTCCTGAACTCGGCGAAACGGCCGAACCGGCACTTGATCGCAATTCATGATCAATGCACCGCGCGCTGCGCGGGAATGCGTCCGTGCCGCTGACTCAACACCATGCAAGATCAAAATGCAAAGGACCCGGCGGAGAACTCAGACACCGCCGAGCAGCCGACGGGCCGTGCCGCCGAGAATCGCGTCCTGCGCCCGGCCTGACAGCCGCCGAATGCGGCCGATGCCGACCTCGACGGGCAGGGCCGTGTTCGGGGCGTCGCTGCCGAACAGGATGCGGTCGGCGAAGTGCTCGAGCGTGGCGTCGTCCAGCGCGACCTCGTCGGTGATGCGCGGCGTCAGGTCGGCGTGCACGTTCGGATGGAGTTCCAGCAATGCCACGGTCGCGTCGGTCGCTGGATGCGCGGCGTGGGCAACGATCAGTGGCGCGCCGGGGAAGCGCGCGGCCACCCGCGACAGGCCGTCAAGTTCCGACCCGGCCGTCGCGCCGTCGACGCCGTGGCCCGCGTGCACGGTCGTCGGCACGCCGCGCGCCTCGACGACGCTCCACATCGCGTCCAGGCGCGGGTCGTCGACGTCGTAGTCGCCCACCGAGCAGTGCAGCTTCAGCACACGCAGCCCGTGCTCGTCCAGGGCGGCGAGCAGCACATCGGCGGGCGAGGGGTCACCGACGTGCACCGTGCAGCCGCCGACGACCGACACCTCGGGCACCGGGTTCGTCGCGACCAGCTCGGCCGACGCGGCGTTCAAGCCCGCAGCCACGCCCGGCTTGTGCGCGTACGGCAGGTTCCAGACCGTCCCGATGCCGGCGGCGCGCAGCGCGCGCAGGACGAGCTCGTGGTCCGTCGGGTACGCGAACACGTCCTCGGGCAGGAAGCGGAAGAAGAACTCGCGGACGGCGGCGGCCAGCCGCGGCGGCTGCAGGTGCACGTGGCTGTCGACGATCACGCCGGCGATCGTGCCGCAGGGAGGCCGACGGTCAGCTGGCGGCGGCCCGGCGGCGGCGCGCCAACGCCGGACGGCAGTACGTCGTCTCGGCCGTCCGCAGCTGGTCGACGGTGCCCGGCTTGCCGTAGTGCCAGCCCTGGGCGACGTCGCAGTGCAGCCGCTTGAGCTGCTCGGCGTGCTGGCCGGTCTCGACGCCCTCGGCGACGACGCGCACGCCGAGGCCGTGGGCGAGCTCGATGGTCGCGCGCACGATCGCCTGGTCGCTGGCCGAGCGCGTCATCGGGATGACGAACGACTTGTCGATCTTGATCTCGTCGACCGACACACGCTGCAGGAAGGCCATGGACGAGTAGCCGGTGCCGAAGTCGTCGACGGACAGCTGCACCCCGACGTCGCGCAGCTTCGCCAGCACCATCTCGACGGTGCGGGCGTCCGAGACCGCCGAGCTCTCGGTGATCTCGAGGATGAGCCGCTCCGGCGGCAGCTCGTGCCGGACGAGGGTCGCGGCGACGTCGGCCGGCAGCTTGAGGTCGAGCAGGTTGCGCGCCGAGAGGTTCACCGACACCGGCACGTGCAGGCCGAGGCGCCACCACTCCGCCGCGGCGGCGCAGGCGCGGTCGAGGGCGTGCAGCGTGAACTCGCGGACGAAGCCCGACCGCTCGATCACCGTCATGAACTCCACCGGCCCGAGCAGCCCGCGGGTCGGGTGGTTCCAGCGGGCCAGCGCCTCGGCGCCGACGAGCCGCTGCGTCGACAGGTCGATCTGCGGCTGGAAGACGAACTGGAACTGGCCGTCGCCGATGGCGTCGCGCAGCTCGGTGCCGAGCGCCGTCGAGCCGGCGTCCTGCTCGTCCAGGGCGAAGATGTAGCTACGAAGCGCGGCCTGCATGTGGCGGGCGTGCACGAGGGCGACGTCCGAGCGGCGCATGAGCTCGTCGGTCGAGGTCGACCGGTCGGGGAAGCAGGCGATGCCGACGCTGCCGGCCACGGCGAGGTGCAGCCCGTCGAGCGAGGCGGCGTCGCGCAGGGCGTCCACGAGGCCGCGGGCGACGTCCTCGGCCAGCTCGGGGTCGGCGATGTTGTGCAGCAGCACGGCGAACTCGCTGTCGAGCACGGAACGGTGCACCGGCGGGATGCCGACGAGGTCAGGACGCACGGCGTCCCGCGATTCGTCGAGCATCGGACAGCGTCCTTCCCTGGCCCTGGTTGAGCTCCTGCGTCGTCCCATCGGCATGTTGTCGCCCGACCTGAAGCGACCGCCCCCGCACGAGCAAGATCGTGACGGGCCGTCAACGGGCGATTTGGCCGCGCCGACGGTGAGTCGGTAGAGTCGAGCGCTGGCGTGCGGAGCACCGCACGTGCCCGGCCATGCCTCGGGATCACATCGTGATCGCGGGGGCGCCTATGGCGTGAAGACCGACAGAGAGCAGACGAGTGTCCACGTACACCCCTCGCCCCGGCGACATCGACCGCCGGTGGCACGTGATCGACGCCAACGACGTCGTCCTGGGCCGCCTGGCCAGCCAGGCCGCCACCCTGCTGCGGGGCAAGCACAAGCCGCAGTTCGCGAACCACGTCGACACCGGCGACTTCGTGATCATCATCAACGCCGACAAGGTCGCGGTCAGCCCGAGCAAGCTCGGCGAGTTCCGCTTCCGTCACTCGGGCTACCCGGGCGGGCTCTCGCGCCGCACCGTGGGTGACCTGCTCGAGACCAAGCCCGAGCGGCTCATCGAGCTCGCCGTCAAGGGCATGCTGCCGAAGAACACCCTCGGCCGCGCCCAGTTCAAGAAGCTGAAGGTCTACGCGGGGCCTGAGCACCCGCACGCCGCTCAGAAGCCCCAGCCGTTCGAGATCAAGCAGGTGTCGCAGTGACCGCCCCAGCCCCCACCGTCGGCCGCCGCAAGGAGGCCGTCGTCCGCGTCCGCCTCGTGCCGGGCAGCGGCGAGTTCAAGCTCAACGGCCGCACCCTCGAGGCCTACTTCCCGAACAAGGTGCACCAGCAGCTCATCCGTGAGCCGTTCGTGACCCTCGAGCGCGACGGCCAGTACGACGTCATCGCCACCCTCAAGGGCGGCGGCGTCACCGGGCAGGCCGGCGCGCTGCGCCTGGCGATCGCCCGCGCGCTCATCGGCGCCGAGCCCGACGACCGTCCGGCCCTGAAGAAGGCCGGCTTCCTCACCCGTGACGCCCGGGTCAAGGAGCGCAAGAAGTACGGCTTGAAGAAGGCTCGCAAGGCGCCTCAGTACTCGAAGCGCTGATCTTGGCGCTGTTCGGCACCGACGGCGTCCGCGGGCTGGCCAACGACGAGCTCACGCCGGAGTTGGCCCTCGCGGTCGCCGCGGCCGCCGCGCGTGTGCTCGTCGCGCACGACGCGTCGCACCGTCCGCTCGCCGTGGTCGGACGCGACCCGCGGGCCAGCGGCGAGATGCTCGAGGCCGCCGTCATCGCCGGGCTCACCAGCGCCGGCGCCGATGTGCTCACCGTCGGGGTGCTGCCGACGCCGGCGGTCGCGTTCCTGACCGCCGACTACGGCGCGGACGTCGGTGTGGTGCTCTCGGCCTCGCACAACCCGATGCCCGACATCGGAGTGAAGCTGTTCGCGCGCGGCGTCCACATGCTGCCTGACTACATCGTGTCCGATATCGAGGCCGAGGTCGAGCAGGGCGCCGAGACGCGTCCGATCGGGGCGGCCGTCGGCCGGCTGCGCACCGCCGTCGACGCCGGCGCCCGGTACCTCGACCACCTTGCCGCCGCCGTGCCGACCCGGCTCGACGGGCTGCACGTCGTCGTCGACTGCGCGCACGGGGCGGCGTCCGCCGTGGCCCCGGCGCTGTACGAGCGACAGGGCGCGCGGGTCACCGCCATCGCGGCCGCGCCCGACGGCCTCAACATCAACGACGGTGTCGGCTCGACGCACCTCGAGGGCCTGATCGAGGCGGTCCGGGCGTCCGGGGCCGACCTCGGCATCGCCCACGACGGCGACGCCGACCGCTGCCTGGCCGTCGACGCGTCCGGCACGGTCGTCGACGGCGACCAGTTGCTCGCCATCTGCGCGGTCGCGCTGCGCGAGCAGGGACGCCTGCACGACGACACCGTCGTCGCCACGGTCATGAGCAACCTCGGCTTCCACCACGCCATGCGCGACGCCGGCATCCAGGTGCTCACGACCGCCGTCGGCGACCGGTACGTGCTCGAGACGCTGCGCGAGCGCAACCTCAACCTCGGCGGCGAGCAGAGCGGGCACATCGTGTTCACCGACGCCGCGACCACCGGCGACGGACTGCTGACCGCCCTGCACGTCATGGCCCGCATGGTCACGACCGGACGCCCGCTGGCCGACCTCGCCGCGATCGTGCACCGCCTGCCGCAGACGCTGGTGAACGTGCGGGTGAGCGACAAGTCGGCCGTCGCCGCGTCGTCGTCGGTCACCTCGGCCGTCGCCGCCGCCGAGGCCGAGCTCGGCGACTCGGGCCGCGTGCTGCTGCGCCCGTCGGGCACCGAGCCGCTCGTCCGCGTCATGGTCGAGGCCGGTACGCAGGCCCAGGCCGACGCCGTCGCCGGCCGCGTCGCCGAGGCCGTCCGCGCCGTCTGACGCGCTCGCCCGCCCTGGATCTTGATGCCCGCACCGGGTCGCCGCCCGGTCTGGCCATCCTGGTCCGGCGCGGGGTCGCGTCCGCAGGGCGTGCGCGCCGTCACGGCGGCGGTTGCGAGCGCAACGTCGTCCCGCCCGCCTCGTTGGTCCCGGTACCAGCACGAGGAGGACACGGGAGCCATGCGGGTACGGATGCCTGAGCAGACGGACGAGATCAGCGTCCGTTCGGCCATCGATGCGGCGTTGCTGCTGCTGGCCCGCGACCTGGTCGAGCGCTGCCGGCCGCGGCTGCGGGCCGTGTGGGCGGTGCGCTCCGAGAGCCCGGCCGACCCGAAGGTCTGGCTGCGTGAGCTGACCCTGCCCGGTTCGCCCGCCGCGTCGGCCGTCGGCGCGCTGCGCGCCCAGACCCTCACCGACCTGCGCCGCGCCGAGGAGGTGCGCCGCGACCTGCACGAGGTGCGGGTGCGCTTCGACGCCGAGCGTGGCATCGCCGCCCTCGTGGTGCTCGGCCGCGTCGCCCGCGGCCTCGCCCTGCCGTGCCGCGACGAGATCGTCGCCCTCACCGCCCGGCTGCGCCTGCTGACCGGACGCGCCGGCCGCATGCCGATGGCGCTGCCCGACTACGCCGCCCTGCTGCACCGGCGCGCCGAGACCGGCCGCCGCCTCGACGCGCTGCGCGTCCGCCGCGACGACGCCGTGCTCGAACTCGACCAGGCCCAGCAGGAGCTCGTCTTCGCCCGCTACGAGGTCGAGCTCGCCACCGCCGCCGACGACGCGCAGCGCGCCGCCGCCGGCGAGCTCATCGCCGCCGAGCGCCGCGTCGCCGAGCTCGAGGCCACGATCACCGCCAGCACCACGCAGGCCGTCGAGGTCGCCGCCGCGCTGACCACGCTCGACGAGCACCTGCTGCTCGCCGTCCCGCAGGCCACGCCGGACGAGCGCACGCTGTTCGCCGAGCTCGACGCCGCCGCCGCCGGACTGGTCTGCTTCTTCGGCGCGGCGCACCGGGGGCGCCCGGAGTCGGACACGCGACGCATCGGCGACGTCATCGAGGGCTGGCTGGCCCTCGGCGAGGCGCTCGGCCTGCCCGGCACCACCGCCGAGCTCGCCGTCGGCCCCGAACTGCTCGCCCGCACCGTCGGTCACTTCCAGCAGTTCGTGCACGCCGCGCTGCAGCGGTCGTCGGCGCAACCGTGGCTCGACGACCTCATCGCCGACGTCGAGATCGTGCTCACCGGCCTCTACGACGCGGCCACGATGCTCGCCGAGCCGCCCGTCGACGCCGAGCCCGAGAGCGAGCTCGAGGAGAACGGCTTCTGACGTGATGGCGTCAGGTGACGGCGTAGTGGGTGATGCCGTCGGCGCTGGACGCGGTCAGCTCGCCGTGTTCGACGAGCAGTCGCAAGTGCGCGACCGTCTCGTGCACGGCGAGCATCTGGTTGAACTCGTCCAGCTCGGCGAAGGCGCGGCCGCGGCGCGTCCAGCCGATCGCGTTCGCGACCTCGAAGGCGGTCGCCGCGCCCTTGCGCACCTCGCCGAGCATGATCTCGAGCCGCTGCTCGTGGTGCCGCACCAACTCGTCGACGCGGGCGTGCACCGAGGCGACGGCGGGGCCGTGGGCGGGCAGCAGGCGGGCGTCCGGCAGGGCACGCACGGTGGCGAGCGAGTCCATGTACAGGCGCAGCGGTGACTGGGGTCGAACCAGCTCGACGCCGAGCGACGGGGTGATGTGCGGCAGCACGTGGTCACCGGCGAACAACACGCCGTGCTCGGGGTCGTGGAAGACGACGTGGCCGCGGGTGTGGCCGGGCGTCGCGATGACCCGCAGCGTGCGCGTGCTCAGCGGCACATCGATGCCGTCGGTGAGCCAGCGGTCGGGGTACTCCCAGTCGGTGGTGTCGCGCTCGCCGCGCCAGGCGGCGAGCATGCGCGACAGGTCGAGCGCGCCGGCCTCGTGCAGGGCGGCGATGTCGGGATGCACGGTGACCTCGTAGAACGCGTCCAGCGTGGCCTTCTCGCCCTCGCCGAGCGCGACCGAACCGCCGTGCTCGCGGCGCATCGCGACGGCGAGCGTGTAGTGGTCGCGGTGCACGTGCGTGACGAGATACTCGCGCACGTCGCCGGGCTGGTATTCGATCGAGCGCAGCGCGCCGGCGAGCAGTTCGGGCGAGCCCTCCAGCGCCCAGCCGCCGTCGATCATGACCAGCCGGTCGCCGTCCGCCACGGCGTAGACGTTGACCGCCTTGAGGCTGTCGCCCGGCAGCGGCAGGGGGATGCGCCAGACACCCGGCGCCTCCTCGTGCGCGCCCGGCTGCTCCCACGCGTGTCGGTCGTCCATCCCTCGCACGCTATTGCACGCCGTCGCGAGGCCCGCGGACGGCGACGTGCGCGGTGACGTGCGCGGGTGACGTGCGCGGTGGCCGGCGCGGTGTTTGGCCGCGCTGCGGGCGCACGGCCGGCGTGTCCGCCCGCTGCGGCGCCACACACCTCCTGCCGCGGCGCGGTGTGTGGCCGTGCTGCGGGCGCGCGGGCGGCGTGTCCGCCCGCTGCGGCGCCACACACGACGCCCCGCGTGCCCCGGCCGGACTGAGTCGAGCGGGGCCGCTGTGACCTGCGGGCCTTACCCTGATCACCATGTGCGGCATCGTCGGTTACGTCGGACCACGTCCTGCCCTCGACGTCGTCATCGAGGGTCTGCGGCGTCTCGAGTACCGCGGCTACGACTCGGCCGGGGTCGCCGTCATCGGCGACACGGGCCTGCAGATCGCCAAGAAGGCGGGCCGCATCGAGAACCTCGACAAGGCCGTCGCCGAGGCCGACATCACCGGACACACCGGTATCGGGCACACCCGCTGGGCCACGCACGGCGGCCCGACCGACCGCAACGCCCACCCGCACGCCGACAGCACGGGGCGGATCGCCGCGATCCACAACGGCATCATCGAGAACCACGCGGCCCTGCGCGCCGAGCTCGAGGCCGAGGGCATCGAGCTGATCAGCGACACCGACACCGAGGTCGTGCCGCACCTCGTCGCGCGCCACCTCGCGCGGCACGGCGGCTCGCTGGCGGACGCGCTGCGCGCCGTCTGCCGCCGGCTGCACGGCGCGTTCACCCTCGTCCTCGTCGACGCGCAGCAGCCCGACGTCGTCGTCGCCGCGCGCCGCAACTCGCCGCTCGTCCTCGGCATCGGTGACGGCGAGACCTTCCTCGGCAGCGACGTCGCCGCGTTCATCGAGTTCACCCGCGAGGCCGTCGAGCTCGGGCAGGACCAGGTCGTCGAGATCCGCCGCGACGGCTACACCGTCACCGACTTCCACGGTGAGCCCGCCGACGGCAAGCACTTCCACATCGACTGGGACCTCGCCGCCGCGGAGAAGGGCGGCTTCGACTACTTCATGCTCAAGGAGATCCAGGAGCAGCCGGCCGCCGTGCGCGAGACGCTGCTGGGTCACCTCGTCGACGGGCAGATCGTGCTGGACGAGCAGCGGCTCGATCAGCAGGAACTGCGCGACATCGACAAGGTCTTCATCGTCGCCTGCGGCACGGCGTACCACGCGGGCCTGCTCGGCAAGCAGGCGATCGAGCACTGGACGCGGGTGCCGGTCGAGGTCGAGATGGCGTCCGAGTTCCGGTACCGCGACCCCGTGCTCGACCGCGCCACCCTCGTCGTCGCGATCAGCCAGTCGGGCGAGACCGCCGACACCCTCGAGGCGGTGCGGCACGCGAAGGACCAGAAGGCCAAGGTGTTGGCGATCTGCAACACCAACGGCGCGCAGATCCCGCGCGAGTCGGACGCCGTGCTCTACACCCACGCCGGGCCCGAGATCGGGGTCGCGGCGACGAAGACATTCCTGGCGCAGCTCGCCGCGGTCGAGCTCGTCGGCCTCGCGCTCGCGCAGGCGCGCGGCACCAAGTACGGCGACGAGATCGTGCGCGAGTACGAGGGGCTGTGCTCGGTCGCGTCCGCGGTCGAGGACACCCTCGCGCTGGTCGAGCCGGTGCGCGAGCTGGCCCGCGAGATCGCGACGTCCAAGGCGGTGCTCTTCCTCGGTCGGCACGTCGGCTACCCGGTGGCGCTCGAGGGCGCGCTGAAACTCAAGGAACTCGCATACATGCACGCCGAGGGGTTCCCGGCGGGCGAGTTGAAGCACGGGCCGATCGCGCTCATCGAGGACGGCCTGCCGGTGGTGGTGATCATGCCGTCGCCCACCGGACGACCGGTGCTGCACCAGAAGATGCTGTCGAACGTCTCCGAGATCCAGGCGCGCGGTGCGCGCACGATCGTCATCGGTGAGTCGACCGATGTGCTCGCGCGCGAGCACGCCGATCACTTCATCGAGGTGCCTGCCGTGCCGACGCTGCTGTCGCCGTTCGTCACCACGATTCCGCTACAGGTGCTCGCCGCCGAGATCGCCCAGGCGCGCGGGTACGACGTCGACAAGCCGCGCAATCTCGCGAAGTCCGTCACCGTCGAATAATCCGGCTATGGCTGTCGTCGGGGTGGGGATCGACGTGGTGCCTGTCGAACGCTTCGCCGAGTCGCTGGCGCGAACTCCCTCGTTGGCGGCGCGGTTGTTCACCCCCGATGAGCTCGTCACGGCGGCTGGGGCACCGCGCTCGCCCGAATCGCTGGCTGCGCGGTTTGCCGCGAAGGAAGCGCTGTCGAAGGCGCTGGGCGGTGGCGGTGGCATGTCGTG
>NZ_JBQCEE010000344.1:0-3083 GCF_051960575.1 Jatrophihabitans sp.
TTCGTCCCGGTCAGCAGCTGGGTGCGGGGCCAGTGCTGGCCGACCTCGACGTGGCGCAGCTCCTCGGCGAACCACGCCGCCGACGGCGGCCGCGCGCCCGGGTCGACCGACATGCCCCAGGCCAACAGGTCCTGCACGGGCAGGGGCACCTCGGCCGGCAGCGGCGCGTGGGCGCCGCGCAGGATGCGCAGCGAGGTCTCGGCCGCCGCCTCGCCCTCGTACATCGGGTACGGCGCGTGACCGGCCAGGATGTCGTAGAGGGTGACGGCCAGGCCGTACACGTCCGTGGCGCGGCACGGCACGCCGCCCTCGAGCAGTTCGGGCGCCGTGAACGGCGTGGTGCGGTGCAGCGCGTACGACGCGACCTTCTCGAGCGCCACCGCCTCGTCGAACGAGGCGAGCACGGTCTCGCCCCACTCGGTGACGGCGATGGCATCGGGACGGACGTCGGTGTGCAGCCAGCCGCCGTCGTGCAGCGTCTCGAGCGCGCCGGCGAGCTTGATGCCGAGCGAGACGACCAGCCGGACGTCCGGCCGGTAGGCGCCGGTGAGATAACCAAGCGTCCCGACCGCGCGCTCCAGCACGAGCGCCGGACGGCCGTCGCGCAGCCGTATCTGCTCGTACATCGTGATGATGTTCGGGTGGTGGCCGACGCGGCCCAGCAGTGCGGCCTCCTGCAGGATCGGCTCGCTCGTCCACGCCGACTCGCCGGTGTGGGTGGCCTTGACCAGCACCCGCCGGCCGTCCTGCAGCCGGGCGTCGTAGATGGCCGACCGAGGCTCGGCGCGCAGCAGTTCCACGTCGGCGAACCGGGGGTCCGCCGCGATCGCGTCGTTCTTCGAGCGCGCGTGCGTCATGCCGTCGACCGTCCTCCCGTCCGTCACAGTACTCACACGCGTTTTACAACGGAAGGGTCGGACGAAAAAGATCTTGAAAAAAGGTTTCGCAAACAAGGGCGAAACGGACAGCGGGTTGTTTGAGCAGGCGGTGCGGGTGGGTAGACAACGCCCTCGCTCCGACGCTGACGATCTTCAGGCCGGTCGGGACGCGGCTGCACGCCGTTCGTCCCGAGGCGGTGTCCTGTCGCGGCGATAGCCTGCCTGCGTGCCTCCAGCCCTCGACGACCCGATCGACCGCCGACTGGCCGCCGCGCTGCGTCAGGACGGGCGGGCCACGCTGCGCACGCTCGCCCAGATCAGTGGCCTGTCGGTCTCGGCCGTCCAGGCACGCGTGCGGCGGCTCGAGGCGGACGGGGTGATCAAGGGCTACGCCGCCCTCGTCGACCCCGAGTCGCTCGGCCTCCCGCTCGCGGCCCTCATCGCGATCACGCCCCGCGACCCCGAGCACGAGTACGACATCCCCGAGAAGCTCGCCGAGCTGCCCGAGGTCGAGGCCTGTCACTCGGTCGCCGGCGAGGACAGCTTCGTGCTGTTCGTGCGGGTGAACGGGCCGACCGCGCTCGAGGAGCTGATCCGCGAGGTGCGGCGGCGCACGAACACGTCGACGCGCACGACCGTCGTCCTGCAGACGTTCTTCGATCGTGGACCGCAACCGCGCCACTGACCGCCGACGCGGGAACTTTTCCGGTGGGACGCTGACAGCACGGGAGCATTTCCCGTACTCTTCCGGCATGACCGTCATCCCTCGCGCTGCGCTCGATGCCGACCATGTCCACGACAGCCTGTCCCGGCACATGCTGGTCGACGGCTTCGACCTCGTGCTCGACCTCGATGCGTCGTCCGGCTCGACCCTCGTCGACGCCCGCGACGGCCGCGCGTACCTCGACCTGTTCACGTTCTTCGCGTCGTCCGCGCTGGGGATGAACCATCCCGCGCTGACGGGGCCGACCGCCCGTGACGAGCTCGGCCGGGTGGCCGCGAACAAGCCGAGCAACTCCGACGTCTACAGCGTGCCGATGGCTCGCTTCGTCGAGGCCTTCGCGCGGGTGCTCGGCGACCTGCGGCTGCCGCACCTGTTCTTCGTCGACGGCGGCGCGCTCGCGGTCGAGAACGCGCTGAAGGTGGCGTTCGACTGGAAGAGCCGCTGGAACGAGGCGCACGGCCTCGACCCGGCGCTCGGCACCCAGGTGCTGCACCTCGAGCGGGCCTTCCACGGCCGGTCGGGGTACACGATGAGCCTGACCAACACCGACCCGGTGAAGGTCGCGCGCTTCCCGAAGTTCGCCTGGCCGCGCATCCCGTCGCCGTCGATCAACGGCACCGACGACGTGGTCGCCGACGAGCAGCGCGCGCTGGCCGCCGCACGCGCCGCGTTCGAGGCGAACCCGCACGACATCGCCTGCTTCATCGCCGAGCCGATCCAGGGCGAGGGCGGCGACAACCACTTCCGTCCCGAGTTCCTGCAGGCGATGCAGGCGCTGTGCCACGAGTTCGACGCGCTGTTCGTGCTGGACGAGGTGCAGACCGGTGTCGGCCTCACCGGCACCGCATGGGCCTACCAGCAGCTCGGCGTCGAGCCGGACGTCGTGGCCTTCGGCAAGAAGACCCAGGTCTGCGGCGTGATGGCCGGCGGCCGCGTCGACGAGGTGCCCGACAACGTCTTCGCGGTCTCGTCCCGCATCAACTCGACCTGGGGCGGCAACCTCACCGACATGGTGCGCTCGCGCCGCATCCTCGAGGTCATCGAGACGCACGACCTGTTCGCCCGCGCGGCCACGCTCGGTCAGCGGCTGCTCGACGGGCTGCACCTGCTCGCCGCCCGCCACGACGTCGTCCGCGACGTCCGCGGCCGCGGCCTCATGTGCGCCTTCACCCTGCCGGACGCTGCGCTGCGCGACGCCGTGATCACCCGCCTGCGCGAGGACGAGTCGGTGCTCGTGCTCGGCAGCGGCACCACGAGCATCCGCTTCCGTCCGGCGCTCACGGTCACCGCCGACGAGCTCGACCGCGGCCTCGCCGCCCTCGACCGGGTGCTCACCGCCCTCACCGCCTGACCGCCCGCAGCCCGGCCCCGGGGCGACGGATCGCCGCACCGGGTGACGGATCGCTGCGCCGTGTGACGGATCAGCGCGGCGGGGGGTGAAGAAGAAAAAACACCAGAGAGCCGCCCCACCCCCCAACCAC
>NZ_JBQCEE010000345.1:0-3944 GCF_051960575.1 Jatrophihabitans sp.
GCTACACCGCGGTGAAGTGGTCGCGGTCGGGCGAGTCGGTGATCCTGGTGCGGCGTGAGACGAACCCGGACGACCTCAACGGCATGATCGCCGCGCGGGGCATCCTCACGTCCCGCGGCGGCAAGACCTCGCACGCGGCGGTCGTGGCGCGCGGCATGGGCAAGACCTGTGTGTGCGGCGTCGAGACGATCGACGTGAACACCAAGGACCGCATCCTGCGCGCCCGCGACGGGCACGGCCGCGTGCTGGAACTGCACGAGGGCGACGTCATCTCGATCGACGGCACCAGCGGCGACGTGTTCGCCGGTGAGGTCGCGGTCGTCGACTCGCCGGTCGTGCGCTACTTCGAGGGCGACGAGACCGCGGCGGGCGACGAGCTCGTGCAGGCCGTCGACCGGATCATGCAGCACGCCGACGGCACCCGCCGGATGTCGGTGCGGGCCAACGCCGACACCGCCGAGGACGCCGCCCGCGCGCGCCGGTTCGGGGCGCAGGGCATCGGGCTGTGTCGCACCGAGCACATGTTCCTCGGCGAGCGGCGCGCGCTGGTCGAGCGGCTGATCCTGGCCGAGAACGACGGCATCCGCGACGAGGCCCTCGCCGCGTTGCTGCCGCTGCAGCGCGAGGACTTCACCGGCATCCTCGAGGCGATGGACGGCCTGCCGGTCACCATCCGCCTGCTCGACCCGCCGCTGCACGAGTTCCTGCCCGACATCACCGAACTCTCGGTACGGGTCGCGGTCGCCGAGGCCCGCGGCGAGCCCCGCGAGGGCGACCTGCGGCTGCTGCAGGCGGTGCACAAGCTGCACGAGCAGAACCCGATGCTCGGCCTGCGCGGCGTCCGACTCGGCGTCGTCATCCCGGGCCTGTTCCAGATGCAGTCGCGCGCGATCCTCGAAGCCGCCGCCGCGCGGATCAAGTCCGGCGGCGTGCCGCGGGTCGAGATCATGGTGCCGCTGGTCGCGAACGTGCAGGAGTTCGAGACCGTCAAGCAGGACATCATCCAGGTCGCCCGCGACGTGCGCGCCGAGACCGGCGTGCACCTCGAGTTCCTCGTCGGCACCATGATCGAACTGCCCCGTGCGGCGCTCACCGCCGACCAGATCGCCGAGGCCGCCGAGTTCTTCTCCTTCGGCACCAACGACCTCACCCAGACCACGTGGGGCTTCAGCCGCGACGACGTCGAGGCCGCGTTCTTCTCGGCCTACCTCGAGAAGGGCATCTTCGGCATCAGCCCGTTCGAGTCGATCGACGTCGACGGCGTCGGCGAACTCGTCCGCATCGCCACCGAGAAGGGCCGCTCACGGCGACCCGGACTCAAACTCGGCGTCTGCGGCGAGCACGGCGGCGACCCCGACTCCGTCCACTTCTTCGAGGCCGCCGGACTCGACTACGTCAGCTGCTCACCGTTCCGCGTCCCCGTCGCACGGCTCGAGGCCGGGCGGTCGGTGCACGACTGACGCGATCGGCCGGACGGGGGAGGGAACCGCATGACCGAGCCGTACGACCACCTGCTCGAGGCCTACGCGCGCCTCGTCGTGCGGGTCGGGGTGAACGTGCAGGTCGGGCAGCGCGTGGTGATCATGGCGCTGCCCGAGCAGGCGCCGGTGGCACGGGCGCTGGCCGAGGAGGCCTACCGCGTCGGTGCGTCGCACGTCTCGATCGACTACGACTTCGACCCGTACGTGCAGCGCGCGCAGGTGAAGTACGCGCCGGACGACCAGCTCGGCCGCGTGCTCGACCACCAGGTCGAGGGCATCAGGGCCATGAGCGACGACCGTCCCGCGGTCATCCGGCTCACCGGCAACCCGCACCCGTCCCTGATGGACGGCCTCGACCCGGCCCGGCTCGCGAAGTCGGCGCCGCTGGCCGCGATGGCGGCGCTGCGCGATCGGCTGATCACCAACGAGGTGGCCTGGACGGTCGTCGGCGCCCCGACACCGGGCTGGGCCGAGAGCATCCTCGGCACGCCGGACACCGCCCGGCTGTGGGACGCCGTCGCCGTGGCCATGCGGCTCGACGAGGACGACCCGGTGCAGGCGTGGCGCGACCACATCGCCCGGCTGCACCAGCGGCGCGACATCCTCAACGCCCGCGGCTTCGACCGCGTGCGGTACCGCGGGCCCGGCACCGACCTCACCGTCGGTGTCTCGCCCGAGTCGTCCTGGGTGGCCGGTGCGATGACGAACGACGCCGGCGTCGACTTCGTCGCGAACATGCCGACCGAGGAGGTCTTCTTCTCGCCCGACTGGCGGCGCGCCGAAGGGCGGGTGCGCACGACCGCGCCGTTCTACCTGATCTCGATGGGCACGCTGGTCGAGGGGCTCGAGCTCGAGCTGCACGACGGTGCGATCGTCGGCGCGTCCGCCGAGCGCGGCGAGCACGAGGTGCAGCAGCAGTTCGAGGTCATCCCGCGCTCGCGGCACCTGGGCGAGATCGCGATCGTCGACGGCTCGTCACGCGTCGCCCGCACGGGCCTGACCTTCAAGGACATGCTCTTCGACGAGAACATCGGCTCGCACATCGCGTGGGGCGCGGGCTTCGCGTTCGCGTGGAACGACGGCGTGCGGATGACCGCCGAGCAGCGCATCGCGTCCGGGCTGAACCAGAGCAACACCCACGTCGACATCGTGGTCGGCAGCCCCGAGGTCGAGATCGACGGCATCGCCGCCGACGGCACGGTCGTCCCGATCACGCGCGGTGACGCGTTCGTGCTCACCGACGCCTGAGCCGGCGGGATCTCGCGTTCGGTCGCGGGGCCGACGCGGTAACGTCGAGCGCGTGTTCCGGCGCCGCCCCGACAACCAGAGCGCGGACCGGCTGGCCTCGCGACGCCGTGATCCGGACGGCGGCACCGCGGTCCTGCCGACCGTCGCGTTGATCCAGCAGCTGCTCGACGAGTTCGGTCTGAAGCACACCATCGACGACGACAACGACCTCACCGTGCGGTGGGAGAAGTGCAGCGTCTACTTCTTCTTCTACGGCGAGAAGAACGAGGTGCTGCAGGCCCGGCTCTACGTGAACCGGCGCTTCAGCGTCGACACCCGCGGCCAGCTGGCGCTGCTGCTCGACGAGTGGAACCGCACCAAGCTTTTCCCGAAGGCGTACACGGTGCTGCCCGACGACGGCATGGTCGGCGTCTGTGCCGAGCAGTGCTTCGACTTCGAGGCCGGTGCGACGCGCGCGCAGCTGAAGTACACGGTCGGGATGTGGATCGACACCCTGCTGCGCTTCGCCGACTGGCTCGACGAGCAGGTCTGAGGTGCCCGGCTACGGGCCGGCCGACGTCGCCCGGCGGGTCGACGAACCCCCGAAGCGGGCGGGGTCGGCCAACGCCGTGCGCGGCCCGTTCGTGCGCGACCGCGCGCGGGTGCTGCACTCGTACGCCTTCCGGCGGCTGGCGGACAAGACGCAGGTGGTCGTCCCCGGCGAGGACGACTTCCCCCGTACCCGGCTGACCCACTCGCTCGAGGTGGCGCAGATCGGGCGGGAGATCGCCGCCGAGCTCGGCTGCGACCCCGACGTTGTCGAGACGGCGGGGCTCGCGCACGACATCGGGCACCCGCCGTTCGGTCACAACGGCGAGCAGGCCCTCGACGCGGTGGCCGGGGCGTGCGGGGGGTTCGAGGGCAACGCGCAGACGTTGCGCGTGCTCACCCGGCTCGAGGCCAAGATCGTGGACGACGCGGGTGAGCCGGCCGGGCTCAACCTGACGCGCGCCGTGCTCGACGCGACGTGCAAGTACCCGTGGCCGAGGCCGGCGGGAGGTGGGAAGTTCGGCCACTACGCCGACGACCTCGCCGCGTTCGAGTGGGCGCGGTCGGGGGTGGCGGCCGGGGCGCGCTGTCTCGAGGCGCAGGTGATGGACTGGGCCGACGACATCGCCTACTCGGTGCACGACGTCGAGGACGGCGTGCACGGCGGGCTGATCCGGCTCGGCACGG
>NZ_JBQCEE010000346.1:0-7605 GCF_051960575.1 Jatrophihabitans sp.
GCGACAGCTACCGCATGAAACAAGCCCGCACGAGAGGAGACACCGCCTCGAAAAAGAAGTGATCACCCGCGAGGAGTGGGGACTTTCAGTTGGCCACCAGCGGGGACCACAACTTGGCCGTTGACACACGTCCTGCCCACTCTCGGAACCAAACGACTGCAGACCATCCGTCCCAGCGACATCGCCAGCCTCTACGCCATGCTGCTCGAGCGAGGACGCGCAGATCATGTTGCCGGAACCGGCTTGTCGCCGAGGACGACTCGGTATGTGGCAACCATCCTCCGTAAGTGCCTGCAGGCGGCTGTCGACCAAGAAGGACTCCTCGCCGTGAACCCCGCAGCGAAGGTGAAGCCCCCGAGGGTCGAGGCCCGGGCAGACCGACACCAGACCGTCCAAGCCTGGACGAGTGATCAGGTCGGCGCCTTCCTCGCTCGAAGCCGCCACCAACGACACCACGTTGGCTGGCACCTGCTGGTCATGACGGGCATGCGCAGGGGAGAGGCCTTGGGCTTGGGGTGGGACGCCATCGATCTCGACCTAGGAGCGGTATCCATTCGCCGCACTCTGGTCGACGTGCGGCCCGGCGGCGTGCCTGTCTGGTCGGACCCCAAGACCGACCGCGGCCGCCGAGTCGTGCGCCTCGACGATGGCACCGTAGCCAAGCTCCGGGCGCACCGCGCCGCCCAAGCGGAGGAGCGCCTCCTCGTCGGCGCTGGATACCGAGACCACGGACTCGTGTTCGCCATGCCTGATGGCCGCCCGATCCATCCCGACCGGTTCTCTCGCGAGTTCACACAGACCGTCGGCCGCAGCGACTTGCCCGAGATCCGGCTTCACGACCTTCGCCACACGTGGGCGACGCTCGCCTTACAGGCGGGTGTGCACCCCAAGGTTGTGCAGGAGCGCCTCGGCCACTCGAACATCGCCATCACGCTCGACATCTACAGTCACGTGATCCCGTCGATGGAGTCCGACGCCGCTGATCGGGTAGCGGCTTTGATTGCGGGCTCGTAGCGGATGGTGGACAACCCACAGACTCCCCGCGCCGTGCCGAATCTTGCGAGATGCAGCCAGTTGCTTCGGCGGCTTGCTTCGTAGCCGAGCTTGCCCTGCGGCGCACCAGCCACGTGGAGGTCCTCGACGGTGGCACTTGCCGATCTGGGCCTGTTGTGACCGGGTTGTGACCACTGAGCGTTCGGGCCGCTCCTCTAGAGACGACAAAGGGCTCCGACCCCCCATGTTTCCGGAGGTCGGAGCCCTAGGACTGTCTCAACGCAGCGTGTCCGAGGGGGGACTTGAACCCCCACGCCCGATAAAGGGCACTAGCACCTCAAGCTAGCGCGTCTGCCATTCCGCCACCCGGACGAGTGCGGAGACCACTCTAGCCGACGGGCGGCGAGCGGCCCGGACCGGCCCGCTAACGTGGGCGTTCCGGACATTTCCCCGTTCGTGTCGCGCGTCGCCTCACACAGATGTAACCTGAGCGGGTCGTTCGGGGGAGCGACAGGTGGGGCTTCAGAGAGCTGGTTTCGGCATGCGGAGCGATCGGTTCCGGCGAGCGATGGTGCTCCCGGCCGCTGGACTGGTGGTGGCCCTCGCCGCCCCGTCCGGTGTCGCGCCTGCCTCCGCCGCGCCGGTCGCCCCGGCACCCGTGCCGCCGCCCGGCGCACCGAGCCTGCCGTTGCACCTGAACCTGCTCGGCGTCCAGCTGAACCTCGACGTCCCGCTGAGCCTGCCCGGGGTCGTCGGCACGGTGACCTCGCTGCTGCCGCTGCCGCACCCGACGTCGTCGCCGCCGGCCCCGACGCGCACCCCGCCGCCGACCCGCACGACGACACCGCCGCCACCGCCGTCGACGTCGTCGCCCACGCCGCGTCCGACGACGCGGCCGCCGCGCACGACGACCGCTCGCCCGACGCCGGTCGTCGTCGTGCCACCGCGCCCACGTCCGACGACGTCGCGACCGCGGCCCACGCCGACCCCGACGGTGTCGCGCACCGCGCACCCGAAGCCGCCGCGCAGCGTCGTCGACGTGGCCACCTCGGCGCTGTCGAACCTGGTGCCGACCAGCCTCGCTCGGTTGCTCTACCTGCTCACCACCCTGGCCACGCTCGGCCTGGCGGCGGCGATCATCCGCATGGGAAGGCGGGGCACGCACGGCTGACGGTCGTCGCACCCGGCTGGTAGACACGAGTCATGGAGTCTTCAGGCGACCTCACCGCAGCCGGCGCGCAGGACGAGGTCGTCAGCCTGCTGTCCGAGCTCATCCGGATCAACACCTCGAACCCGACGCATCCCGAGCGGCCGGCGGCCGAGTTCGTCGCCGAGAAGCTCGCCGAGGTCGGCATCGAGTCGCAGATCCTCGAGGCGGCCCCGGGGCGTGCGTCGACCATCGCCCGCATCGAGGGCAGCGACCCGTCGCGGCCGCCGCTGCTGATCCACGGGCACCTCGACGTCGTGCCGGCCGACGCGTCCGAGTGGACCGTCGACCCGTTCGCCGGCGAGGTGAAGGACGACTACGTCTGGGGACGCGGCGCGGTCGACATGAAGGATATGGACGCAATGGTGCTGGCACTCGTGCGCCAGTGGGCCCGCACCGGGCAGCGTCCGCCCCGCGACATCGTGCTTGCATTCGTGAGCGACGAGGAGGCCGGCGGACGCATCGGCGCCCACTGGCTCGTCGACCACCACCCCGACCTGTTCGCCGACTGCACCGAGGCGATCAGTGAGGTCGGCGGCTACTCCGTCTCGCTGAATGACCAGGCGCGCGCGTACATGATCCAGACGGCCGAGAAGGGCATCGAGTGGTTCCGGCTCAAGGCGGTCGGTGCGCCCGGGCACGGGTCGATGCTGCACGACGACAACGCCGTCACCCGCCTGGCCGAGGCCGTCTCGCGCGTCGGCCGGCACGAGTGGCCGCTCGTCATCACCGACACGGTGCGGGCCACCATCGAGGGCCTGTCCGCGGCCACCGGCATCGACCTCGACGTCGACGATCCGGACAAGTGGCTGCCGCTGCTCGGGCCGGCCGCGCGCATGATCGGCGCGACGATCCGCAACACCACGAACCCGACCATGCTGCAGGCGGGCTACAAGGCGAACGTCATCCCGGGCCTGGCCGAGGCGACGATCGACGCGCGGTTCCTGCCCGGGCAGCAGGACGAGCTGCTGCGCACGCTCGACGAGCTCATTGGCCCGGGCGTCACCCGCGAGACCATCGTGTCGGACATCGCGGTCGAGACGACCTTCGACGGCGCGCTCGTCGACGCGATGTCCGCCGCCCTCAAGGCCGAGGACCCTGCCGCCGTCCCGCTGCCGTACCTCATGAGCGGCGGCACCGACGCGAAGTCCTTCTCGCTGCTGGGCATGCGTTGTTTTGGGTTCTCGCCGCTGCTGCTGCCGCCCGACCTCAACTTCGCCGCGCTCTTCCACGGCATCGACGAGCGGGTGCCGGTCGAGGGGCTCAAGTTCGGCGTGCGCGTCCTCGACCGGTTCCTCAACAGCTGTTGACCTCTACGCCGGTCGAGCGGATGCGGCTGCACGACGTCGCCGCAGCCTCGACAGATGTTGCAGCGACCTCGTCACGGCTGGCCAAGACCAAGCGGCTGGCGCAGCTGCTCGCGGGCGCAGGCGCCGATGTGACCACCGTCGTCGCCTGGCTCTCGGGCGAGCTGCCGCAGCGACAGATCGGCGTCGGGTACGCCGCGCTGCGGTCGCTGCCGCCCGCGGCCGATGCCCCCTCGCTGACCGTGCACGAGGTCGACGCCCGGTTCGACGAGATCAAGGCGACGACGGGCACGGGGTCACAGGCAACGAGGGCAGCGCTGCTCGCCGACCTGTTCGGCCGTGCGACCCACGCCGAACAGGACTTCCTGCGCCGCCTGCTCGGCGGTGAGCTGCGGCAGGGCGCGTCCGCGGGCGTGATGGCCGACGCCGTGGCGAAGGCCTTCGACGCACCGCTCGCCGCGGTTCGCCGGGCCGCGATGCTCGGCGGCAGCATGCCCGAGGTCGCCGACGCGCTGCAGCACGGCCGACCGCTCGAGAGCTTCGGGCTGGTGGTCGGCCGCCCGGTCGGGCCGATGCTCGCGCAGACCGCGAAATCGGTGGACGAAGCCCTCGAGCGCATCGGCGGTTCGGCGGTCATCGACGCGAAGCTCGACGGCGCGCGGGTGCAGGTGCACCGCCGCGGCGACGACGTCACGATCTACACGCGCTCGCTCGACGACGTCACCGCGCGTCTGCCGGAGGTGGTGGCGGCGGTGCGCGCGCTGCCGGTCGAGTCGCTGGTGGCCGACGGCGAGGCGATCGCCCTGCGTCCCGACGGGCGGCCGCACCCGTTCCAGGTGACGGCCTCGCGCTTCGGTCGCAGCGTCGACGTGGACGGCGCGCCGGGGCTCGCCACCTTCCTGTTCGACGTCCTGCACCTCGACGGCGCCGACCTGCTCGACGCGCCGACCCACGAGCGCATCGCCGTACTCGACCGCATCGTCCCGCCGCAGTACCGCATCGACCGCATCGTCACGGCCGACCTGGCCGAGGCGCAGGCCTTCGCCGAACGCACGCTCGCCGCCGGGCACGAGGGCGTCATGGTGAAGGACGCCGCCGCGCCCTACGAGGCCGGACGCCGGGGCGCGGGCTGGATCAAGGTCAAGCCGGTGCACACGCTCGACCTCGTCGTGCTCGCCGTCGAGTGGGGCAGCGGCCGGCGCCGGGGCAAGCTCAGCAACATCCACCTCGGCGCCCGCGACGGCGACCGGCTCGTCATGCTCGGCAAGACGTTCAAGGGCATGACCGACGCGATGCTCGACTGGCAGACCGAACGCTTCCTCGCCCTCGCCGACGGCCCGACCGACGGCTGGGTCGTGCGCGTCCGCCCCGAGCAGGTCGTCGAGATCGCCTTCGACGGCGTGCAGCGCTCGAGCCGGTACCCGGGCGGCGTCGCCCTGCGCTTCGCCCGCGTGCTGCGCTACCGCGACGACAAGACGGTGGCCGAGATCGACACCCTCGCCACCGTGCGTGACTACCTGCCGGACGGCGCCGCGCCCGACTGACCGACGCCGTCGATCACGACCGGGGCGTGCGCACGGTCAGATCGACAGCCGGGGGAGCGGCAGCGGGTTGTTGGGGCGCCGCTTGCGGCGCAGGGTCACCCGACGGCTGCCGTCGGCGTAGCGGGCGACCCGGGCGAGTTCCCAGCCGCCGAACTCGGCCTGCAACGACAACTGCGCCGCTGCGGTCAACCGGCCCACCTCGGCCGGGATCCGCAGCGGCGCGTACTCCCAATCGGCGCCGTCCTCGGCGCGCCCGGCGCTCATGGAGCCATTGAACGCTCGGCGGACGAGGGCTGCCAAGTCCGCCCGGTCACGCCGGTGCGGGCTCACGGCGTCCCGCGCGGCCGGGTGCACGGGGTCGGCCGGGCGGACTGGTAGTCTGGTCGTCGGCCTGCCTGTGGTGGGTCCTGCGCGGCACGTTCCGCTCTCACCGTGATGCAGACCGGTGAGGCGTGCCCCGCGACGAACAGAAGGAGTCGTCAGTGGCACTCGCCGCCGATGTCAAGCAGCAGATCATCGCCGAGTACGGCTCCGCCCAGGGTGACACCGGGTCGCCCGAGGTGCAGATCGCGCTGCTGAGCCAGCGCATCCGCGACCTCACCGAGCACCTCAAGCAGCACAAGCACGACCACCACAGCCGGCGCGGCCTGCTGCTGCTGGTCGGACAGCGCCGCCGGCTGCTCAACTACCTGGCGAAGACCGACATCAACCGGTACCGCTCGATCATCGAGCGACTCGGTCTGCGCCGCTAGCACTTCAGGGCGGTCCCTCCCGACGGAGGGACCGCCCTTTCCACAACTGAAGCCGCCGGACGCACACGCGCGTCCCTGCGACGTCTGGTCGTCACCCGACGGCCGGTCCTCGGTAGTGGCGGTCGAGCACCCGGTGAACCGGTGCGCTCGCCCGCTTCGATCGAAGACCGGCACCCACGACCGAGCTCGTACGTCGCCTGTGCGCACCCGGCACGTACGAGAGGACACCTCTATGACAGAGGTCAGCGAAGACGGCGTCGTCGAGACGGTCGCCACGATCGACAACGGGAGCTTCGGCACCCGCACCATCCGCTTCGAGACCGGCCGCCTCGCCAAGCAGGCCGCCGGCTCGGTCGTCGCCTACCTGGACGACGACACGATGCTGCTGTCGGCCACCACGGCCGGCAAGAAGCCGCGCGAGGGCTTCGACTTCTTCCCCCTGACGGTGGACGTCGAGGAGCGCATGTACGCCGCAGGCCGCATCCCCGGCTCGTTCTTCCGCCGCGAGGGCCGCCCGAGCGAGGACGCGATCCTCACCTGCCGCCTGATCGACCGCCCGCTGCGCCCGACCTTCGTCAAGGGCCTGCGCAACGAGGTGCAGGTCGTCATCACGGTGATGGCGCTCAACCCCGACCACGCCTACGACGTGCTCGCGATCAACGCGGCGTCCGCGTCCACGCAGATCGCCGGCCTGCCCTTCAGCGGCCCGATCGGCGGCACCCGCGTCGCGCTCATCGACGGCCAGTGGGTCGCCTTCCCGACGCACACCGAGCTCGAGCGCGCCACCTTCGACATGGTCGTCGCCGGCCGCGTGCTCGACAGCGGCGACGTCGCGATCATGATGGTCGAGGCCGAGGCCACCGAGGGCTCGCTCGCGCTCATCGAGGGCGGCGCCACCAAGCCGACCGAGGAGGTCGTGGCCGAGGGGCTCGAGGCGGCGAAGCCGTTCATCGCCGAGCTCTGCCGCGCGCAGAAGGAGCTCGCCGCCACCGCCGCCAAGCCGGTCGCCGAGTTCCCGATCTTCCTCGACTACAGCGACGAGGTCTTCGCGGCCGTCGAGAACGCGGTGTCGGCCGAGGTCGCGGGCGCGCTGGCCATCGCCGACAAGCAGGAGCGCGAGGCGCGCCTCGACGAGATCAAGGAGGAGGTCAAGGCCTCCCTCCGCGGGCAGTTCGAGGACCGCTTCGACGAGATCGGCCCGGCCTTCCGCTCGCTGAACAAGAAGCTCGTCCGGCAGCGCATCCTGCGCGACAAGGTCCGCATCGACGGCCGCGGGCTCGCCGACATCCGCACCCTCTCGGCCGAGGTCGAGGTCGTGCCGCGCGTGCACGGCTCGGCGCTGTTCCAGCGCGGCGAGACCCAGATCCTGGGCATCACCACGCTGAACATGCTCGGCCTCGAGCAGAAGCTCGACACGCTCTCGCCGGTGCGCACCAAGCGCTACATGCACAACTACAACTTCCCGCCGTTCTCGACCGGTGAGACCGGCCGCGTCGGCTCGCCGAAGCGCCGCGAGATCGGCCACGGCGCGCTCGCCGAGCGTGCGCTCGTGCCGGTGCTGCCGAGCCGCGACGAGTTCCCGTACGCGATCCGTCAGGTGTCCGAGGCCCTCGGCTCGAACGGCTCGACCTCGATGGGCTCGGTCTGCGCCTCGACGCTCGCGCTGCTCAACGCCGGCGTGCCGCTCAAGGCACCGGTCGCGGGCATCGCGATGGGCCTGGTGTCCGACACCGTCGACGGCAAGACCGAGTACGTCGCGCTGACCGACATCCTCGGCGCCGAGGACGCGTTCGGCGACATGG
>NZ_JBQCEE010000347.1:0-3226 GCF_051960575.1 Jatrophihabitans sp.
ACCGCACCGACATCACCGCGTTCGGCGGCTGGCGGGCCTACCTCGGCGGCTGACGTCGACGGACGCCGACCGACGGGGACCCGGACCGCGCGGCGCCGGTCCTAAGACGCCGATCCCGCCCGAGCGCTGCTGCACGCTCGGGCGGGATCGGTGTCGACACGCATCGCGGCTGCCAGGACTACAGCCGTGACGCTGTCAGCTCAACGGGGCCGACTAGCTCGGCCACCACCAGTCGGCCGGACGGATCGTGTGGCCAGGGTGCGTCGTCGTCGTCGAGGTCGTGGACCCCTTCGACGTCGTCGCACCCGCGGCGGCGGCTTCCACCGTCGCCGCGGCCGAGGCCACGATCCCGAGGCCGGCCACACCGGCGGCGAACCGGAGGGCCAGACGGCGTGCTCTGGTTACTCGCGCGGTACCCACAGGTGTTGCATCCTTGTGTGATGAGGCGCCGAGGCGCGGGGGTCGGACAGCTGTTCAGACTCCAGGGTCCCGGGCCGATGTGGATGTTGCAAACGATCCAGGTGGCAGCTAGCTGCCTGACCACAACGTGACGGGCGGCGGTTATGGGCGATTTCGGCGAACTTGCCGATCTCGACGTCCAGCTGTACCGCGCCGTCCTCCAGGCGCCGGGGACGACGATCGCGACGGCCGCCGCAGCGCTGGGGCGCGAGCCCGAGGCCCTCGACAAGCCGGTCACCCGGCTCGGTGAGATGGGACTGTTGCGGGTCGACGGCGAACGGCTCACCGCCGTCAGCCCGATGCTGGCCGAGGCGACCGTGCTCGGGGCCGAGGACCTGGAACTCGGCGCCCGGCGCGCAGCCCTCGAACAGCGGCGTGACGCCATCCGCCGTCTCGTGCCGGACTGGAACGACGCCCTCACCGGCGCCCTGCCCGACCAGTCGGTCGACGTGCTCACCGACCAGGCCGCGATCGGCAACGTGCTGATGCACTACGCCGACAAGTGCGAGAAGGAGCTGCTGTCGGTCGCGCCAGGCCGGCTGCCGTCGTCCCGCATCGACGGCCGCACCCGGGTCGCGAACCTCTACTCGTTGCGCCGCGGCATCAAGACCCGCGCCATCTACCAGCACGCCGCCCTTCGTGACCGCGGCACGGTCAGTTACCTCAACGAGCTGGCCAACCACGGCGCGAAGATCCGGTTCGCTCCGTCCGTGCCCGGCCGCAGCCTGGTCGTCGACCGCGTCGTCGCCCTGCTGCCGATCCCGACCCAGGATCCAGGACGCCACGGCCTGGCCATCGTGCGCGAGCCGAGCGTCATCGCCTGGGTCGTCGCGACCTTCGAGCAGCAGTGGGCAGACGCCGTGCCGCTGGAGGACGTGCTGTCGAAGCAGACCGACGACACCGAGCTCGACCAGACCCGGGCGGCCATCCTGCGGCTCATGGCCGAGGGCGAGAAGGACGAGGCCATCTCGCGCCGCCTGTCGATCTCGGTGCGCACCTGCCGGCGGCACATCGCCGAGTACATGCTGCAGGTGGGCGCGTCCAGCCGCTTCCAGGCCGGGGTGATCGCCGCGCGGGCCGGTCACACCGACCTCCCGCCCAGCGGCTGATCCGTCCCTTAGGGTCGCCGTGTGGCTGCCCTGCTGGCGCTGCTCGCCGTCACCAACCTGATCACGCTCGGCGTGCTCGGGTGGCTGCTGCTGCGCCCGTCCGGGCACGGCACGCCGGAACCCGACGCCGTCGTCCGGTCGGCGCTCGACGGCGCGCCCGCGCCCACCGGCGCGCTGGGCGTGCGGCGCATCATCACCATCGAGATCCTCAACCCGATCCAGCTCGCCGGCACGCGCGGACGCATGGCCGGTATCGCCGGGTCGCTCGTCCCGTCCATCACCAAGCGGGTCGTCTACGACCAGGCGCTCAAGCAGGTGCGCCGCGACCTCACTGCGCAGCACGCCATCGCCGACGTGCGGCTGCACACGATCCGCCCGACCACCACGGCGACGGTCGGCGCGCAGCACGCGGCGGCGGGCCCACGCACGCGGGCGATGCACGAGCCGCTCGAGGCCGAACAGCCCGCAGCGGCCGACGTCCCCGTCTACTTCGACGAGATCCGCCGGCTCGACCTGGACGAGGAGTACTGAGCCCGGATCAGCGCCCGGATCAGCGCCCGGCTCAGCCGAGGGGCGCGACGCGCCGCCACGGGCGCAGCTGCTCCAGCTGCGCCGCCAGGCCGAGCAGCTGCCGCTCCCATCCCGGACGCGCCACCAGCTGCACCGCCAGCGGCGTGCCGTCGGGCGTCTGCCCGGCGGGGACGACCATCGCCGGCCACCCGGCCAGGTTCCACGGGGCGGCGAAGGGCGCGTAGCGGGCGTCCGACAGCAGGTTGGCCAACCAGCCGCGCTCGCTCCAGCGATCGGCGCGCTTGGGCTTCTGCGCGAGCGCGGGCGTGACGAGCACGTCGTGCTTCGCGAAGAACTGCTCGGCACGGGCGCGCCACTTCGTGCGGCCCGCCTCCTTCGGCAACCCGGCCCTCATGACCAGCGACCCGACCGCGGCATGCCGCCGCACGCGCGGCTCGAGCCCCGCGGGATCGCGCACGGCGCGCGCGTCGAGCGCCGTGCCGGCCGTCCAGCGGGCGATCTCACGGGCGCCGAGGGTGGCCGGGTACGGCGCCTTCACCGCCGTCACGGCGTGGCCGGCGCCGCGCAGCAGGTCGCCGGTCGCGCGGGTGACGGCCTTGAAGTTCGCGTCGAGCGGCGTCACCGGCATCGGCACGCGGGTCGAGACGGCGATGCGCAGGGTGTCGGGCACCTCGGGCGTGGCGAGCGACGCGTCGTCCGCGATGACCGACAGGAACAGCGCGGCGTCGGCGACGGTGGTGGCGACCGGGCCGTTCTCGGCCATGTCGAACCACGATCCCTCACCGATCTCGGACGGCACCACCCCGAAGCCCGGTTTGATGCCGACCAGCCCGCAACACGCGGCCGGGATGCGGATCGAGCCCATGCCGTCGTTGGCGTGCGCGGCGGGCACCATGCCCGCGGCGACCGCGGCCGCCGAGCCGCCGGACGAGCCACCGGGCGTGCGGCTGGTGTTCCAGGGATTGCGCGAGATGCCGAACGCGCCGTCGGTCGACCCGAAGACGGCGAGCTCGGGCATGCGGGTGATGCCGACGACGAGCGCTCCGGCCGCGCGGAGCCGGTGCACGACCGGGTGGTCCGCCGTGCGCGGCGTCGCCGGTGTCGCGGCGGACCCGGACCGCGAGGGC
>NZ_JBQCEE010000348.1:0-11436 GCF_051960575.1 Jatrophihabitans sp.
TGCGCCGTTGCCGCCGAGGTAGGACTTCAGGAACGTGTCGTCGTCGAGGTGTGCCGACCACGTCGCGACGAAGTCGCTGACCTCGGCGGCCGAGAAGCTGCCGCAGGTCGGTGCGGTGGCGTCGGCCAGTGCGGGCGGTGCGCCCACGAGCGGCGCCACGAGCACCGCGGCGAGCGCGCCGGCGAGACGGCGGGTGGACGGACGACGGGCGTGCAGGCGTGCGGGGATACGCATGCGACTTCCCCCCATAGAAAGTCGACATCACGCAACGGAATCGCCGATGCTGGACGAGTTGGCGTGATCGGAACGAGCGGCCCATTTCCGGCCGCGCGGACCATAGCGCCGAGCAATTCCTGACCGCAACCTTTTCGGCACGCAAGGAACGGATGATCGTCTCGGATTGTCCGACGGGGGGACGACCAGCCGACGGAGCGCGGCGCGTGCGAGCGGGGGTTCAGATCGCCCGGGCGCGTCCTGCCCAGTCGGCGTCGCGCAGCTTGCGCTTGTACAGCTTGCCGTTGTCGTCACGTGGCAGCTCGGCCATGTACTCGACGATCTTCGGGAGCTTGTACTTCGCCAGCCGCTGCGCGGCGAAGGCGCGGATGTCCTCGGTGAGCTCGTCGGTCGGCTCGACGCCCTCGGCCGGTTGTACGACGGCCTTGATCGCCTCGCCCCACTGGTCGTCGGGCACGCCGTAGACGGCGACGTCGGCGATGGCCGGGTGCATGACCAGCTCGCCCTCGATCTCGGCGGGGTAGATGTTGACGCCGCCGGAGATGATCATGTCGCTCTTGCGGTCACAGAGGAACAGGTAGCCGTCCTCGTCGAGGTAACCGATGTCGCCGACGGTGAACAGCTCACCGCGCCGCGACTCGCGCGTCTTCTCCTCGGCCTTGTGGTAGGCGAAGGACGAGCCGCCCATCTGCATGTACACCAGGCCGGGCTGGTTGGGCGGCACCTCGTCGCCCTGCTCGTCCAGGATCTTGATCACCGAGTACGACCACGCCTTGCCGACCGAGCCCGGCTTGTGCAGCCACTCGTCGGCGAAGATCGTCGCGCCACCGCCCTCGGTGGCGGCGTAGTACTCGACGACGACCGGTCCCCACCAGTCGAGCATCGCCTTCTTGACCTCGGTCGGGCACGGCGCGGCGCCGTGGATCATCGTGCGCAGCGACGACACGTCGTACTTGGCGCGCACGTGCTCGGGCAGCGCGAGCAGCCGGGTGAACTGCGTCGGCACCATGTGGCTGTGGGTGACCCGGTAGGTCTCGATGAGCCGCAGCATCTCCTCCGCGTCGAACTTCTCCATCAGCACCGCCGGGTGGCCGAGCTGGATCGAGATGCCGACGAAGTTGAGCACCGCCGTGTGGTAGAGCGGCGAGCCGCAGATGTGCACGTTGTCGTCGAAGGGCTTGATACGGAAGCCGGCGAAGAAGCCGGCCGCCTGCACCGGCACGACATCCGGGTTGGCGCCGGTGAGCGGGCGCTTCACACCCTTCGGCTTGCCCGTCGTGCCGGACGTGTAGACCATCGGTGCACCCTGGGTGCGCACGCCGGGACGGCCGCCGTCGTCCTCGAGGTCGGCGAGCGGACGGAACCCGTCGATCGACCCGACGGCGAACCGGGCGTCGGCCGGGAGCGACGCCGCGGCGATGCCCGCGGCCTCGGCGAAGCGCTCGTGACCGACGAACGCCTTCGCCTCCGAGTCCTCGACGATGTAGGCGACCTCCGGCCCGGTGAGGTGCCAGTTGATCGGGACGATGTAGAGGCCCGTCTGCATCGCCGCGAAGTACAGCGCGACGAGTTCGATGCTGTTCGGCAGCATCACGACCAGGCAGTCGCCGGTGGCCAGGCCGAGCCCCTGTAGGCCGCGTCCGTACCGGTCGGCGGCGGCAGCGAGCGCGCCGTAGGTGATCTCGCGACCCGAGGGGTCGACCAGCGCGAGGCGGCCCGGTTCGTCGCGGGCGATGTTCCACAGTCCGGTGTCGGTCACGCGGCAAATCTAGAACGTGTATCAGTTCTCGACAAGGGCAGCTTCACCATATGAACACGGCTCTCTTGCCGCCGGAATAAGAACGTGTTTCACTCAGCCGGTGACAGCCGTCGAACCGCTGAGCGCACCCATCACGTTGACCTTCGACTACACCCGGTCGCTCGGCCCGGTGTTGAGCGACTTCATGACCGGCCTCGCCCGCGGTCAGGTCCGCGGTGTGCGCGCCGCGGGCGGTCGGGTGATCGTCCCGCCGGTCGAGTACGACCCGGTGACGCACGCGCCGCTCACCGAGCTCGTCGACGTCGCGGACACCGGCGTCGTCGAGACCTGGAGCTGGATGCCCGAGCCGCTCGAGGGGCAGCCGCTCGAACGGCCGTTCGCCTGGGCCCTCATCCGGCTCGACGGCGCCGACACCGCACTGCTGCACGCCGTGGACGCGCCAAACGAGGCGATGCGCACCGGGCTGCGCGTGCGGGCCCGCTGGGCCGACGAGCGCGGCCACGGGCTGCGCGACATCGTCTGCTTCGAGCCGGACGACGGGTCGGCCGTGGCCCGGCCCGCGACGGTCGCCGAGGTCGAGGCGCTCGACATCCTGATCACCCCGATCCGCATGCAGGTGCAGCACTCGGCCTCGCCACAGGAGATGAGCTTCCTGACCGGCCTCACCGAGGGCCGGCTGGTCGGGCAGCGGTGCCCGAAGTGCCGCAAGGTCTACATCCCACCGCGCGGCGCGTGCCCAGTCGACGGTGTGCCGACCGACGAGGACGTCGAACTCCCCGACCGCGGCATCATCACCACCTTCTGCATCGTGAACGTGCCGTTCATCGGCCAGCGCATCCAGCCGCCGTACGTCGCCGCGTACGTGCTGCTCGACGGCGCCGACATCGCCTTCCTGCACCTGATCCTCGAGTGCGACGCCGCCGACGTGCGCATGGGCATGCGGGTCGAGGCGGTCTGGAAGCCACAGGACGAGTGGCAGCCGAACCTCGGCAACATCACCCACTTCCGCCCGACCGGCGAGCCGGACGCGCCGTACGAGTCGTTCAAGGAGCATCTGTGAGGAGCCTCCAGTGAGAGACGTCGCCGTCATCGGGTTCTCGCAGACGCCGCAGTGGCGGCACGCCTCGCACGCCACCACGAACGGCGTCGAGATGCTCGTGCCGATCCTGGCCGAGGTCTACGAGCGGCTCGGCATCACCAAGCACGACATCGGCTTCTGGTGCTCAGGGTCGTCGGACTACCTCGCCGGTCGTGCGTTCTCGTTCATCTCGGCCGTCGAGGCCACCGGCCCGGTGCCCCCGATCAACGAGTCACACGTCGAGATGGACGCCGCCTGGGCCCTCTACGAGGCCTGGGTCAAGATCCAGACCGGTGAGGTCGACACCGCGCTCGTCTACGGCTTCGGCAAGTCGAGCGCCGGCAACCTGCGCCGCACGCTGTCGCGCCAGCTCGACCCGTACACGCTCGCGCCGCTGTGGCCCGACTCGGTGAGCCTCGCGGCGCTGCAGGCCCGCACCGGCATCGAGCGCGGTCTGTGGAGCGAGCGGGCGATGGCCGAGGTCGCAGTGCGTGCCCGGCGCAACGCCGAGACGAACCCCTACGCGCAGTTGGTCGGGTCGAAGGACGCCGACGAGCTGCTCGGCGAGCCGTACCTCGCCGACCCGCTGCGCCGGCACGACTGCGCGCCGATCACCGACGGCGCCTCGGTGATCGTGCTGGCGGCCGAGGGACGCGCCACCGAACTCGCCCAGCAGGCCGGCACCCGCCCCGCATGGATCACCGGCTTCGCCCACACCATCGACTCGGCGCAGCTGGGTCTGCGCGACCTCACCGAGTCGCCGTCGACCGCAGCGGCGGGTCGTGCTGCAGGCGCCACCGGTGTCGAGGTCGCCGAGATCATGGCGCCCTTCACCCATCAGGAGTTCATCCTGCGCAGCGCGCTCGACCTCGGCGACGACGTGCGGATCACGCCGTCGGGCGGAGCGCTCGCGGGCAACCCGATGTTCGCGGGAGGTCTCGTCCGGATCGGTGAGGCAGCGGCGCGCATCGCCGACGGCTCGGCGGGTCGTGTGCTCGCGCACGCGACCTCCGGGCCCGCGCTGCAGCAGAACATCGTCTGCGTCATGGAAGGACGGGACTGACATGACGAAGGTGCGAGCCGCCGTCCTCGGCACCGGCCAGACCCACCACCGGGCCAAGCGGCAGGACGTGTCGATGGCCGGGCTGCTGCGCGAGGCGGTCGACCGCGCGATGGCCGACGCGCAGCTCGGCTGGGACGACATCGACGCCGTCGTCGTCGGGAAGGCGCCCGACTTCTTCGAGGGCGTCATGATGCCCGAGCTCTACCTCGCCGACGCCCTCGGCGCGGTGGGCAAGCCGCTGCTGCGGGTGCACACCGCCGGGTCGGTCGGCGGCTCGACCGGCATCGTCGCGGCGTCGCTGGTGCAGTCGGGCGTGCACCGACGCGTGCTCGCCGTCGCGTGGGAGAAGCAGTCCGAGTCGAACGCCATGTGGGGCCTGTCGATCCCGGTGCCGTTCACGATGCCCGTCGGCGCCGGCGCGGGCGGCTACTTCGCGCCGCATGTGCGCTCGTACATCCGCCGCTCGCAGGCCCCCGAGCACATCGGTGCGATCGTGGCCGCGAAGGACCGCCGCAACGGCGCGAAGAACCCGCTCGCCCACCTGCAGCAGGCCGACATGACGGTCGAGAAGGTGCAGGCTTCACAGATGTTGTGGGCACCGATCCGTTTCGACGAGACGTGTCCGTCGTCCGACGGCGCGTGCGCCGTGGTGATCGGTGACGAGCAGGCGGCGGCCGCGGTCAGCAACCCGGCGTGGATCCACGCCACCTCGATGCGCACCGAGCCGACGACCTACGCCGGGCGCGACCAGGTGAACCCCGAGGCCGGTCGGCTCGCCGCCGCCGCGCTGTGGAAGCAGGCCGGCATCACCGACCCGCTCGACGAGATCGACGTCGCCGAGATCTACGTGCCGTTCTCGTGGTTCGAGCCGATGTGGCTCGAGAACCTCGGCTTCACCGGCGAGGGCGAGGGCTGGAAGCTCACCGAGGCGGGCGAGACCGACCTCGGCGGACGCCTCCCCTGCAACCCGTCCGGTGGCGTGCTCTCGTCCAACCCGATCGGTGCGTCGGGCCTCATCCGTTTCGCCGAGGCGGCGAAGCAGGTGATGGGCAAGGCCGGCGACTACCAGGTCGACGGCGCGCGCAAGGCGGTCGGCCACGCCTACGGTGGCGGCTCGCAGTACTTCGCGCTCTGGCTGGTCGGAAGCGAGCGTCCCGAATGAGCGACCGCAAGTTCACCCTCGCGGTGGCGATGAACCCGCTGGACGAGGTGGTCGCGCTCGCGCAGATGGCCGAGGAGTGCGGCTTCGCGTCCATCGCGCTGCCGGACTCGCTGTTCTACATGGAGCACGCCGCCGAGAAGTACCCCTACACCCCCGACGGCGGCCGGTTCTGGACGCCCGAGACGCCCTGGCCCGACCCGCTCGTGCTGGCCGGCGCCATCGGCGTGGCCACCACGACGATCCGGTCGTACACGCAGGTCATGAAGCTCGCGTCGCGCAATCCGCTGCTGCTGGCGCGCCAACTGCTCACCGTCGCGGCGCTGACGAAGAACCGCTTCGGTTTCGGCATCGGGATCGGCTGGTCGCCCGAGGAGACCCGCTGGTGCGGCGCGCCCTGGGAGGGCCGCGGTCGTCGGGTGGACGAGATGCTCGACGTCATCGAGCTCGTGCTCGGCGGCGGCATGGTCGAGCACCACGGTGAGTTCTTCGACTTCGACCGGCTGCAGATGTCGCCGGCCCCGACCGAGCGCATGCCCATCTATGTCGGTGGTCATACCGACATCGCGCTGCGCCGCGCGGCTCGCTACGACGGCTGGACGTCGGCGATGATCAAGTACGACGACCTCGTCGACGTCATCGCCCGGCTCACCAAGCTGCGCGCCGATCTCGGCCGCGCCGACCAGCCCTACGAGATCCAGGCCGTCTGCATCGACCGGTTCGGGATCGACGGCTACCGCGAGACCTTCGACGCCGGCGTCACCGACATCATCACGATGCCCTGGTTGTTCTACGGTGCCGGCTACGACGCCCCGCTGCAGGCCAAGCTCGACGGCATCCGGCGCTTCGCCGACGAGACGATGACGAAGGCGCTCGCGTGAGCGCCCCGCCCACTCCGTCAAGCACAGCGTCCCGCATCGACTGGAAGGCGCCCTCGCGGGCCCCGCACCCGGCGCGTGACGCCGCCCTGCGTTCCTACGAGGCGGTCATCGCGAAGGACAAGCAGGCCTGGCTCGACAACTTCGCCGACGACGGCTGGATCGAGGACCCGGTCGGGCCGTCGATCTTCGACCCCGAGGGCAACGGCCATCACGGGCCCGAGGGGCGCGCGGCGTTCTGGGACCTCACCATCGCCACGATCGACACCTTGGTCTTCGAGATCACCGACTCGTTCGCGGTCGCCGACGAGTGCGCGAATGTCGGCACGATCCACACGACGCTCGCCAACGGCTGGCGCGCGCACACGACCGGCGTCTTCCTCTACAAGGTGGACGCTGCGGGGAAGATCGTCTCGCTGCGGGCGTTCTGGGAGTTCGACCGGACGATGGCGAGCAGCGAGGCCCCGCCCGCCTGAACCACCGCTTGGCCCCACCCCCAGTCGTTCCGGACGCGGCCGGACGACTGGAGCTGGGGACAAGCGGCATCTCGTCGTGCAACATTCCGGAGGCCGCGGTCATCCGAGGGGTGTGATCACTCCGATCGACCGGGCGGCCCGGGAGGATGCGCGCGTGGACTTCGAGGCGTACGTGTCCGAGCGGCGCCGCGCCCTGTACCGCTTCGCCGTCGTGCTCACCGGCGACCCGGTGCTCGCCGACGACGTCCTCGCCGACACCCTGACCAACGCCTACGAGCGATGGACGCAGGTGAGCAGCGCGGGCAACGTGCACGCCTACGTGCGCCGCATGCTCGTGAACGAGTACCTCGGCTGGCGACGCCGGTCGGCGCGCATCAGCCTGCGCGACGACGTCGGTGACCTCGGCTCGCCCACGCCCGACCACGCCGACGGTCACGCCGTCGCCGCCGACCTCGTCGCCGAGCTGCGGCGCCTGCCACCCAAGCAACGTGCCGCGATCGTGCTGCGCTACTACGAGGGCCTCTCGTTCGCCGAGATCGCCGGCCTGCTCGGCGGCGGCGAGAACGCGGTGCGCAGCAACATCTCGCGCGGGCTGCAGCGCCTGCGCGTCCAACTCGTCGACCCCGACCTCTCGCCCACGGAGGCACCGTCATGACCGCACCCCGCACCCGCGCCGACCTCGACGCCGCCTTCGCGCTGCTCGAGCGTGTGGCCGACCGGACCTACGACGAGCAGCCGACCGAGCAGACTCCGCTGCCGGCCGAGCCGCACCCGTCGCGCGGCCGCCAGCGGCTGCTGACCGTGGCCGCCGCTGCGGCCGTCGTCGCACTCGCCGGCGGCGTCGCCGCGCTGACGCGCAGCACCGATCACCCTGCCGCGCCGGCCGGCCGATCGGACGCCCCCCCGATCACCTCGACGGCGTCGACGGCCCCAACCGCCGCGCCGACCACGACGCGAGAGGCAGTGGACCCGCGGGTGCTGCCCTTCGCGCTGCACCTGCCGGCAGCGGACCAGCTCGGCATGACGGCCCGGCAACCGGACGGCAGCGCCGCCGCCACCATCGTCACGCCATCGGGCCCGGTGAACCTCGTCGTCGACCCGCCGACCGGCGTCGACCGCCGGGTCGCCACCACCCAGGCCGAGCCGGTCGACGTCGACGGGCACCAGGGTTGGTACGGCGCCGACATCGGCCTGACCTACACCGTGCCCGACCCGACGAACTCCCCCGGTGCGAACCCTCCGTCGTCCGGGACGCCGTCCGGCGCGCTGTCGGGGGCGAGCAGCGGACCGTCGGCCGCGCCGTCCGACCCGGGCCAGCGGGCCGTGGCGTGGCAGTACGACGGGCACGCCTGGGCGGTCCTCATGATCGACACCCCGATCCTCGACCGCGACCAGCTGCTCGCCCTTGCCCGCGGCATCGACTTCGGCGCCACCACGGCGATCACGACGCCGCTGGGATTGCACGACCTTCCGCAGGGCGTCCAGGTCACGTCGATCGCCAGCACGGTGCGCGGCGAGGACGGCACGCCGACCTACGACGCGACCATCGACCTGCGTTGGGCCGGACACCGTGACGAGATCACGCTGCAGGTCGCACTCGCCGTGTCGCCGCCCCGCGGGGCGACACCTGCGGGCGTCGAGGTCGCCGGCCACCCGGCGGTGTCCGCGCCGGGCTACGGGCGACAGGTGTTCGCCGACCTCGGTCACGGCGCCCACTTCGTCGCGACCGCCGTCCTGCCGACCGACGGATCGTCACTGACCGTCGAGCAGTTCGACGCCATCGTCCGGGCCGTCACCCTCGTCGACCGTCCCGACCGCCCGGACACCTGGCTCGACGCCCGCACCGCGCTCCCCTGAGGCCTTGTCCCGTAGCTCCAGGTTCTCGAGGCGCCTTGTCCCGCGGCACCGGGACGTTCCGCCCGGATCTCCCGGAGCTGCGGGGCAAGGCGCGCGTCCGCACGCCGGGTCGCACCGGCATTCAGTGCGGGACGGGGCACTTCCCGTACGACACCGGCAGGTGCTTGATGCCGTTGAGCCAGCCCGACCGCAGCCGCGCGGGCTCACCGAGCATCGAGATGTCCGGCAGGTGGTCGGCGATGGCGTTGAAGATCAGGTTGATCTCGACACGGGCGAGGTTCGCACCGATGCAGTAGTGCGCGCCGGTGCCACCGAAGCCGAGGTGCGGGTTCGGGTCACGCAGGATGTCGAACTTGTACGGGTCGTCGAAGACGTCCGGGTCGAAGTTCGCGGCGGCGTAGTAGAGCCCCACGCGCTGGCCGGCCTTGATGAGCTGGCCGCCGATCTCGACGTCCTGCTTCGCGGTGCGCTGGAACGCCACCACAGGTGTTGAGTACCGGACGATCTCGTCGGCCGCGGTGTCCGGCCGCTGCGCCTTGTAGATCTCCCACTGGTCAGGGTTCTCCATGAACAGCACCATGCCGTGGCTGATCGCGTTGCGCGTCGTCTCGTTGCCGGCGACCGACAGCAGGATGGTGAAGAACCCGAACTCGTCGGACGTGAGCTCGTTGCCGTCGATGTCGGCGGTGACCAGCTTGGTGACGAGGTCGTCGCGCGGGTTGGCCTTGCGGTCCTCGGCCATCTCCATGAAGTAGCTCAGCATCTCGAACGAGGCGGTCTGGCCGTCCTCGGGGTCGTACTCGGGGTCGTCGTAGCTGACCATCCGGTTCGACCACTCGAAGATCTTGTGGCGATCCTCCTGCGGCACGCCGAGGAAGTCGGCGATCGCCTGCAGCGGCAGCTCGCACGCCACCTCGGTGACGAAGTCACCGGTCGGGTTCTGCTCGGCCCGCTCGACGATGCTGCGCGCCCGCTCGCTGAGCACGTCCTTCAACGCGTTGATGGCCCGGGGCGTGAAGCCCTTCGAGATGATCTGGCGCATGCGCGTGTGCTGCGGCGCGTCCATGTTCAGCAGGATGACCCGCTGCATCTCGATCTGTTCGCGCTCCATCTGCTCGTTGAAGCGGATGATCGCGCAGTTCTCCCAGGACGAGAACACCGCGTCGTTGCGCGAGACCTCCTTGACGTCCTCCCAGCGCGTCAGCACCCAGTGCCCGTCGTCGTCGAAGCCGTCGCGGTGCACCGGCTGCGACTGCCACCAGACGGGCGCGGTGCGACGCAGTTCGTCGAACTCGGCCCGCGGCAGCCGCTGCGCGATCATGTCCGGGTCGTTGATGTCGAAGTCGACGGGGAGATTGGGCAGCGCCACGGTCGGGCCTCCGGTGTTCTGGAACACGTTCTAGTGAGGATGAAACCACACGAGGGCCGGTTCGCAAACCTTCGGTTGCCACGAAACGAGAACACGTTCTACTGTTGGCGGACACGCGTCGGAGCGGCGCCGGAGAGGACGGACACCGTGGGACGACCGGTCATCGTCGAGGCCGTACGCACGCCGATCGGGCGGCGCAACGGCTGGCTCAGCGGCCTCCACGCGGCCGAGGTGCTCGGTGCGGCGCAGCGGGCGCTGGTCGAGCGCGCCGGCATCGACCCGGCGCTCGTCGAGCAGATCGCCGGTGGCTGCGTCACGCAGGCGGGCGAGCAGTCGAACAACATCACCCGCACCGCCTGGCTGAGCAGCGGCCTGCCCTGGACGACCGCCGCGTTCACCATCGACGCCCAGTGCGGCTCGGCCCAGCAGACGAACCACCTCATCGCGGGCCTCATCGCCGCCGACGCGATCGAGGTGGGCATCGCCTGCGGTGTCGAGGCGATGTCGCGCGTGCCCCTCGGCGCGAACCGCGGCGAGACCGGGTCGCCCCGGCCGGACTCGTGGGACATCGACATGCCCAACCAGTTCCTCGCCGCCGAGCGCATCGCCGAGCGGCGCGGCCTGACCCGCGACGACCTCGACGCCTTCGGCCTCGCCTCGCAGCAGAAGGCGCAGCAGGCGTGGGACGAGGGACGCTTCGACCGTGAGGTCGCACCGGTCGTCGCGCCGGTGCTCGACGACGACGGCAAGCCGACGGACGAGAGCCGCACGGTGACGCGCGACCAGGGCCTGCGGGCGACCACGGCCGAGGGCCTCGCCGGGCTCAAGCCGGTGTACGAGGGTGCCCGCCACACCGCGGGCACGTCGTCGCAGATCTCCGACGGCGCGGCCGCCGTGCTGATCGTGGACGAGGACCGTGCGCGTGCCCTCGGCCTGACGCCGCATGCCCGCATCCGCACGCAGTGCCTCGTCGGCGCCGAACCGTACTACCACCTCGACGGCCCGGTGCAGGCGACACAACGGTTGTTGGAACGCTCGGGCATGGCCATCGGCGACATCGACCTGTTCGAGGTGAACGAGGCCTTCGCCTCGGTGCCGCTGTCGTGGCTGCAGGTGCACGGCGCCGACCCCGACCGGCTCAACGTCAACGGCGGCGCGATCGCACTCGGCCACCCGGTGGGCAGCACCGGCTCGCGGCTCATCACCACCGCGCTGCACGAACTCGAGCGACGCGACGCGTCCACCGCCCTGATCACGATGTGCGCCGGCGGCGCACTGTCCACCGGCACCATCCTCGAGAGGGTCTGACATGGCCGACACGTCCACCGGTCTCACCGACACCGTCGCCGCGCCGGTCGAGCAGATCATCGCCACGCTCACCGACTTCGAGTCCTTCCCCGAGTGGCAGGCCGCGGTCATGGAGTGCGAGGTGCTCGAGCGTGACGCCGAGGGCCGCGGCAGCCGCGTGCGCATGAAGGTCGACGCCAAGGTGAAGAAGGTCGGCTACGTCGTCCGCTACACCTACGACCTGCCGAACGGGCTGCGCTGGGACCAGGAGTCGGG
>NZ_JBQCEE010000349.1:0-4116 GCF_051960575.1 Jatrophihabitans sp.
TCCAGACGTCGGACGCGACGGGGTGGTGCGAGAGGGCCGCCCAGGTGGGGGCGCCCACGAACTGCAGGGCCGAGGCGGTCGGCACGACGGTGACGTCGTGGCCCGCATCGGCCAGTTTGCGCAGCAGATCCGCGGCCTTGTAGGCGGCGATGCCGCCGCCCACGCCGAGGACGACCCGGCTCATGCCGGCGGACTACTGCTCGACGGTCTTGTCGGTCGGGTTCGGCGCCTCGGTCGAGGGCTTGAACTCGATCAGGTCGGTGTTGATCTCGCGGAGCGCGATCGACAGCGGCTTCTCCTGCGGGGCGGTGTCGACCAGCGGGCCGACGTACTCGAGCAGGCCCTCGCCGAGCTGGCTGTAGTAGGCGTTGATCTGCCGCGCCCGCTTGGCCGCGATGATGACGAGCGCGTACTTGCTCTGGGTGCGGTCGAGCAGCTCGTCGATCGGCGGGTTGGTGATGCCTTCGGGGGCGGACACGGTTCCGGACACGTCTCGGCTCTCTGGAGAGGATCAGGGGACGGCCCGCACGCGGGCCATCTTGCAGTCTACCGCGCTGCGGGCGTCCCCGGGCGCACTCGGGCGATGCCCGCCGTCTCACGCGAAGGTGGGCATCGGCACACCCTGCGCCGTCCGGCGCGCCGACTGGTCTAGATTCCGTCGGACCGGCGGTGCGCGACGGCGATGTCGCCTGTCCGACCGCCGCCCAGCCACCGTCCATACGGAATGGAGTGCGCGTGCTGATCGGGGTGCCCGGCGAGAGCAAGGCCGGTGAGACACGGGTCGCGGCGACGCCGAAGACCGTCGAACAGCTGATCAAGCTCGGCTACGAGGTGCTCGTCGAGTCCGGTGCCGGGGCGCACGCGTCGTTCGCGGACGAGGCGTTCGAGGCGGCCGGCGCACGGGTCGGGACGGGCGACCAGGCCTGGGGTGCCGACATCGTGCTGCACGTCAACGCGCCGACCGAGGCCGAGCTCGACCGGCTGCACGAGGGCGCCACCGTGATCTCGCTGATGTCGCCGGCGCTGAACCCCGAGTTCGTCGACGCAGTCGCGGCCCGGCCGGTCAACGCGCTGGCGATGGACGCGGTGCCCCGCATCTCGCGGGCGCAGTCGCTCGACGTCCTCTCGTCCATGGCCAACATCGCGGGTTACCGCGCGGTGATCGAGGCCGCGCACGTCTTCGGACGCTTCTTCACCGGCCAGGTGACGGCGGCGGGCAAGGTGCCGCCGGCGAAGGTGCTGGTGGCCGGTGCCGGCGTCGCGGGCCTGGCGGCGATCGGTGCCGCAGGTTCGCTCGGTGCGATCGTGCGGGCGACCGACCCGCGGCCCGAGGTCGCCGACCAGGTGAAGTCGCTCGGTGGCGAGTACCTGCCGGTCGACCCGGCGCAGGCGGAGGTGTCGGCGACCGGCTACGCCAAGGAGATGGGCGACGACTACAAGCAGCGCGAGCGTGAGCTCTACGCCGCCCAGGCCGCAGACGTCGACATCATCATCACGACCGCGCTCATCCCCGGGCGTCCCGCGCCGCGGCTGATCACGCGCGAGATGGTCGACTCGATGCGTCCGGGTTCGGTGATCGTCGACATGGCCGCCTCGAACGGCGGCAACGTCGAGGGATCCGTGGCCGGCGAGGTGGTCACCACCGCGCACGGCGTCACGATCATCGGCTACACCGACCTCGCCGGACGCCTGCCCGCACAGGCCTCGCAGCTCTACGGCACCAACCTGGTGAACCTGCTGAAGCTCATGACGCCGGGCAAGGACGGGCAGCTCGTGCTCGACTGGGACGACGTGGTGCAGCGTTCGATCACGGTTGCGCGAAATCGCGAGAAGACCTGGCCACCGCCGCCGGTGCAGGTGTCCGCGGCACCCGCTGCGGCGGCTGCCGCCCCGGCGCCGGTGAAGACCGAGAAGAAGGCCGTCGCGAACTCGACGAAGCTCGGCATCGTCGCCATCGGCGTCGTGCTGCTGTGGCTGGTCAGCGCGTTCGCGCCCGCGCCGCTACCCGAGCACTTCACCGTGCTGATGCTGTCGGTGGTGATCGGCTACTACGTGATCGGCAAGGTGCACCACGCGCTGCACACGCCGCTGATGTCGGTGACCAACGCGATCTCCGGGATCATCGTCGTCGGCGCGCTGGTGCAGATCGGCGCGTTCACCGACGGGGTGATCCGCGGCCTCGCGTTCGTGGCGATCCTGCTCGCGTCCATCAACGTGTTCGGCGGCTTCGCCGTGACGCGCCGCATGCTCGGGATGTTCTCCAAGTGAACGCTCACGCCGTCGCAGAAGCGGCCTACATCGTCGCGGCCCTGCTGTTCATCCTGTCCCTCGCCGGGCTGTCGAAGCACGAGACGGCGAAGAACGGCGTCACGTTCGGCATCGCCGGCATGGCCATCGCCCTCGCCGCGACGATCGGCGAGGTCACCGACAACGCCAAGGCCATCGCGATCGTGCTGCTGATCGTGGCCGTCGTGATCGGCGCGGCCATCGGGCTGTGGCGGGCGCGCATCGTCCAGATGACCGGCATGCCGGAACTCATCGCGCTGCTGCACAGCTTCGTCGGTCTCGCCGCGGTGCTGGTCGGCTGGGCGAGCTACTGGTCGGTCGAGCGGCAGTCGGGGCAGACCGAGTTCGGCGGGTCGCTGCTGCGCATCCACCACGCCGAGGTGTTCATCGGCATCTTCATCGGTGCTGTCACGTTCACCGGCTCGAACGTCGCGAACCTCAAGCTGTCGGCGCGCATCAAGTCGGCGCCGCTCATGCTGCCGGGCAAGAACGCCATCAACATCGGCGCGCTCGTGGTCTTCGCCGTGCTCACCGGTTTCTTCGTGCACGCGCCGAATCTCGGGCTGCTGATCGCGGTCACGGCGGTCGCGCTGGCGCTGGGCTGGCACCTCGTCGCGTCCATCGGCGGCGGTGACATGCCGGTGGTCGTGTCGATGCTGAACAGCTACTCGGGCTGGGCCGCGGCGGCGTCGGGCTTCCTGCTCGACAACAACCTGCTCATCGTCACCGGCGCGCTCGTCGGGTCGTCCGGTGCGTACCTGTCCTACATCATGTGCCAGGCGATGAACCGCTCGTTCATCTCGGTCATCGCCGGCGGCTTCGGCATCGAGGCGCCGTCGTCGGCGGACGTCGACTACGGCGAGCACCGCGAGATCACCGCCGTCGAGGCGGCCGAGATGCTGCGCGACGCGTCGTCGGTGATCATCACGCCCGGCTACGGCATGGCCGTCGCGCAGGCGCAGTACCCGGTGGCCGAGCTGACGCGCCGGCTGCGCGAGAAGGGCGTCGAGGTGCGCTTCGGCATCCACCCCGTCGCGGGCCGCCTGCCCGGCCACATGAACGTGCTGCTCGCCGAGGCGAAGGTGCCCTACGACATCGTCCTCGAGATGGACGAGATCAACGACGACTTCCCCGACACCTCGGTGGTGCTGGTGATCGGCGCCAACGACACGGTCAACCCCGCCGCGTCCGAGGACCCGTCCTCCCCCATCGCCGGCATGCCGGTGCTCAAGGTCTGGGAGGCGCAGCACGTGATCGTGTTCAAGCGCTCGATGGCCGCGGGCTACGCGGGCGTGCAGAACCCGCTCTTCTTCCGCGAGAACAGCGCGATGCTCTTCGGCGACGCCAAGCAGCGGGTCGAGGACATCCTCGCGGCCCTCTGAGTCGAGCCGGGGTGACGCTTCCCGAGATCGGGTGACGCATCTCGTCGACGGGTGACGGCAAAATTGCCGTCACACGATCTTGAGGTCCGTCACCCGATCTTGAAGTCCGTCACCGTCAGTGCAGCAGGGCGGCGAGCTCGGCGGTGGCGTGGGCGAGGTCGTCGTTGACGATGACCACGTCGAACTCGGGGGCGGCGGCGAGCTCGACCTCGGCGGCGGCCATGCGGGCGGCGCGCTGCTCGGTGGTCTCGGTGCCACGGCGGTCGAGCCGGTCGACGAGCTCCTCGACCGAGGGCGGCGCGAGGAAGACGAACTGCGCGTCCGGCATCGTCTCGCGCACCTGCCGCGCGCCCTGCAGCTCGATCTCCAACACGGTCGGGACGCCACGGGCCAGGTGCTCGTCGACCGGCCGGCGCGGGGTGCCGTAGCGGTTGCCGGCGAACTCGGC
>NZ_JBQCEE010000350.1:0-9154 GCF_051960575.1 Jatrophihabitans sp.
GTTTGTCACCGGCTAAATCTCGGTTGTGGCGTTGATCTTCATCGTGCACGAGCCGATCGGTATCATGCCGCGGTCGAGGGAGTAGTCTCGGTCGGACAACCGTCGCAGGTAGAGCAGCATCGCGGTCTCGGAGTGGTGCTGCGTGAAGACCGGGTGGGTGAGGAAGGGGGTCGTCCGCTCGGCGCCGAACGCCGTCGCGGTGACGGTCTCGGCGGGCGCGGCGACACCGAACGCCCCACAGACCGCGGCGAGGTGCGCGTCGGTGGTCGTCTCGTCGCAGGCGATGCCGACGGTGTCGTCGTCGACCAGCCGCAGGTTGATGCCGGCGTCGCGGGCGGCCGCGACGACGGCCTCGCCGCGGCCGGGCACGCGGGCGGTGAGGGTGTCGAAGAATGGCGCGTCGCCGACCTCGACGCCACCGGCGCGCAGGGCCTCGGCGAGGGTGGCCGCCCGCTGGTGCACGCGCCGCGCGATCGCGCGCAGCCCGTCCGGGCCGTGGTAGACGGCGTACATCGACGCGATCACCGCGAGCAGTACCTGCGCGGTGCAGATGTTCGAGGTCGCCTTCTCACGGCGGATGTGCTGCTCGCGGGTCTGCAGGGCGAGCCGGTAGGCCGGCTGGCCGGACGAGTCGACCGAGACGCCTACGAGGCGTCCGGGCAGCTGCCGCTCGAGACCCGAGCGCACGGCGAGGTAGCCGGCGTGCGGGCCGCCGAAGCCGAGCGGCACCCCGAAGCGCTGCGTGGTGCCGACGGCGATGTCGGCGCCGGCCTCACCGGGCGAGGGCAGCAGGGTGAGCGCGAGCAGGTCGGCCGCCACGATCGCCTGCGCACCGGCCGCGTGGGCCGCCTCGACCACCGGGTCGAGCTCGCGGACGGCACCGGACGCGCCGGGGTACTGCACGAGCACGCCGAACGTGCCCTCGGGAAGGCCGGCGGCTGTGGTGATGTCGGCGAGGTCCTGCACGACGACCTCGAGGCCGAGCGGTTCGGCGCGGGTGCGCACGACGTCGATCGTCTGCGGCAGCGCGTCGGCGTCGACGACGAACACCGACCCCTTCCGCGACGCGCGGTGCGCCAGCGCCATCGCCTCGGCGGCCGCGGTGGCCTCGTCCAGCACCGAGGCGCCCGCGACCGGCAGGCCGGTGAGGTCCTCGACCATGGTCTGGAAGTTGATGAGCGCCTCGAGGCGGCCCTGGCTGATCTCCGGCTGGTACGGCGTGTACGCCGTGTACCAAGCCGGGTTCTCGAGCACCGAGCGGCGGATGACGGCCGGCGTCACCGTGCCCGAGTAGCCGAGCCCGATCATCGGGGTGAGCACCCGGTTGCGGTCGGCGAGCGCCCGGAGCTCGGCCGCGGCCTCCTCCTCCGTCGCCGCCGGCGGCAGGGCGAGGCTGAGCTTCTCGCGGATCGACGCCGGCACGGCCGCGGCGAGCAGGTCGCTCATCGACGCGTACCCGACCGTCTCGAGCATGCGCGCGCGGTCGTCGGCCGTCGGGCCGATGTGCCGGTCGGCGAAGCGTCCGAGGGAGGACGGAGCAGTCTCGACCTCGAGGCGAGGGTTGGCGGTCACGCACACTCCCGGGCGACGGTCCGATCCGCCGATCGCGCCGATCGGTGGATCCCCGTCTGTCGGGCGGTCGCCCTCCAGAGTGGCCTGCACCGCGCGGTCCTGGTGCCTGAGAGGTTCCGGGGAGGTTGCCCCTTCGGCGCTGCTGACGCAGCTCTCCCGCGCGGGATGAACAGCCGTCGCCGACGGTACCAGCCGTCAGGCCACCGCGCCGGTGGGACGCGACCCGCGGCGGTGTGGCGCGGGCGTCAGGCGGTGGCGCTGCGGGCGGAGCGGCGGCGCGACAGCTCGTCGACGGCCGCGGCCTCCGGCGTGTCCTCGACGGCACCGTCGGCGCGCTCGGCCGGCAGCGACGCGAGCGAACCGCGCAGCTCACGCAGGGCACCGCTCACCGCGATGCCGAAGACGCCCTGACCGCCGCGCAGGAGGTCGACGACCTCCTCGTTCGAGGTGCACTCGTAGACGGTCGCGCCGTCCGAGAGCAGGGTCAGCTGAGCGAGGTCGTCGACGCCGCGCAGCCGCAGCGCGTCGACCGCGACGCGGATGTTCTGCAGCGAGATGCCGGCGTCGAGCAGGCGCTTCACGACTTTGAGGACGAGGATGTCCTTGAAGGAGTAGAGCCGCTGGCTGCCCGACCCGGTGGCCGAGCGGATCGACGGGACGACGAGGCCGGTGCGGGCCCAGTAGTCGAGCTGGCGGTAGGTGATGTTCGCGGCGGAGCAGGCCGTCGGACCGCGGTAGCCCACGAGCTCCTGCTCGTGCTCGACCGGATCGGCGAACAGCGCGCCCTGCTCCGGCAGCTCGCGGCCGGGGCGTTCGACACCCTCGTCCATCTCTGACCTCCTTCGGGGCCCACCGTCACCACCGCCTCGATCCTCCGGCCGCCGCCGGCAGGAGTGTCGGCGGAGACGGAAATGCCACGGTGGTGATTCGTGGCTCGACCGACGGTAGGCGGCGACCCGCGACCGAGTCAACGCGACGCGCCGGGGTGAACCGTCGACCTGAGGTCGACCCTACCCGTCCCGGCCGACCAAGATCACCCGTCGGCAGCGAAGTCCTCGGGCGAGATCTGGTCGAGGAACTCGCGGAACTTCTCGACCTCGTCCTCCTGCTCGTCCGGGATCTCGATGCCGGCCGAGTCGAGCACGGCGTCCGAGCCGAGGATCGCGGCGTCGCAGCGCAGCGCCAGCGCGATCGCGTCCGACGGCCGCGCGCTCACCGTGACGCCGCCGGTGAAGCGGAGCTCGGCGTAGAACACGTCGTCGCGGATCTCGGTGATGTGCACGGCCTCGAGCCGGGCGCCCAGGGCGCCGATCGTGTCCTTGAGCAGGTCGTGCGTGAGCGGCCGGGCGGTCTGCACGCCCTGCTGCTGGAAGGCGATCGCCGAGGCCTCGACGGCGCCGATCCAGATCGGCAGGTAGCGCACGCCGTCCTCCTCGCGCAGGAGCACGACCGGCTGGTTCTGGGGCAGTTCGACCCGGACGCCGACGACCCGCATCGGATGCACGACTGCCTCCTCGTCCCTACGACCTTTCGGCTTCCGACGCTACACCGCGGACGCGCGGCCGGGTGGGCCTTCAGGCCCCGCCGAGCGCCTCGCGCAGGCCCACCTGGACGAGCGCGGCGTGCAGCCGGATCGACAGCGACGCGAGCTCGCGCACCGTCTCCTCCGCCCGCGCCCGGGCCTCGCTGCTGCGCTGCCGGGCCATCGGGCCGACGACCTGCGAGAACAGGCCGACCTCGCGCTCGGCCGCGGTGCGGAACGCGCGCAGGTGCCGCCCCTCGAGGCCGAACCGGCCGAGGTCGGCGACGAGCTTCGCCACGGTGAGCGCGTCGTCGTCGTAGGCGCCGCCGGGGCGCTTGCCGATGAGCCCGAACTGCTCGATCTCGATCAGCTGGTCGGCGCGCAACCCGGACGCCTGCAGCAGTTCCTCGCGGGTGAGCCGGCGCGGCGCCCCGGACGACTCGGCCGTCGCCCCGTCGACCGGCTGGGTCGCCGGGCGGGCCGGCGAGACGGCCCACGGCGCCGGCGCCAGGCCGCGGTCGACCTTGTCCAGCTGCTCCTTGATCACGCGCAGCGGCAGGTAGTTGTCGCGCTGCTGCGAGAGCACGAACCGCAGCCGCTCGACGTCGCCGGCCGAGAACTTGCGGTAGCCGGCCGGTGTGCGCTCGGGACGCACCAGACCCTCGGCCTCGAGGAACCTGATCTTGCTGATGGTCAGGTCGGCGAAGTCGCCGCGCAGGGCGGCGAGCACGTCACCGATCGTGAACGTGCCACTACCGCCGGTCCCGGACGAACTGCGAGCGTTGAGCGCAGCACTCACCGCGGCGCCCCCGCACCCGTCCGGACCGCCGCGGTCAGGTAGACGAGCCGGAACTTGCCGATCTGCACCTCGTCGCCGCCCGAGAGCGGGACGGCGTCGATGCGCTCGCGGTTGACGTAGGTGCCGTTGAGTGAGCCGACGTCGTGGACGGTGAAACCACTGCCCTCGCGCCGGAACTCCGCATGCCGCCGGGACACGGTGACATCGTCCAGGAAGATGTCGCTGTCGGGGTGGCGACCCGCCGAGATGACGTCCTGGTCGAGCAGGAACCGGCTGCCGGCGTTCGGCCCGCGCTTCACCACCAGCAGCGCCGACCCCGGGGTGAGGGCGTCGACGGCACCCTGGTGCGCCTCGGCGGAGAACTCGTTCTCGACGCCGCTGAGGTCACCCGTGGTGGTGACGCTGGTGATCACGCCGGTCGCGTCCGGGCCGGCCGACTGCGTCGGCAGGGCGGCGCCGCAGTTGGCGCAGAAGTGGCTGCCGGACGGGTTCTCCGTGCCGCATGCGGTGCAGAACACGTGCATCGTCCTTCGTGTCGGTTCCGTGCTGGGCTGGGGGCGGCGCGCGGCGACAGGCCCGTTCCGACGAGGGTCACGTCGGAATGTCCGAGCCTAGGCGCGCCGATGTGCAAGGGTCAATCAGAGGTCGAGCCGACAGCGCGGCCCGCTCCGTCGACGCGCGGCGCCGGTCAGCCGGCGAGCGCGCCGTAGGCCCCTGCGTCGAGCAGGTCGTCCTGTTCGGCCGGGTCGCTGGGCGTGATCTCGATCAGCCAGCCGTCGCCATAGGGCGAGCTGTTGATGAGCTCCGGCGTCGCGTCGAGGGCGTCGTTGCGCGCCGCGACCGTGCCGCTCACCGGGGCGTAGATGTCCGAGACGCTCTTGGTCGACTCGACCTCGCCGATCGCCGTGCCCTTCGCGATCTCGGCGCCGACCTCGGGCAGCGACACGTAGACGACGTCGCCGAGGGCCTGCTGGGCGTGGTCGGTGATCCCGACGCGCAGCGGCCCGTCAGCGCCCTCGGCGAGGCGCACCCACTCGTGTTCGGCGGTGTACTTGAGGTCGTCCGGGACGTCCGACATGGCAGTCCTTCCGTGCCGCGCTGGTGTCACGCTGCGTGACGCCGCCGACCTTACCGACGCCGCCCGCGGACGCGATCAGCGCGTCGGCCGTGCGTAGTGGTCGGTCGGCAGTGCGCGCGTCACGGCGATCGACACCGTCGACCGGCGGCTCACCGCGACGTCGCCACCCTTGGCCCGCACCGCCGCGGCCACGCCACCGGGGATGTTGAGCGCCGTGTCCAGCGTGGTGCTGTCGCCGATCGCGGTGACGCGGTAGGGCGCCGTGATCGCCGTGCCGTCGACGCTCACCCCGCCCGGCCCGTCGACGAACGCGGTGTTCGTGCCGACCCTCACCGGACCGATCTGGATCGCCTCGGCGCCGGCGCCGCGCAGCTCCTGGACGACGTCGAGCAGGACCTCGGCCTAGAGCTGGCGCCCCGGGTCGGTGCTCGTCGCGACGCTCCCCGGGCCGTGCGCGGGCAGCTTGCCGAGCAGCACTCCGAGCGCCTCGGCCTCCTGCGCCGCCTGGCGCTGCGCGGCGGCGGTGCGGTCGCCGCTGCTCTGCAGCTGCCGCAGCGTCGTCTCGAGGTCGGCGATCTGCGCGCGCAACCGTTCGGCCTGGTTGTTCTGGTTGTCGAGGATGCCGATCAGGTCCTCCTCGCGCAGCCCGGACAGGCTGTCGGCACCGGAGTTCTGCCGCACCTGGACGGCGATCGCGAACCCGAGGACGCCGACGAGCAACCCGATCAGCAGCGCTGCGCCGATCGCACGACGCCGGTCGGGCGGGCGTCCCGGCGACACAGCGCCGGGGGGCTGCGGCGTGTCGTCGGCCGGCCTCGGCGAGGGCCTCGGTTCGTCGGCCATGTCAGGCCCGGAACAGGTGCCGGCGGATGGCGGCGGCGTTGCCGAAGATGCGGATGCCGAGCACCACGACGACCGCGGTCGACAGCTGCCCGCCCACGCCGAGCTTGTCGCCGAGGAACACGATCAGGGCCGCGACGAGGACGTTGGAGATGAACGAGACGACGAAGACCTTCGCGTCGAAGACCCGGTCGAGGCGCGCGCGCACGCCGCCGAAGACCGCGTCCAGCGCAGCGACGACCGCGATCGGCAGGTACGGCTCCATCCACGTCGGCACGGTCGGGCGGAACACCAACCCGAGGACGATGCCGGCGACGAGCGCGAGCGCGGCGATCATCGGCCGGCCTTCGCGTAGCGCGGGCTCAGCGGTGGGGCCGCGGGGAGGGTGAGCCGGGACGATTCGCCGAACGAGAACCCGATCCCGTCCACCCCCTTGAGCGTCTGGTAGCGGCTGGCGACCGCGCTCGCCGCGAAGCCGGTCGCGAGGTCGTCGGCGTTGCCGACCGCCGCGATCACGTACGGCGGCGTGATGTGCCGGAAGTCGATGAGCACGGCCTCCCCCGCGAACCGGATGGCGCTGGTCGGCGTGAGCCGCACGTCGTTGACCGCGATCGCCTCCGCACCCTCGGCCCACAGCTGGTTGACGACGCTGCGGATGTCCCGGTCGGTGAGGATATTCGTCGCCGTGATCGGCACCGTGCCGCCGCGCGCGGGCGGCGCCGACCTGGACGACGGTTCGTCCAGGGTCACGGTGAGCCCCGGCCCGGTGGCCGCCACCGTGCCTGCGGCGAGCTGGTCGGCGGTCAGCCGCCGCTCGAGGTCGCTCGGCAGCACCGCCTTGCGCAACCGGCTCAGCCTTGCTTCGTCCGCGTCGAGCTGCCCGGTGAGCCGATCGGTGGTCGCTTCCGCCGTCCGCACCCGAGCGACCAGCGAGTCGCGCAGCTTCGCCGCCTCGGGCGCTCCGCGGTGCGTGTGCACGTAGGCGACCACGAGCACGAAGCCGATGAGCAGGCAGCCGATGCCGACCGCCGGGCGGTCGTACCACCGCGTCGCCGGCTGCGGCCCGCGGCGGGCCGCCGCGGCCGCGTAGCCCGGGTCGAGGGTGTCGGCGACCAGGTCGAGCAGCTGCTGCGGCGAGACGAAGCGGGGTGCGCCGGTCATCGCACGGGACGGCGCACGAGCCCCGCGACCTGGTGCAGGTACACGGCGCCGGCGAACAGGTACAGCCCGGTGCCCCAGAGCGTGAAGCCCCACGCGATCGGACGCGCGACGTCGGCCACCGTGCCGTGGTGCGCGCCGAGCAGCAGGAAGGGGAACGCGTACAGGAGGCAGAACGTGGCCGCCTTGCCGAGGTAGTGCACCTCCGGCGGCGCGTAGCCCGCGCGCCGCAGCAGCGGCAGGCAGAGCCCGAGCACGACGTCGCGGCCGACGATCACGACGGCCAGCCACCACGGGATGATGTGCCGCAGCACCAGCCCCAGCAGGGTGGCCAGGATGTAGAGGCGGTCGGCCGCCGGGTCGAGCAGGGCACCGATCCGGCTGGTCTGGTTGAGCTTGCGGGCGAGCACGCCGTCGGCCCAGTCGGTGAACCCCGAGACGAACAGGATCGCGAGCGCCCAGCCGTCGGCGTGAGGGCCGAGCAGCAGCCACAGGAACACCGGCACGCCGGCGAGGCGCAGCAGGCTCAGGGCGTTCGGCACCGTCCACAGCCGGTCGGTCGACGCAGCGGCGGGCGGCAGCTGCGTCCCTGCGACCTGGCCCGACTCCACCGCACCTCCCGCCGTCATGACGCACCGACCCTAACCCGCGCGATCGGCGACGGCGTCCCTTGGCACGCGCGGACGCCCTGCGGCCCTGCGGTAGGCTGATGCGCGGTCCGGTGCCTCGTGCGCGGGCTACGGGGCGTGGCTCAGCTTGGTAGAGCATCCGGCTGGGGGCCGGAAGGTCGCAGGTTCAAATCCTGTCGCCCCGACCATCGCGACATCGGTTCTTGTCAGTGGTCGGTCCTACGGTCCGCCGCATGCCCATGTACTCGGACGACGACCTGACGCGTGCCATCGCCGGCGCACGCTCGTGGCGCGCCGTCCTCCGACAGCTCGGCCTCAATCCCGGCTCGGCCGGGACGATGCGCTCGGTGCAGCGCCGCGCCGCCCGGCTCGGGCTCGACCACACCCACTTCACCGCGGGCCGCCGCTGGTCGGACGACGAGTTGCGGGAGGCGGTCGCCACCGCCGAGACGTGGGCGACGGTCGCGAACCGGCTTCGACTCGCCGAGGGTGGCGGGACGCTCACGTCACTGCGGGCCCATGCACAACGCCTGGGCCTGGCGGTGTCGCACCTCGGGCCCCGACGACCGATGCCCTCGCCCGGCGGCGTGTTCGAGGCCGAGCCGCGCGTGGAGTGCATCCGCGTGGCCGGTTCGATGCTGGCCGCGAGCTGGTTCATGCTGCGCGGCGCCGCCGTGTCCTGGCCGCTCGAGCCCTGCCGGTACGACCTGCTCGTGCACTTCGAGGGGTTGGTGCAGCGGGTGCAGGTGAAGACGACCACGACGCGCGGGTCAGGTGCGCTCGTCCACATCGCCAACAGCCGGGACAACACCTGGGCCCTCTATGCGCCGGACGAGATCGACCAGTTCTTCCTCGTCGACGGCGACCTCAACGCCTATCTGGTGGCGTACGCCGTCGTCGCCGGGAAGGCGTGCGTCTCGTTGCGCGCGTACAGCGCGTTCCGGGTCATCACCTCGGGGCACCTGACGGTGGCGGCGTGACGGAACCGGCTGCAGGGCGGGCGAGGTCCCAGCGGCGCAACCAGAGCGCGGCCGCGGCGCCGGCGATGCCGAAGAGGGGCACGGCGGCGACGTTGTGCGTGATGGCATACCCCTCGGGCCCCATGCCGAAGACGAAGCCGAGTGAGACGGCGGCGATGATCGCGAGGTCGCGGCGCCGCCGGGCGAGCAGGGCGACGACGAAGAAGGGCCAGAGCAGGTACCACGACTCGACGGCCGTCGAGCACAGCACGGCGCCGCCGAGGGCGGCGGCGAGCCAGGCCCACGGCCGTCCGCGCAGGGCGGCCAGCCAGCAGCCGACGAGCACCACCGCGGTGAGGCCGAGCGCTGCAGTGGCGAGCTGGTGCTGCAGGTGATGGCCCACCGTGACGATGTACGCGTGCGAGTACCCGTCGATGTAGCGGACGACGTAGACGAGGTCGAGCGGCAGCGACAACCAGCCCAGCCAGCTGACGACCTGTCCGGACAGTGGATGCCAGCCCTCGGGGAAGCCGGTGACCAGGGTGATCACCGCGGCGGTGGCACCTGCGCTCAGGAGGGTGACCGCGCCCGCGTCGG
>NZ_JBQCEE010000351.1:0-6636 GCF_051960575.1 Jatrophihabitans sp.
GCAAATCGATCGGCTGCGCACGACGCGCGGCGGCAACAGCGAGAAGATCAGCTCGAACCTGCCGCCGACCGCGACGCTCCGCGCCTCCGGCGTCAGCCACGCGGCGACCTGCCGCGGGCTGCGGGCCGGCGACCACGCGAGGCCGAGGTCGACCGCCGTGTCGGCGAGTTCCGCCCACAGCGGCCCGGGGTCGCGGTCGCGGGCGGCGTCGGCCCGGCGCCGCCGGCGCCGCGCCTCACGCAGCGCGGCCGGCAGCAGCACCACGACGGCGACGGCCAGGATGACGAGCGGGACGACCCAGACCGCCGTGCCGACCGACGACGACGGCCCGCTCGAGGTGGTCGTCGTGCTCGGCGCGCTGACGCTCGTGCTCACCGACCCGGGACGTCGCGGCCCGGTCGTCGTATTCGGTGCGGTCGGTTCGTTCGGCCCGAGGCTCGGCGTGGGGTGCCGGGCGTAGGGCGGGTCGGCCGCCGCGCCGCCCGCGATGCCGTCGAGCGGTGTCGGGTCGAAGGGCACCCAGCCGACGCCGTTGAACCACGCCTCGACCCACGAGTGGGCCTCGTCGGTGGTGACGGTGAAGTTGCCGTTCCGATCGGGCGCGCGGTGCGTGTAGCCGAGCACCACCCGGCTGGGGATGTCGGCCACGCGCAGCATCACCGCCATGGCGGCGGCGTACTGCTGGCAGAAGCCGGCGCGGTTGTGCAGGAAGTCGACCAGGTCGCTGCCCGAGTCGCCCGGCTTGGTGCTGAGGCTGTACTGGAAGTTGTTCACCGGGTTGGTGAAGAAGTCGTAGATCGCACGGGCGGCCGCGAACTCGGTCGGCTGGTTCGCCGTGAGCCGACCCACGAGCGACCGCACGGTCGCCGGCAGGTTGTCCGGCAACTGGGTCAGCGACTCGAGCGCGGGGTCGTAGCCCCGGGCGGCGTTCAGCTCGTCGAGCGTGGGCACCGGCTGCGTCCACTGCTCGGTGATCGTCTGGCCGCTGTCGACGTTGTCGCCGACCAGCAGCAGTTCGTCCCGGCTCCAGCGGGTGTCGCGGCCGACGCCCGAGACGAGCGACGGCCGGTCGAAGACGGGTGGATTGCCGCGCAGGCCGGTCACGCTGATGGTGGCGCGGTAGGTGTGTCCGCCGGGCGGCAGGTCGGACGGGCTGCCGTCGAACGCCGTCTGCTCGATCGGCTCCTCGTCACCGCTCGGCCCGCGCTGCCAGCCGCCGCCGGTGTAGTCGGTCAGCACGTTCACCCGCGCGTAGAACGGCGTGCCGCTGCCCTGTTCGAGGTGCACCGTGAACAGCTTCTGCGGCTTCGACAGGTGCAGTTCGCCCGCCAGCGCCGCGAGCGGGCTGATCCTGCCGTTGCCACCGCCGACACCGAGCCCGCCGCCGGCCCCACCCGAGCTGCGGAAGAGGTCGCGCAGCGCGTTGCCGCTGCGTGCGGGCACGGCGAGCGGCAGCAGGAGGGCGACGAGCAGCGCCACGAGGCCGAGCCGGACGGCGGAGATCCCGAGGCGACCGCGGTGACGACCACCGCCCGGCCGCGGGATGCGCCGGCCCCAGTCGGCCAGGGTGTCGCGAGCGTCCAGGGCGAGCAGCATGAGGAAGCCGACGGCCGCGAACAGGAACAGCGGCCACGACACCGGGTGCTTGGGCACCGCGCCGGCGAGGGTGAAGGTGACCAGCAGCGGCACCCCACCGAGCGCACCGTGGCGCCCGACCACGGCGATCAGGTCGACCAGCGCCGCCAGCAGGCCGAGCATCGCGCACAGCACCAGACGCACGGCCCGGGTGCTCTGGATGGGTGCGACCTCGTTGTTGCTGGTGCGGTGCAGGTCGGCGAGCAGCCCGGTGACGTCGTGCCACGTGTCACTCGTGGGGATGCACTGGCCGATCGCGTGCTGCGGCACGAACAGCACCGTCAGCCACGGCACGAGCAGCACGAGGCCGGGCCAGATGTGCCACGGCGCCGCCTCACGCCGCAGTCGCAGCAGCAGCGCCGGGCCGATGACGACGACCAACGTCGCCCACACCTCGACGAGCCAGCCGAGATCGCGGAACAGCGCCTTCAGCGACACCGCGCCGAGCGCACAGGCGACCACGGCGAGCAAGGTGGGTGGGGCGGCGCTGCGGGCCGCGTGCGGTGCCGCGGGGGCCGGTCGCCGCGGCGGTGGCGCGCCGCCGCCCGGGGGTGCCGGGGCGGGGCGGGGGAGGGTCGCGGTCACGTCATCACCAGGCTCGGGGCGGCGAGGGTGCGCCACACCGTCGGCAGCCGGTCGCCGCGTCGCGCGACGGCCACCCGCCACCCGGCCTCGCGCAGCTCCGCCGCCGCGGCGGCGGCGGACGAGGGCTCGCCCTCGACCGGGACGGCGTCCGGGTCCCAGCTGTCGACGTCGAGCAGCACCGCGAGCGCGGCGGCCGAGGCGCCGCGCGGGTGCGCGTCGGCCAGCGCCTGCAGGCTGCGCGGGTCGATCTCGCCGAGCACGGCGACCACGATCGAGTCGCGCAGCGCCGTGCGCACCGGCACGGCCAGGCCGGCGAGCGATGCCTGCGGCGACGGCGCGAGGGTGGCCAGGGTGTCGATGAACCGCACGGTCGAGCTGAACCGCTGCCGCTCGGCCTCGACCGGGTCGACGAACAGGCCGACGTCGCGCCCGGCCTGCAGCAGCGCGGTGCCGATGCTCGCGACCGCGCTCACCGCCCACTCGAGGCTGTCGGTGTCGCGGTGGTCGACGCCGTCGACGGCGGGCAGGCGCAGGTGCGCCTCGGCCCGCGCGTCCAGCACCAGCGTGGCCTGGCCCTGCCACGGACGTTCCTCCTGCCGCACCATGAGCGCGCCGGTGCGTGCCGACGACCGCCAGTGGATCTTGCGCAGGTCGTCGCCGGTGCGGTACTCGCGGGTCGACGCGTCGTCGGCGCCGTGCACGCCGATCGAGTGGCTGCCCGCGTTCTCGCCGATGTCGTGCGAGCGCGGCGGCTCGACACCGCCGAGCGTCTCGACCACGGGCGCGATGACGAAGTCGGACGCGGTGGTGAACGACCGGGTCACGTCGACCATGCGGAACGGGTCGGTCAGCCGCACGCGGAGCGGCCCCACGCGGTACCGGCCGCGACCGAGACCCGGCACGCGGTACGAGACCGTGCGCGACTCGTGGCTGCGCAACGGGTCGAGCACGAACCGTGCCTGGCCCTGCACCTCCGAGGGGAGGCGGTCCTCGAGCATGAGCGAGCCGGTCGGCAGCGCCGAGCGGTTGGTGACGGTGAGGTGCACGGTGACCGGCTGCCCGGCGACCCCGCGCACCGGCTCGACCGAGCGCCGGTTGCCGATGCGCAGCTGCGACCCGCGCACCACCGCCGCGGCGATGAGCGGCACCACCACGGCGAGCACGCCGACGCGCAGCAGGTCGCGCTCGCCGAGCACGATGCCGCAGGCGAGCGCGGTGGCGCCGGCCGCGAGCAGGCAGGTGGCGCGGGTGGTGAAGCCGACCGAACGTCGGCTCACGGCAGCACCCCGGTCATCGCAGCGGCTCGGTCACGACGGCGGGGCGTCAGCGCGACCAGACCGGTGCCGCCTGGGCGGCCGGGGACGGTGTGGGGCCGCCGGCCTGACCGTCCTGCGGGATCGGCGTGCTGCGGGCGATGCGGTGCAGCACGTCCGCGGCCGTGCGGCCGGCGACGTGCGCCTCGGCCGTGATGATCAGGCGGTGGGCCAGCACCGGCACGAGCAGCTGCTGCGGGTCGTCGGGCAGCACGTAGTCGCGTCCGTCGAGCGCGGCCCAGGCCTTCGCGGCCCGGATGAGCTGCAGCGTCGCGCGCGGTGAGGCGCCGAGCCGCACCTCGGGCGCCCGCCGCGTCGCCTCGGCGAGGTCGACGGCGTAGGCCTTCACCGCGTCCGACACGTGCACCGTGCGCACCGCCGCGATGAGTGCGCGCACCTGAGTTGCGTCCGAGACGGGCTGCAGGGTGTCGAGCGGGTCGACGGCCGCGTGCTCGGCGAGCATCGCGATCTCGGCGTTGCGGTCGGGGTAGCCCATCGAGATGCGGGCGGTGAAGCGGTCGCGCTGCGCCTCGGGGAGGGGGTAGGTGCCCTCCATGTCGATGGGGTTCTGCGTCGCCAGCACCAGGAACGGCGACTCGAGCCGGTAGGTCTCGCCGTCGACGGTGACCTGCCGCTCCTCCATGCACTCGAGCAGCGCCGACTGGGTCTTGGGCGACGCCCGGTTGATCTCGTCGCCCACGACGAGGTTGGCGAACACCGGGCCGGGCTTGAACTCGAAGTCGCGCTCGTCGCTGTTGTAGACGCTCACACCGGTGAGGTCGCTCGGCAGCAGGTCGGGGGTGAACTGCACCCGCCGCACCGAGCAGTCGATCGAGCGGGCGAGGGCCTTCGCGAACTTGGTCTTGCCGACGCCGGGGACGTCCTCGATGAGTAGGTGGCCCTCGGCGAGCAGGACCGCCAGACCCAGCCGGACGACGTCCGCCTTGCCCTCGATGACCTGCTCGATGTTCGCCGCGATGCGCCCGACGACCGCGCGCACGTCGGCCAACGGCATCGCACCCCGGTCGAGCGGCGTCGCCACCGGATGGAGTTCTGTCACGCACGCCGTCCTTGTCGCTGCTGAGCGCCGGGGAGCGCTGGGAGGTCGATCAACCCCTCTGACGAGTATGCCGAGGCTGCAGGTTTCCGGCACGAGTCTCGGACGATCCCGGACCGCGATCTGTTGCGTGCAGAGGCGACACACAGCAGAACGGGACTGCCGGAGGGGGGAGATGTGGGTTAGAGTGGGGGACAGTGGGGAGGCGGGGAGCGAGTTGGCCCGCTGAGCCCCGGATCGGGAGGTGACGCCGATGTTCCTCGGCACCCACACCCCCCGTCTGGACGACAAGGGGCGGCTCGCACTGCCGGCCCGCTTCCGACCGGAGCTGGAGGGCGGCCTGGTGATCTGCAAGGGCCAGGACCGCTGCCTCTACGTCTTCTCGGTCACCGAGTTCGACCGGTTCACCGAGGCGTTGCGCCAGGCCCCGATCACCGACGTCAAGGTGCGCAACTACGGTCGGCACCTGTTCGCCGGCGCGTCCCACGAGGCACCCGACAGCCAGGGACGCATCACCATCCCTCCCCACCTGCGCGACTACGCCGGCCTGAGCAAGGACTGCGCGGTCATCGGCGCCAACACCCGGCTCGAGGTCTGGGACGCCGAGGCGTGGCAGCAGTACCTCAGCAGCACCGAGCAGGACTACGCCGACGTCGCCGAGGAGGTGCTGCCCGGCCTGTTCTGACGGCGCGACCGCACCACCCCGCACGCACCACCGCCCCCCCCCGCCGCGCGTCGTCCCGATCGGCCCCCTCCCGTCCACCACCCCCGGACGCCACCTGGCGCACCTTCCCCGGTGCCAGGCGACCTCCGTCGGGTGGGGGACGGGCGGGGACCCGTCCGGACGACACCGGCCCTGCGACTCCCCGCCCGCCGCACCACCGCCGAAGGACGTCATGACCGCTCCGGACGACCCGCGCGCCGTCTCCCCGGACCCATCCCCACTCGTCCCCCCACCGGTCCCCACCGTCACGCACGTCCCCGTCCTGCTCGAGCGGGTGCTGGCCCTGCTCGCCCCCGCCTTGAGCGACCGGCCGGCGGTCGCCGTCGACGCGACGCTCGGGCTGGGCGGCCACGCCGAGGCCCTGCTCACCGCGCACCCGCAGCTGACCCTCGTCGGGCTCGACCGCGATCCGGCGGCCCTCGACCGCAGCCGCGCCCGCCTGGCCCGCTTCGCCACCCGCGTGCACCTGGTGCACGCCGTCTACGACCGCATGCCCGAGGTGCTCGCCGAGCTCGACCTGCCGGCCGTCGACGGCGTGCTGTTCGACCTCGGCGTCTCGTCCATGCAGCTCGACCTCGCCGATCGGGGCTTCGCCTACGCGCAGGACGCGCCGCTCGACATGCGGATGGACCAGAGCACGGGCGCCACGGCCGCGGACGTCGTGAACGGCTACGCCGTGCCCGACCTGGCCCGGGTGCTGCGCGAGTACGGCGAGGAGCGCTTCGCGCTGCGGATCGCGCAGGCCATCGACCGCCGCCGCCGCACGAGCCCGCTGACCTCGACCGCCGAACTGGCCGAGCTGGTGCGCGACGCGATCCCGGCCGCGACGCGACGCCACGGCGGCCACCCGGCCAAGCGTACCTTCCAGGCGCTGCGCATCGAGGTGAACCGCGAGCTGGACGCGCTGCGCACCGCCGTGCCCGCCGCCCTCGACGCGCTCCGCGTCGGCGGCCGCATCGCCGTCCTCTCCTACCAGTCGCTCGAGGACCGCATCGTCAAGCAGGCCTTCGCCCGGCTCGCGACCGACCGCACCCCGGTCGACCTGCCCGTGTCCCTGGCCGACCGCGGCCCCGAGTTGCGGCTGCTGACCCGCGGCAGCGAACCCGCCACCGACGACGAGATCGCCGCCAACCCGCGCGCCGCCTCGGTGCGGCTGCGCGCCGCCGAACGCATCGCCCCCGCCCGTGACCTGAAGGAGAGCGCATGACCGACGTCGCACGTCCGTCGGAGCCGTCGACCGGAGGCGGAGGGGCGCCCGTGCTGCCCGGCACCGCGTCCCGGCGCGCGGCCACCGGTCGGACCGCCGCGGCGCGCAGCGGGGG
>NZ_JBQCEE010000352.1:0-9154 GCF_051960575.1 Jatrophihabitans sp.
CGTCCGCCGCCCTGGCGCATGAGGTGGTACGAGCCCACCTGCGGTGCGAGGCGGCCCGCGACCTCGGACATCGGCGCGAGCAGCGGCAGGCTGTTGTCGGCCAGCTGCACGGTCTCGTAGGCGATGCCGGTGGTGCCGGCGGCGAGCAGGGCGTCGGTGCAGGCGCGGTCGGCGGCGAGGTGCAGGTACGTGAACAGCACCTGGTCCTTGCGCATGCGGTGGTACTCCTCGGCGATCGGCTCCTTCACCTTGAGCACCAGCTCGGCGGTCTCCCACACCGCGTCGGCGGTGTCGAGGATCTTGGCGCCCGCGCCCACGTAGTCCTCGTCCGGGATGGACGAGCCGACGCCCGCCTCGTGCTCCACGAAGACCTCGTGGCCGTGGCGCACCAGTTCGTGCACGCCGGCGGGCGTGATCGCGACCCGGTACTCGTGGTTCTTGAGCTCGCGCGGGATGCCGACCTTCATCGCGGGGGACCGCCCTTCTCTGCGTGTCGTGTGCGTGCCAGCATGGACGAATGCACGGTGAGCGGTCCATCCCTCCGCAGAAGATTTCGTCGACGCCGCGTCCGACGCGACGAGGTTCGGCAGCGACCGTTCCCGCGGCGCCACGGGCGAAGGAAGTTCGGCGGCCGCTGGACGACGTCGACCGCACGTTGGTGACCCTGCTCGCCGAGGACGCGCGCATGCCGAACAACGCCTTGGCCGAGGCCGCCGGCATCGCGCCGTCGACGTGCCTGGCCCGCGTCCGCGCGCTGCGCGAGAGCGGGGTGATCCGCGGCTATCACGCCGACGTCGACCCGGCCGCCCTCGGACGCGGCCTGCAGGCGATGATCGCGGTGCGGCTGCAGTCGCACGCCCGCGGCCACATCCCGGCGTTCATGGCGTCGATCGCCACGCTGCCCGAGGTGCTCAACGTCTTCTTCCTCGGTGGCGCCGACGACTTCCTCGTGCACATCGCCGCGCACGACACCGAGGACCTGCGCAACTTCGTGGTCGTGAACCTGTCGAGCGACCCTGATGTGGCGTTGACTGAAACGAGTCTGATCTTCGACCACGTGCGCGGCGCGCCACTGCGGTGAACCGGGAAGGTGGTCGGTGACGTAGTTCGTTGCGAACCCCCGCACGTGAGAGAGAGACGCATGGACACCCTGAACGGCCTGCCCGCGCACGTCCTGTTGCTGCACGTCGTGGTGGTGATGATCCCGCTGGCGAGCATCGCGCTCCTGCTGCACGTCTTCTCGCCGAAGGCCCGGCGCCGTCTCGGCATCGTGACGCCGCTGCTGGCCTTCGTCGCGCTGGTGTTCGTACCGCTGACCACCAGCGCGGGCGAGTGGCTGCAGCACCGGGTACCGGACAGTCAGCTGGTGCACGACCACACGGAACTGGGCGACCAGCTGCTGCCGTTCGCCGCGGCCCTGTTCCTGGTGTCGGTCGCGGTGTGGGCGGCGGGACGCTACGTCGACGGCGAGTCGGTGCCGCTGCTCGCGCCGAAGGCCGAGGCACGTGCCGGCGAGCACGGCGGCTCGGGTGCGGGGGCGACAGCGACGGCGACGGCGGTGCTGCCCGCGCGCACGCTGCCGAAGTGGGCCCAGCCGGTGCTGTCGGTGCTGAGCGTGGTGGTCGTCGTCCTGGCCCTGATCTGGCTCTACCGCATCGGCGATTCCGGCGCGAAGGCTGCGTGGGACTACGTCAAGCACGTCCAGCCGCACGGCGGCGGCGACGGCTGACCCTCACCCGGCGGTGAGCGCACCGCCGGCGACGACCGTGTCGTCGGCGGTGCCGGCGGGCTGCTGGTGCAGTTCCAGCACGCAGCACTTCGCGCCACCGCCGGCCTTGCGCAGCTCGTCGAGCTCGAGCGGGACGACGGTGAACCCGCGCTCGGCGATACGGGCGCCCAGGTCCGGCGCCTCGGCCGACATCAGCACGGTGCGTCCGTCGCTCACCATGTTCACGCCGAGCACGGCGGCGTCCTGCGCACTCGCGGTGATCGCGTCGGGGAACAGGTCGCGCAGGATGCCGCGGCTCGCCGGGTCGAACGCTTCGGGCAGGTAGGCGACCGTGTCGTCGTCGAGCACGGCGAGTGCGGTGTCGAGGTGGTAGTACCGCGGGTCGGTGAGGGTGAGCGGCACGACCGGCAGGTCGAAGAAGTCGGCCACCTCGCGCACGGCCGCCGCCTCCGACCGCAGCCCGTGGCCGCCGAGCACGATGTCGCCGGCGAGCCGGAAGTCGCCCTCGCCCTCGTTGACGTGCTCGGCAGTGTGGACGTCGAGACCGAGCTCGGCGAGCCGGGCGGCGACGAGCACCGACTCGGCAGCGCGCTGCGGATGCCGGAAGTGGGCGACGAGCGCGCGGTCGCCGATGACGATGCCGCCGTTGGCGGTGAACACCAGATCCGGCAGGGTCGGCTGCGGCTCGAGCAGCAGCACCTCGTGACCGGCCCGCACCAGCGCGTCGTGCACACCCCGCCACTGCGCGACGGCGCGGTCGGCGCTGACCGGGCCGGCCGGGTCCATCCACGGGTTGATGCTGTAGTCGACCGCGAAGTGCGTCGGCGGGCAGAGCAGGTAGCGGCGGCGCGGGGGCTGGTCGTGCGTCATACCCGCTCGATGCCCACGCCGGGCGCGCGACAAACCGGCCGGTCGATGCCGTGATCGACACCCGTCCCGACCGCCTGCAGCCGGTCGGGACGGGTGTCGATCATGCACCGCTCAGCGGCCGAAGACGCCGCTGCCGAAGACGCCGGTCGCGACCACCTCGCGGCTCAACTGCTTGCCCAGCTCGATCGCGCGCAGCGTGCGCTGCTCGCCGAGCCGGGACCAGGCGGCCGTGTCGAGCCGGTCGGTCGTGGCCTCGATCGTGGCGCGCAGCTCGACCCCGGCCGGGGTGAGCTCGCTGCCGTCGAGCAGGCCGCGCTCGCGCAGCCCGGCCTCACCCGCCGCCCAATCGTCCTCGCTCCAGCCGCGCAGGTGCCGCGCCGCTGCCACGGTCATGCCGCGGCCCGTCGCACAGTGCGTGATGATCGCCTCGAGCCCGGACAGCCCGGCCGTGACGAGCGCGGCGATGTGGCCGTCGCCGCGGTACTCGCGCAGCAGCGTCACGGCGTGCCACAGCACCAGGTGCGGCTCGTCGGGCCAGGCCAGCTCGGCGTGGCCGGCGAACAGCGGCCGGCCCTCGACCGGCAGGTCGCCGGCCGCCTCGCGCAGCAACTGCGCGAGCTCGTCGATCTCGGCCGCGTGCTCGAGCAGGCCGAGGCGGCGGTACGCGCGGTCGACCACCCGCAGCCGCGCGGCGAGGATGTCGTCGATGCTCGCCAGCGTCCACGCGCGCGGGATGTACTTCGCCACCAGTGCGGGGTTGAAGTTGTGGAAGGTCGCCGCGGTCACCGCGGCGCCGACCGGCCCCATCGGGGCCGATCGGCTCGCGAAGTAGTGCATCCGCCCGGGACGCAGCCCCACGGCCGAGAACTCCTCGTCGGCCTCCGGCACGAAGTAGATCAACGAGTGCAGCGTGTCGGTGGCGCGATGGGCGCGGCCGGCGAGCGCTGCGGCGGCGGTGTCGGGATCGGGAGCGGCAGTCGTCACGAGGTCAGAGTCTGTTCCATGCCTCCGTCAGCACCGCACGCAGGATGCCCTCGATCTCGTCGAACTCGCGCTGGCCGATGATCAGCGGCGGCGCGAGCTGCACGACGGGGTCGCCCCGGTCGTCGGCCCGGCAGTACAGCCCGGCGTCGAACAGCGCCTTGGAAAGGAAGCCGCGCAGCAGCCGCTCGCTCTCGTCGTCGTCGAAGGTCTCCTTCGTCGCCTTGTCCTTCACGAGTTCGATGCCGTAGAAGTACCCGTCGCCGCGCACGTCGCCGACGATCGGCAGGTCATACAGCCGCTCGAGCGTCGCGCGGAACGCGCCTTCGTGCTCGAGCACGTGCTCGTTGAGCCGCTCGTGCTCGAAGATGTCGAGGTTGGCCATCGCCACCGCCGCGGACACCGGGTGGCCGCCGAAGGTGTAGCCGTGCGGGAAGTAGTCGGCGCCGCTGTAGAACGGCTCGGCGATGCGCTCGCTGATGAGGCACGCGCCGATCGGCGAGTAGCCGCTCGTCATGCCCTTCGCGCAGGTCAGCATGTCCGGCACGTAGCCGAACTTGTCGCAGGCGAAGGTGGTGCCGAGCCGGCCGAAGGCGCAGATCGTCTCGTCCGAGACGAGCAGCACGTCGTGCTTGTCGCAGATCGCGCGCAGCCGCTGGAAGTACCCGGGCGGCGGCGGGAAGCAGCCGCCGGAATTCTGCACCGGCTCGACGAAGACGGCGGCCACCGTGTCGGGGCCCTCCATCTCGATCGCGCGGTCGATCTCGTCGGCGGCCCACCGGCCGAAGGCCTCGAGGTCGTCGCCGTGCTCGGGCGCGCGGTAGAAGTTGGTGTTGGCGGCTTTGTGCGCGCCGGGCACCAGCGGCTCGAACCACTTGCGGGCGTCCGGGATGCCGGTGATGGACAGCGCGCCCTGCGGGGTGCCGTGGTAGGCGATCGATCGGCTGATCACCTTGTGCTTCATCGGCTTGCCGGTGAGCTTGAAGTACTGCTTGGCGAGCTTCCAGGCCGTCTCGACCGCTTCGCCGCCGCCGGTGGTGAAGAAGACCTTGTTGAGGTCGCCCGGCGCGAGGGTGGCCAGCCGGTCGGCCAGCGCGATCGCCTGCGGGTGCGCGTACGACCACAGCGGGAAGAAGGCGAGCTCGCTGGCCTGCTTCGCGGCCGCCTGCACGAGTTCCTGCCGGCCGTGCCCGGCCTGGACGACGAACAGCCCGGCCAGCCCGTCCAGGTAGCTCTTGCCGCGGGCGTCCCAGATGCGCGCGCCGTCGCCGCGGACGATCGTCGGCACAGGGACGTGACGGTAGCCCGACATGCGGGTGAAGTGCATCCAGAGGTGTTCGCGCGCCGACGCCGACAGGGCGTCGTGGTCGTAGCCGTGGGCGAACCGATCGGCGAACTGGGGGGTGGTCACGGGATTCTCCTGCGGTCAGGAGGCGCTCAGCGAGCGCCCCAGTTGTAGGTCTGTTTGACCAACTTCAGATAGACGAACGTCTCGGTGCGGACGACGCCCTCGATGGTGCGGATCTTCGTGTTCAGCAGGCTCAACAGATGTTGATCGTCCTGCACGACGACCTCGACGATCAGGTCGTGGCTGCCGGCGGTGATGACGATGTAGTCGACCTCGTCGATCTTGGCCAGCTGCTCGGCGACCATCTCGATGTCGCCGTTGACCGAGATGCCGATCATCGCCTGGCGTGCACGGCCCAGCTGCATCGGATCGGTGACGGCGACGACCTGCATCACGCCGGTGTCGATCAGCTTCTGCACGCGCTGGCGCACGGCAGCCTCGGACAGGCCGACCGCCTTGCCGATGGCGGCGTAGGGCCGGCGGCCGTCCTCCTGCAGCTGCTCGATGATCGCCAGCGAGATCTCGTCCATGGTCAGTACACGTCCGGGACGAGGGTGGCGGTGTCACGGTTCAAGGTCTCGCCGCGGAAGTAGGCGCGGGCGGACGTGGCGCGGGCGACGAACATCAGCACGACCCCGATGACGAAGGTGCCCACACCGATGAGGAAGACGCCACCGATCGTCCAGTGCGGCGAGAACGGCAGGTGCCAGCCCGTGTAACTCGCGCTGACGTCGCTCGGGGCGAGCCAGGCGTCGCGGAGGCTCCAGCCGAGGGCGCCGAACATGATCACGCCGCCGAGGGTCGGCAGGACGATCTTCAGCATCAGGTCGCCGGGCGTGCGCGCGTCGCGGCGGTAGTACCACGCGCAGGCGAAGGCGGTGAGCCCGTAGTAGAACGCGATCATCATGCCGAGCGCCGTGACGCAGTCGGCGATGACGCTCTGGGCGTTGCTGGTGTAGTTCAGCACGGCGTAGATCAGGATCGAGATCCCGCCGAAGGCCAGCGTCGACACGCTCGGCGTGAGGTGGCGCGGGTGCACCCTGGCGAAGACCTTCGGTATGGCGCGGTAGGTCGCCATCGACAGCGACGTGCGCGCCGTCGGCAGGATCGTGGTCTGCGTCGATGCGGCCGCGGACGTGAGCACCATCAGGATGAGCAGGTGCGACAGGGTCGTGCCGAGCGCGCCGCTGCCGAACACCGCCTTGCCGAGGATCGAGATCACGTCGCCGGAGTTGTCGCTGTTGCCGAGGCCGATGCCCTTGTCGCCGACACCGGCGAAGGACTGTGCGGCGATGGTGACCAGCGCGTAGGTGATCAGCAGCAGGACGGTCGAGATGACGGCCGCCCGGCCGGGGGTGCGGGTCGCGTCCTCGGTCTCCTCGTTCACCGACACGGCGCTGTCCCAACCCCAGTAGATGAACAGCATCAGGATCAGGCCGCGGACGAAGGACGAGAAGTCGGGGACGTCGAACGGGTTGAGCCACGACCACGAGAAGGTGACGGAGCCCGCGACGCCGTTGCCGGTGCCGACCTTGACCAGCGCGACGATCGAGAAGACCAGCAGCATGATCAGTTCGATCGTGAGCAGGGCCTTCTGGATGTTCGCCGACAGCTCGACGCCGACGTAGCAGATCCAGGTCATCAGCACGATCCACAGGCAGCCGACGAGCAGCACCCAACCGCTCGTCGGGTCGCCGCCGATGCCGTCGGCGTTGAAGAGCAGGAAGACGTACTGGCCGGCCACCTGCGCGAGGCTCGCCATCACCAGCAGGTCGGCGGCGATGATGCCCCAGCCGCCCAGCCAGCCGGTCGTGGGGTTGAACGCCCTTGTGGCCCAGGTGAAGGTGGTGCCGCAGTCGGGGTCGGCCTTGTTGAGCTGCTGGTAGCCGATGGCGGTCAGCAGCATCGGCACGAAGGCGAGGACGACGATGATCGGCGACTGGATGCCGACGAAGGCGACGATGAACCCGAGGGTGGCCGCCAGGCTGTACGCCGGGGCGGTCGAGGCGACGCCGATGACGACCGACGAGACAAGTCCGAGGGCGCCCGACTTGAGACCCTTCTGGCCGGTCAGGCCGGGGGTCGAGTGGTCTGGTGGCGGCGCGACGGTCCGGGTCATCAGCTCTCCATCCTGATCGGGTCAGTGCGTTTATCGCAGCTGTAGAGCTACCTGGCAAGGGTTTCCGTGGTGTTTCGGACGGCGGACCGTTGTTTTCCGTCGTCCCTAGCCTAGAGTGCCCGGCATGCGTCTGCTCATCCTCGGTGCCGGCGGCGTGGGGTCCGCCGCCGCGCTCATCGCCGCCCGCCGCCCGTTCGTGACCGAGGTCGTGCTCGCCGACTACGACCAGCTGCGGGCGCAGCGGGCGGCCGACGCGACCCGGGACGAGCGGTTCTCGGCCGTCCGGCTCGACGCGTCGGACGAGGCCGCGATCGTCGAACTGCTGCAGCAGCGGCGCTTCGACGCGGTGCTCGGCGCGACCGACCCGCGCTTCACGATGCCGATCTTCCGGGCGGCGTTGCAGGCGGGCGTGCACTACCTGGACATGGCGATGTCACTCTCGTCGCCGCACGCGTCCGACCCGTACCGGATGCCCGGCGTCAAGCTCGGCGACGAGCAGTTCGCGCTCGCGTCCGAGTGGGAGGCGAGCGGTGGCATCGCGCTGGTGGGCATGGGTGTCGAGCCCGGGCTCGCCGACGTCTTCGCGCGCTACGCCGCCGATCACCTCTTCAGCCGGATCGACGAGGCGGGCGTGCGCGACGGGGCGAACCTCGTCGTCGAGGGGTACGACTTCGCGCCGTCGTTCTCGATCTGGACCACGATCGAGGAGTGCCTGAACCCGCCGGTGGTGTACGAGAAGGAGCGCGGCTGGTTCACGACCGAGCCGTTCAGCGAGCCCGAGGTGTTCGACTTTCCGGAGGGCATCGGGCCGGTCGAGTGCGTCAACGTCGAGCACGAAGAGGTGCTGCTCATCCCGCGGTGGATCGACGCGCAGCGGGTGACGTTCAAGTACGGGCTGGGTGACGAGTTCATCGGCGTGCTGAAGACGCTGCACAAGCTGGGGCTCGACTCGACGAAGCCGGTGCGTGTCGGTGGCGTCGAGGTGTCGCCGCGCGACGTCGTCGCCGCCTGCCTGCCCGATCCGGCGACGCTCGGTGACCGGATGACCGGCAAGACATGCGCGGGGCTGTGGGTGCGCGGGCTCGGGAAGGACGGCACGCCGCGGTCGACGTACCTCTACCACGTGGTCGACAACGAGTGGTCGATGAAGGAGTACGGGTCGCAGGCGGTGGTCTGGCAGACGGCGGTCAACCCGATCGTCGCGCTCGAACTGATCCACTCCGGGGTCTGGTCGGGTGCCGGCGTGCTCGGTCCGGAGTCGTTCCCGGCCGACCCCTTCCTCGAGCTGCTCGCCGACGGCTACGGCTCGCCGTGGGGCCTCCAGGAGAAGGCTGTCTAACCGACGCGGACGAGGGCGGCGGCGCCGAACGAGACGTCGAAGCGATCGCACCAGATCGTGACGCTGCGGGCGCGGCCGAGGTCGACGTCCCGGGGGATCGCGTAGACGAGGTCGCCGTGGTTGCCCTTGAGGCCGCCGAGGTCGACGTGCCAGCCGTCGTCGAAGACGCGCCAGCCGCCCGGGGTGACCCGCTGGTCGGTGAGCCACACGTGAACGTCCGGGCCCTCGCTGGTGTCGAGGTCGGCGATGGCGAGCACCCGGCGTCCGTCGGCGAGGCGGACGACGCTCACCGTGCCGGACGTGTCGTGCTCGTGGCTGATCAGGCGGCCGCGTGCGAGCAGCGTGTCGCGGGTGGCCGGGGGAGCCGCGGGCCGGCCGACGGGTCGACTCGCGGGTGTCGATGGGGTGGTGACGTCGGCGGCGGCGACCGCCGGCAACCGGTCGTGCACGGTGTCGTTCGTCAGCAGCTTCCAGGGTTGGAACCAGTACGCCGCCCAGGCACCGACCGGGATGAGCACGGCGGCGGCGACGAGCAGGACGAGCGTGCGGCGGCGCATGCCGTGGACGCTAGGTCCGCGCGTCGCGTCCCGGCAGGTCTGTCGGGGTTACCGAAGTCTTACTTGCGCCAGAGGTTGCGACGCCGCTGCTGGTCCCAGACCAGGGCGATCAGCACCATGGCCGCGAAGATGATCAGCCAGACGGTGCCCGCGTTGTTGTAGTGCGTCGCGGTGATCATCAGGACCAGGATGATGATCACGACGATGCCGC
>NZ_JBQCEE010000353.1:0-13141 GCF_051960575.1 Jatrophihabitans sp.
CGATGCGCTCGCCGGTCGCAACGTGCTCGGCCGCGCCCGCACCGGCTCGGGCAAGACGCTCGGGTTCGGGCTGCCGTTGCTCACCCGGTTGAGCCAGGGCTCGCGTCCGCGGCCCGGCGCGCCGCGGGGTCTCGTGCTCCTGCCCACACGCGAGCTCGCCGCGCAGGTCGAGTCCGCGCTGCGTCCGCTCGCCGACGCCCTCGGGCTCGACATCGTCGTCGTGGTCGGCGGGCTCTCGATCGGCAAGCAGATCAACGCTCTGCGCGGTCGCGTCGACCTGCTCGTCGCGACACCCGGCCGGCTCGTCGACCTGCTCGACCGGCGTGCCGTGTCGCTCGCCGACGTCGAGGTCGCGGTGCTCGACGAGGCCGACCACATGGCCGACCTCGGCTTCCTGCCCGCGGTGACGAAGATCCTCGACGCCACGCCGTCCGGACGCCAGTGCCTGCTCTTCTCCGCCACCCTCGACCGTGACGTCGACCGCCTCGTGCAGCGCTACCTGCCGTGCGCGCGCATCCACACCGTCGACCGCGACGAGACGCCGGCGGGCACGATGACCCACCGCGTGCTCACCGTGGTGCACGAGCACAAGGTCGACGTCGCCGCCGAGATCGCCGCGCGCGACACCCGCACGCTGTTCTTCGTCCGCACCAAGCACGGCGCCGACCGGCTGGCCAAGCAGTTCCGCAAGCGAGGCATCGCGGCCGAGGCGCTGCACGGCAACCTCAACCAGAACCAGCGCCAGCGCTCGCTCGACGCCTTCACGACCGGACGCAGCCGCGTGCTCGTCGCCACCGACGTGGCGGCCCGTGGCATCCACGTCGACGACCTCGACCTGGTCGTCCACTACGACCCGCCGGCCGACAGCAAGACCTACGCGCACCGCTCCGGACGCACGGCCCGCGCCGGCGCCTCGGGCACCGTCGTGAGCCTGGTCGAGCCGCAGCAGATCCGCGACGTCGCGAAGCTGCACGCCGCCGCCAAGGTGCAGCCGAAGACGGTCAGCGTGCGCCCGGGCGACGACGCGATCCGCGCGCTGCTCGCACCGACCGGCTGATCACGGCGCCGACGCCTGCCGGTCCGTGTTCCGTCGCGAGACGGGCAGCTCCGGCACGGCGCCGGTGAGCACGATCTCCTCGGCCAGCTCGCGCACTCGCACGTGCAGCCGCTGACTCACCTTGACGAGGTAGGCGAACGCCTCGTCCTGCGTGCGGGTGAGTGCCGACATCACGATGCCCACGGCCGCACCGATGGTGCGGGCGCGGCCGAGGGCCTCGACCATCCCGGCCATCGTCACTTCGGCCCGCGCGAGTTGCTGGCGCGCGAGCGCGAGGTCGCGTTCGAGGACGGCGCACCGCGCACAGTCCGTGATCGGGGCGGCGCCGGGGTCGCAGGGCGCCAGTGGTTCGGCGTCGTCGACGGTCATCCTTCACACCATCAGGGTCTGTCCGCTTCGCATGGGTTCAGCGAGCTCGCTGCACGGGTTCCTACCCGGGAGACGCCCGCCGTCCACCGTGATGTTCGCCCCCTGCTCGTCGGGGTCCGGCCGCCGGGCGACGGACGCGCCACAAGTCCCTATCCCGGGGCGCTCTGACGGCGTCTCGTCGTCGTGAGGACGTCGGCGGCGGGAGGTCGGACGGCATGGCACACGGACGGCGGACGGCACACGGCATCGGCATCGGCATCGTCTCGGCGGTGGCGGCGCTCGTGCTCACGGCAGCGGCACCCGCGACCGCCGGTACCCCTGGCGGCCCGAACCCACCGCAACCGATCGCCGTCCTTCCGGCCGGGTCGTTCCCCGAGTCGGTGGCCGTGCGCGACAGTGCGTTCTACGTCTCCCTGGGCTTCGCCGGTTCGATCGTTCGTGTGTCGCTGGCCGGTGAGGTCACGACGTACGCCTCCGGGCTGCCGATCGGTAGCGGCCTGCTCACAGGTCTCGCGTTCGACCGCGCCGGCGACCTGTACGTCGCGGTCGCGACGCTGTCCGACGACCCGGCGCCCGGCGTCCTCGTCGTCCCGCCCGGCGGCGGCGCGGCGCGACGCGTGCTCACCCTCCCGGCCGGCAGCTTCCCGAACGGCCTGGCGGTGCAGGGCGCCGACCTGGTCGTGTCCGACAGCGACCTCGGTGCGCTCTGGCGCTTCACGCCGTCGGCCTCCCACACGACATTGACGACCCCGTGGGTGAGCGGCGGACTGCTCGCGCCGAGCAAGGGGCTCGGGCCGAACGGCGTCGCGTTCGATCCCACCGGGCACGCGCTCTATGTCGCGGTCTCCGACAGCGGACGGCTCGTGCGGGTGCCGTTGTCGGCATCGGGGGCGCCCCTCGCGCCCGTGCTCGTGACGCAGCAGGAGCAGTTGCGCACGATCGACGGCATCGCCGTGGACACCGAAGGCAACGTCGTCGCCACGGTCAACCGGACGAATCGCCTCGTCCGGATCGACGTCGCGAGTGGACGCCCCACAGTCCTCGCTGATCGGTCGGACGGCCTGTCGTACCCGACCCAACCCGCCTTCGACGGCTCGACGCTGGTCGTCACCAACGGCGCGTTCAGCAACGGCGTCGCCGACGTCGAGGCGTTCCCGACCGCTGCGCAGGGCCTGCCCCTGCCGCGGTGATCGCCCGCGGGCATACGTCCGGGCACATCACCTGTCGCTGCGGCACCGGCGGTGATCTGAAAGACTGGCCCGGTCAGGACGGGGGAACGGACGGCCCGTCCTTCCCCGCCCTCGTAGCTCAGGGGATAGAGCGCCGGACTCCTAAGCCGGGCGTCGCAGGTTCGAATCCTGCCGGGGGCACCGATCGCCGCCGGCAAGTGCCCGACCACCGACGGAGGTGCCCGGATGGACGGGATGGGCGAGCGTCAGATCGTCCTCCGATCCATCGCGGCGTCGTAGCGCGCGCGGGGCACCGGTCTCGACGAGGACTTCGCCGAGGTCCGGTCGTATCTCGCCGACGACGTCGTGATCTCGATGGCGAGCGCGCGCACCACAGCGCCGTTCCAGGTCGCCCTCACCGACGCCGACCCGGTGATCGCCCGGCTGCGGTAGCCGGTCAACGCTGGTCCACGCCTCCAGACCGAGAACGGCGCCGTCCTGTGCGACCGCGACGGCAGCTCTGGCCGTGGCGTCAGCCCGCCCGCACGCTGCTCGCGGCGACCGAGCCCGGGACGAACCCCTGGTCGAAGGCGTGCGTCCACAACGTCGCGTGCATCTCGCCGTCCGCGGTCTCGCTGTCGCCGCCGACCGTGAGATCGGCGGAGACGGCGTGGGCCGCACCGGTGGCGTCCCCGAACCGGCGTGAGAGCGGAAGCAGGGTGAGCGGCACCGGGTGCGGCCCGCAGCGCACGATCATGACGTACTCGGTGTCATCCGGAAACGCGCCGATGCCGGCGACGCCCGCGTACGCGCCGTGGCCGTTCGTCGCGTAGACCCAGCTGAAGTCGCCGCCCGGGAAGAAGCCGAGCCCGCGCTCGGTGCCGTCGCGCCACGTCACCGCTTCGGCGCCGGGGAGCGTGTGTCCGAAGTCGGACACACCGGCAGCGGTGGCGTCCTCGTCCACGACATTGGCCTGACTGAAGCCGTCCTGGTCGGCGCTGCCCAGCGGGTGCGCGTGTCCCGCACGATCCCAGCGGACCGCCAGCCCGACGTCCTGGTTGTAGATCTGGCCGACGAGGTCGCCGCGGTCGTCGATGCCCAGCACGGCTCCGCCGTCGTAGCCCGCGGGCAGTTCCACGAAGCGCGGGGCACCGCCGTGCGGCCAGACCACCGGGTGCTCGACCGCGGGATCGGCGTCGTCGGTGATGCTGCCGACGGCGGTGCCCTCGTCGTCGATCCGCCGGACGAAGCTCGACCAGTTCGCGTCCGCTCCGGGTGGCATGGGCAGCGGTCGCACCTGACCGTCGCGCCAGACGTAGGCGCGCGAGACGTCCTGGCGCGCAGCGGACTCGGCGCCGTTCGCGACGATGACGTCGTGGTGGTTGACGTCCGAGGCCCAGACCTCAGGGCCGTCGGGTGGGGCCGTCGGCACGCCCAGGTCACGGATCCGTCCGTCCTGCCAGAGGACGGCGTGCTGGTCGCCGTTGCCGTCGTCGGAAGCCCCGACCCACAGCCCGTGATCGTCGGTGCCGAAGATGTCGCTCTGCGAGCCGCCGGGCAGCGTCCCGAGATCGATGATGCGCGGCACCGCCGCATCGGCCGCGACCGGCGCGACCCCCTGCACCGTGACCACGGCCATCGCCGCGATGCCCGCGAGCTTGCTGTTCCACCGCATGACCTGCTCCTGTCCTCCGGATGCGCGCGGCGCACACGGCCACTGGGCGCGGCGCCGATGTCCGGCGATCGACCTTGACCGGCCGACCATGCGGGAACGTGGTTGCAGCGCGGTTGAAGTGCCCCGGGATCGTCGAAGAGCTCGTCAGGTCCATGATCGCGAGCGTGGTGCCGTCCGGGCTCCTGGGCTGCGCCTGGTCCCGCCGACCGGCGGCCGCGGAACCTTGACCGATTCCTGAAGGACCGCCGCGTCGCGATCGCTGCGGACGATCACGGCCGCTAATCTCCTACACGTTCGTAGGAGTGGGGACGGTCCTCCTCCCCGGCGGAGGAGTTGCTGTGCTGTCCTATCTCCAGGCGGTCGTGATCGGGCTGCTGCAGGGCGTGACCGAGCTGTTCCCGGTCTCGAGCCTCGGGCACTCGGTGCTCGTGCCCGCATGGATCGGTGGCAGCTGGAACAGCCTGGTCACCCAGTCGGCCACGGGCAACAGCGGGTCCAGCCCGTACCTCGCCTTCATCGTCGCGCTGCACGTCGCGACCGCGCTCGCCCTCGTCCTGTTCTTCCGGCACGACTGGGTGCGGATCATCCGCGGGCTGCTGCGCACGCTGCGGCCGACGGTGCAGCAGCGACGCATCGTGGCTCGCGACGCCGACGAGCGCCTCGCCTGGCTGCTCGTCATCGCGACGATCCCGGTGGGCATCACCGGGCTGGCGCTGGAGCACACCTTCCGCACGCGGTTCGCCAAGCCGCTCGCCGCCGCGGTCTTCCTGGCGATCAACGGGCTGATCCTGCTGGCCGGCGAGGCGCTGCGCCGGCGCGCGCCGATCGACCCGGAGGACATGGACGACACGGCGGACGCGGCGACCGGCGGCCCGTCGGCGACGCCGGGTGACGGCGGCGTCGCCGTGCGGGTCGAGCGACCCGCCCGTCGACTCGCCACCCTGCACTACGGCGAGGGCGCGGTGATCGGTGCCTTCCAGACCCTGGCCCTGCTGGCCGGCATCTCGCGCTCCGGCATCACGATGGTGGGTGGTCTGCTGCGCGGGCTGTCGCACCGCGACGCCGCCCGCTTCTCGTTCCTGCTCGCGACCCCGGTGATCCTCGCCGCGGGCGTGCTCAAGCTGCCCGACCTCGCCGGTGCCGCCGGCAAGGGCATCCACGGCCAGGTGCTGGTGGGCTTCGTCGTGGCCGGGGTCGCCGCCTACGCCGCCGTGCGGTGGCTGACCCGGTGGTTCGAGACACGCACCCTGACGCCGTTCGCGATCTACTGCCTCGTCGCCGGTGCCGCCAGCATCGTCCGGTTCGCGTGACGAAGCGGCGGGCGAGCGGCGGTCTCGAGTCGGAAGTGCTCGCGACGCTGTGGGCGGCGCGACGCCCACTCACGACCGCCGAGGTCGTCGATGCGCTCGGCACCGGACTGGCCTACAACACGGTGCAGACGATCCTCACCCGGCTGCACGCGAAGGGCGCGGTGCAGCGCGAGACGGCCGGCCGGGCGCACGCGTACACCCCCGTCCTGGACGACGCGGGTCTCGCTGCGGCGCGCATGCAGGCGATCCTCGACCGGGGCGGTGACCGGTCGACGGTCCTGGCCCGGTTCCTCGGCTCGTTGAGCACCGAGGACGCGGCCACCCTGCGCGACCTGCTCGGCGGACAGCGCGACGGGACCCAGCCGTGATGCTGGGCTGGCTGCTGCTGCCGATGCTGCTCGCCACGGTCTTCGGCATGGCGGCGCCGCGCCTCGCCCCCCGCCTGCCGCCGGCCTGCGCCACCTGGGGGCTGTCGGCCGGCGCCGTGACCGCGGCCGGCGCGGCGTCGGCCGGGCTCGCGGTGCTCGCGTTCCTCGCGCTCGCCGAGGCGCCGCCGGCCCGGGCCCGGGGTGGGTGGGCGACGAGCGTGCTGCGCGCGAGCGATCCCTACGCCGTCCCGGTCGGCACCGTCGCCGGCCTCGTCATCGCGGTCGTGGCCACGCGCCTCCTGCTGACCGCCGCACGGCGCCTGGGCGGCGTCCGCGATGCAGCACGGCTGGCCGCAGCGCTGCCGGACACCGGCGCCGAGCTGGCGGTCGTGCCCAGCACCGCGCTGCAGGCGTTCGCCGTTCCCGGGCGGCCCGGCCGGATCGTCATGACCTCCGCCCTGCTGCAGCACCTGGACGCGTCCGGACGACGCGCCGTGCTCACCCACGAGCGGTCGCACCTGGCCCATCGACACCACCTGCACCAGCTGGCGGTAGGGCTGGCAACGGCAGTGCTGCCGACCCTTGCCCGCATCCCCGCCGCGCTCGAGCTGGCCTGTGAGCGCTGGGCCGACGAGGACGCCGCGGCAGCGACGTCCCGGTCGACCGTCGCCGACGCGGTCGAGCGCGTCGCCACGGCACCGGCCCGGGCTGCCCGCCCGACCCCCGTCCTGTTCGCCGGCGCCGCGGACGTCGTGACCCGCACGGCCGCGCTGCGTGACCCCGCCGGCCCGCCGGCCCGTTGGCGCGTCGCAGTGCTCGCGGCGCTCGTGCTGGTCACCGCCGCGGCCACGGCGCTCGCCCTGCACCACACCGAGCAGCTGTTCGAGCTCGCGCAACAGGCTTACCGGCATGGCCGCCGCTGACCGCACCACGGCCCCCGGGCTGAGCCCGTGGCGGTTCGTCCTCGTCTTCGGCGTCGTCAGCCTGCTCGCCGACATGGTCTACGAGGGCGCGCGGAGCATCATCGGTCCGTACCTCACGACCCTCGGCGCCTCGGCCACGGTGGTCGGCGCCGCCGCGGGCGCCGGCGAGTTCATCGGGTACGGGCTGCGGGTCATGTCCGGCTACGCCGTCAGCCGCACCCGCCACTACTGGCGCTGGACGATCCTCGGCTACGCGCTCACCGCCGTCAGCGTCCCGTTGATCGGCGCCACCGGCGCGCTCGTGCCCGCACTGCTGCTGTACGGCGGCGAGCGGCTCGGCAAGGCCGTGCGCTCGCCGGCCAAGGACACGCTGCTCTCGTTCGCCGCCGCCCGCACCGGACGCGGCACCGGCTTCGGCGTGCACCAGGCCCTCGACCAGACCGGCGCCGTGCTCGGGCCGCTCGTGCTCGCCGGCGTCCTGGCCTGGCGCACCGACGACTACCGCCTCGCCTTCGGCGTGCTCGCCGTGCCCGGGGTCGCCGTCCTGGTGCTGCTCGGCTGGTTGCGCCGGCGGGTACCTGATCCCCGCAGCTTCGAGGACGAGGAGGTGGAGACGCCCCGTCCCGACACCGCAGGGCACCCCGAGTCGCGCAGGTTGCCGCGCCTGTTCTGGCAGTACGCGGCCCTCGTCGGGCTGCTCTCGGTCGGGATCGTCTCGTTCCCGCTGCTCGCGTTCCACGCCGTCACCCATCACGTGCTCACCGCGGCACACGTGCCGCTGCTGTTCGCCGCGGCCATGGCGGTGGACGGTGCGAGCGGGCCCGTCGTGGGTCGGCTCTACGACCGTTGTGGCCCGTTCGTCCTGCTCGCCGTGCCGGTCGCTGCCGCCCTTGCCGCGTTGGCCCTCACGACCAGCGCGGCGCTGGTGTGGCTCGGTGTCGGCGCGTGGGCCGTCGTCAGCGGCGTGCTCGACTCGACCGCCAAGGCCGTCGTCACCGAACTGGTCCCGAGCGCCGGCCGGGCAGTGGCGTTCGGGTGGTTCGCGCTCGTGCGCGGGGCCGGCCTGCTGGCCGCCGGCATCGTGCTCGGCGCCGTGTACGACGCCGACCGGCACTGGGCCATCGCCGTCATCGTCGCGCTCAACGCCGTCGCCGCGGCCGGGCTCGCCGCCCTGCTCGGGCGCGTCCGTCGGGCGGCCTGACCGGCCGAGGACGCCGACGCCGTCAGGCCACCGCCCGCACCGTGCCGTCGGCGAGCGGGACGACGAGGTCGCACCGCCGCAGCACACGGGCGTCGTGGGTCGAGACCACCACGCACGTGCCGGCGGCGGCCGCACGATCCACGGCGTCGAGCACGAGCGACAGGTGGCCGGCATCCTGGGCGCTGGTCGGTTCGTCGAGCACGACCAACCGGCGTCCACCGAGCAGCGTGCGGGCCAGGGCGGCACGCTGCCGCTCGCCGGCGGACAGCTGGTCGGCACGGCGGTCGATGAGCCGACCGAGGCCGAGCCGCTCGAGCAGGTCGTCGGCGGGTTCCGGCGAAGCCGACGTGCCCACCGTGGCGACCGCGACGTTCTCACCGACCGTCAGCACCGGGTCGAGCGCGGCGTGCTGCGGCAGGTACGACACGAGCGACCAGTCGCCGATGCGGTCGGCGTCGACGCCGTCGATGCGGACGCGGCCGCTCGTGGGCGGCCGGAAGCCGGCGAGCAGGGCGCACAGCGACGACTTGCCGGACCCCGAGCGTCCCGAGAGCGCCACCCGTTGGCCGGCAGACGCCGTGAAGGTCACCTCGTGCAGCACCGGGAGGGCACGCCGGCGCAGGCGCACCTCGAGGCCGACGGCCTCCACCTCGAGCAGCGGGGCGGTCATGCCGGACGCGCCGGGGTGAGGAGCACGCCGTGCTCGGTGACGGTGATGTCCACGTGCTCCGTGCCGAGCGCCGCGACGGCCGCCGGTGGCAGCTCGACGCGACGGCGCGAGTCGATGCGCGCGCGCAGCGCACCGTCACCGACGCCCTCGGCGACCAGGATGCCGTCGCGCATCTCGACGACCCGAGTCGCGAGCGACCGCACCCGGGCGTCGTGGGTGGCGACGACGACGGTCGAGCCGTGCTCGGCCAGCGCGTGCAGTTGGTCGAAGACGAGGCCGCTCGAGTGGTCGTCGAGTTCGGCGGTCGGTTCGTCGGCGATCAACACGTCCGGACGCGTCACCGCGGCCGACACGACGGCGAGGCGCTGCTGCTCGCCGCCGGAGAGGAACCGCGTCGGCGTCGAGCGCAGCGGCAGCAGGCCGACGCGGTCGAGCACCTCGGCGGGGTCGTCGTGCTCGGCACCGGTCGCGCGCATCGTCTGGGCCACGTGCCGTTCGGCCGACAGGTGGGGGAAGAGCGCCGCCGCAGGCCGCTGCGTCACCCAGAGGATGCGGCGGCGCAGGTCCGCCCGCTCGCGGCGGGTCAGGTCGTCGGCGGGGCGGCCGTCCCACGTGACCGCGCCGGCGGTCGGGGTGTCGCGCAGCCCGAGCATCGCGAGCAGCGTCGACTTGCCGCTGCCGGACGGCCCGATCAGCACCGTCACCTCACCCGGCCGCACTTCGACGTCGACGCCCGCGAGCGCGACGACCGACCCGGTGTCGGCGTCGAACACCTTGACGAGGTCGGTGCAGCGCCCGACCGGACCGCTACTCACCGCGCATCGCCTCCAGTGCCACGCGCCGCCGCGTCGTCCAGCTGATGGTCGCGAGCAGCGCCGCGGCGCCGACACACGCGGCGAGCGCGACGCTGAGCAGGTCGTGCGCCGAGACGTGCACGTAGAGCGGTGGCGGGTCGCCGCCGCCGAACTCGAGCAACCGCGACGAGAAGGTGCTCAGGACGAGGACGGACGCGACGGCGGCCCCGACGGCGGCGAGCACCCACCCCACGATCTCGAGCAGTCGTGCGGTGAGCACACCCGACGCCCGCAGCCCGGAGACGACGAGCATCAGCTCGGAGACCCGCGCCGAGGCGGCCGTCCGTTCGACGAACAGGATCACGCCCGCCGCCCCGAGCACGACCAGGCAGGCCGTGAGCAGTTCGCGGTAGTCGACGGCGTCGCGCGCGGAGCGGTAGACCGGGCTGTCCTCGATCTGCGCGGCCGTGCTGACCGAGCCGATCTCGATGCCGCCGAGCTGCCGGCGCAGCTCGCCGAGCCCGTGCCGCGACCACACGGACACCCCGAAGCCCGAGTACTGGGTGGCCGACAGGGGGTGGGGAGGGGCGAGCCGCGGGTCGTAGGCACCGAGCCGCGGGAAGAGCGAGGTCGACGTGGTGACCAGGCCGAACCGAAGACCCGGGTACAGCGCGGCGTGCCCGACCACGGTGAAGATGACCGGCTGGAACCCGACGGTCGAGGCGAAGGTCGTGCCGTCGCGAAGATGGTCGAGGCCGATGGCGAGCACCGGGACGATCGGTCTGGCCGTGGCTCCCGGGCCCCGGACGAAGGTCGCGGTCTCGGCCCGGGCGGCGGCCAGCTCGCGTCCGCTGCCCCAGGACGCGACGGCCGGGAACGTGCGCGGACTGATCACCACCAACTGCTGCGAGCCGACCCCGTCGATGGTGTCGACCTGGGTGTTCCAGACCAGCGTGCTGCCGCTCGGCGGCGTCGGGTCGTGCCCCTGCGCGCTCGGCCGGGCGGCCGGTGCGGTCGGGTCGAGCAGCGCCGAGCCGTCGATGGTGACGACCGTCCGCGCGCCGACGGAGACGGCGGTGCGGTCGGCGACGGCACGGACGGTCGCCGCCGTCGAGGTGCGTGCGAACAGCAGCATGCCGATCGCCGTGGTCAGCCCGGCCACGATGAGCACGACGAGCAGGCCGCCTGCGGCGAGCCGGCGCAGGGCGAGGCGCACGGCGAAGCGTCCGCGCGTGCTGTCCGGGACGCCGGCGGGCAGGCAGCGGGACGCACGTTGCGCCGCCCCCACCAGGACGTACCCCGCGATGGCCCCGACGGCGAGCAGGCCCACCACCGGGATGAGCAGGGCGAGCCAGCTCGACACCGACGCACCGTGGTCGCCGTACAGGCTGATCACCACCGCGCCGAGGGCTGCGGCGATAGCGGCGGGCACGGCGGCGCGACCGCGGCGCGCGGCCGACGGCACCGACTCGGGTGTGCTCCACACGACCGCCGCGACGACGGTGGTGGCCGCGATGAGCGCCAGCGCGCCACCGCAGAGCGCGGCGGTGATCCGAATGCCGTCGGTGAACGCCGCACCCCACTGCGGGCTGACCGCGATGCCGACGAGCACCGCCCCGGTCGCGGCCACGACCATCGGCACCAGGCACTCGACGGCACCGTGCAGCGCGAGCGTGAACGGCGAGATGCCGAGGAACGCGGCGTGCCGCAGTTCGTCGCGACGTCGGCGCACGGTCAATGCCGTGATCCCGAACAGTGCGACGAGGCCCAGCCCGGCGGTGGCGAGGGCCAGCGACCGCATCGGCCCGGACGTCGCGGCGACCTCGTCGTGCGCGGGACCGGTGAGGCCGGCGATGCCGGACAGCACCATGACGCGCAGCGGCGTCGGCCCGCTCACGGCGGACGGCAGCACCTCGACCGCATCGCTGAAGGTCTTGACCGCGGCGACCGTGGCCGTGGCCTGGCCGAGTGTCGTGTGGGGCAGCAGGCGGCGCTGCGCCACCCACTGCAGCTGGTCCTGCGTCGCGGCGGAAAGGCGCACGGCGGTCGCCGGATCGGTCACGAGCAGGTCGGCGTTGTCGCCGGTGAGCGAGTCGGTCGGCAGTTGTCCGTGCCGGTCGCTCCACAGCACGGAGCCCGCCGGGTCGACGGGACTCGCCGAGTGTCGGTCGACGGCGTAGGCGCCGGCGAAGGGCGCCTGCGCCGACCGCGTGACCGACTTCGGGCTGCCCGGCGCGGTCGGCAGGGTGATCGAGAGCGTCACCGGCGTGCCGACGCGCAGCTTGAGCGCGGTGGCAACCGACGACGGCAGCCAGACGCCGCCGGGCGTGCTCGCGGTCGGTCCCTCGGCCCGCAGCCGCTGCGCGGGACGGTCGACGGCGAACAGGCGGACGCGCTGCTGCCGCTTGCCGACCGACACCACCGACCCGTAGGTGGCGCTGGTGTCGAGCTCGCGGGTGATCGAGCCGGCGCTGAGCTCGGTCGCGTCCAGGTGCGGCAGGTGGTCGAGGTCGCGCAGCAGTCCCGAGGCGACCTTGGCGAAGGGCGAGTCGGGGAAGACGACTCGGACGACGTCGTTCGGGTCGTCGGCGTTCACCCCCGGCTGGATGTCCGCGCGCGCCTGGTCGAACGCGGCGTTGCCCGCGTGCTGCAGGTAGAGCGGCTCGCTCACCCCGGCCGCGGCGGTGAGCCCGAAGACCGCGAGCAGCAACAGCCCGCGCAGCGGTTCGGCGAAGACCCGTCCCGGAGCCGCACGCAGCAGGGGTGACGGTCCGCGCATCCTCGGGCACCTCCGTCCGGCGGGTCCGGCGATCCGCGTGCGGACAGTCAAGACCCGACCGGCGACGAAGGACAAGACCCGATCACCGGCGAGGTTCAGTCGTTCTCGACGATGAAGTCCCAGCCGACGATCGGGCTGCCGCCGGCGGGTGCCCAGTAGATGCGCCCCTCACCGGTCGGCATGACCGCGGTGACCCGGAAGGTGAGGTCGTGGGCGGCGCTGAGCGTCGCCGGCGGCGGCGCCTCCCCCACCGGCAGCGTGGGGTGGAACGAGCGGCCCAGTTGGTCGGTGATGGTGAAGTCGGCCAGCCGCAACGGGACGGTGCCGGTGACCTGCGCCAGCGTGACGGTGAAGATCGCGGTCACCGACGGCGGCGGCGGCGCGACGAACGGCGGCACCTTCGGGCCGGTGACGGTGGCGAGCACCTGGCCGGACGGAGCCACGACCTGCACACCGATGCCCTGCACCGCCAGCTGTGGGTGACCGGGCGAGGCCGTCACCACGCGGTCGACCGGCGTCGATGTGCTGGGCAGGAACGACGGCAGCGGCCGCTCGCCGAGGGGCGCCTCGGACGATCCGGACGATGCGCTCGACGGGGCCGAGGCGCTGCCGGCACTGCTGCACGCAGCGAGGCAGGACGTGAGGACGGCGACGAGCGCGGTCGCGACGGACGTCCGGACGGAAGGATGGTGTCTCAACAGTTGTGGTGACCTCTCGACAGACGTGTGGGCCCGGCCGCGCGGCCCGGCCCACACCCGCCTCAGCGAATGCTAGCGGGCGTGGCCCTGGCCCCCCATCACGGTGGTGTAGATGTTCAACCCCTAGG
>NZ_JBQCEE010000354.1:0-11391 GCF_051960575.1 Jatrophihabitans sp.
AGCAACCCCGCCACCCCCCCCACACCCCCAACCGACACCTGTTGGTTTATCCCGAGACGTCCCTGCCCCGACGCGCACGCTTCTAGCGGCACCATCTCACCGGTGAGGTGCCGCGCGGCCGCCGCGCTGAACCGCAGGGTGGACACGGCCCGCTCGACCTCGACGCGGGCGGTCCGGATCGGCTTCGCTGCCTCGAGCGCGATGCACCGCGCGAACTGCTCGGCGCGACGGACGAGGCCGTCGGCGGCGCGGTCGAGGATCTCGGCGCGGCGCCACTGGGGCAGTGGGCCACCGTCGAGCGCACGGCGCGCGATCGCGACCGCCGCCTCGGTCGTCGCGGCGTCGAGCGAGGGCACGGCGCCGAGCAGGCTCCCGTCGTACGGCGCGAAGACCTGCGTGGTCGCGCCTCCGGTGGACGACGCCAGGAGCGGCAGCGCGCTGACTGCTTCGGGATCGATGTCGGGGATGGTCGGCACGGCCGGGAGCTCCAGGTGTCGCGTCGGTGAGGTGGGGATCGGACGGGACACCGTCACGTCAGGGGCGGGATGATCCGCTCGGCGCGCAGGGTGTCGAACAGGTCGAGGAACGACCGGGCCGAGTCTTGGTAGTCCAGGAACCCGAGCGCCCGGCTCTTGCCCATGTCGGCGAAGGTCTCGACCTCGCGACCCAGGTCGGCGTCGGTGTGCCACCAGGACGCCAGCTCGGACGCGGACAGCGGGGCGAGATCGTGCTCGGCGACGAGTTTCGACCAGACCTCGTCGGCGTCGCCGAGGCGTCCCTCGAGCGGGGTCGGTGTACCCGGGTAGGGCGCGGGCTCGACGCCGAGTCCCTCCGCCACGCGCGCCCACATCTGACGCCACCGGAAGACATCGCCGTTGGTGGTGTTGAATGCCTGGTTCCGCGCGGCCGGGGTCGTCGCCGACCAGACCGCGTGCCGGCCGAGCAGGCGGGCGTCGGTGATGTCGGTGACGCCGCCGTACTGCTGCGGGCTGCCCGGGAAGACGAACGGTTGCCCCGTGGCGCGGCAGATGCTGCCGTAGACGGCGAGCGTCACGCCCATGTTCATGACGTTGCCGAGCGCGTAGCCGATCATCGTGTGCGGGCGATGCACCGACCAGGTGAAGCCGTGCTCGGCCGCCGCACTGAACAGGATGTCCTCCTGCTCGTAGTAGAAGTTCTGGAACGCCAGGCGGTCGCTGCTCTCGCGGAACGGCGTCTCGGCCGGCGCTGACGCGTAGGCCTCGAAGGGGCCGAGATAGTGCTTCAGCCCGGTGATCAACACCGCGTGCTGCAGTCGGCTGGTCGTGGCGACGGCGTCCAGGGTGCTCGCCAGCATCGCGCCGTTGACCCGGCAGTTCTCCGCCTCGGTGGCCTGACGCGACCAGGTGGCGAAGAACAGGTGGCTGATGCCGAGCCCGGCCGTCACCGTCTCGACCGACGCACGGTCGAGCACGTCGGCGTAGACGTGCTCGACGCCCGGGATCTCGTAGCGCGGCTGCCGGGACAGCCCGACGACGCGCCAACCATCGGCGACCAGGGCGGTCGCGATGTTGTACCCGGCGATGCCGGTGACACCGACGACCAGGGCGGTGCGTTCCATGGAGTCTCCTGGATTGAGGTGCTGCTTGACGGAGCAGGCAAAGTTTGTCCAGGTGCTGGACAACTCGTCAAGTGACACTTTACGGTGACCGACATGGCGACCAGGAAGAGCAGGCCGTCGGTCGACGCCGACGCAGCGGTGTCACCGGACCCCACCGAGGCCGACACCGAGGAGGGCGGTCAACCCCACGAGCCGGTCGGCACCCTCGGTGTCCGGCTGAAGCGGCAGCGCGAACGCTCGGGCATGTCGTTGCGTGAGGTCGCGCGCCAGCTCGGCGTGTCGCCCGCGTTCGTCTCGCAGGTCGAGCGGGGCAAGTCGCAACCGTCGGTCGCAACCCTCTACTCACTCGCCCAACTGCTCGACGTCTCGATCGACGAGCTCTTCGCCGCCGACACACCCGAGGTCGCGACGACGCCGACGGTGTCCGCCGCGGGTCACGGACCGGCCGGTGTCGTCGCGAGCACGCGTGCTTCGTCGCGCCTGCCGAGCGTGGCCGACTCGATCAACCGCTCGCAGATGGCGTCGATCGAGGACGCCTGGCCCCGCTCCAGGGCGCTGGCCAAGCTCTCGGTTACGCGACCGGGGGAACGGCACGTGCTCACGATGGACTCGGGCGTCGTCTGGGAGCGGCTGGCCGACAACACCGGCACCGGCCTGGACTTCCTCGAGATCGTCTACCCGCCGTACTCCAGTTCGACGACCGGCCAGACCATGCTGCAGCACGTCGGCTCCGAGTACGGGTACATCCTCGAGGGCGAACTCGAGATCACCGTCGGCTTCGAGGTGCTGACCCTCCGGGCCGGCGAGGCGATCGGCTTCGACTCGGCCGTGCCCCACCTGCTCGCCAACCGCACCGACCAGGTCGCCCGCGGCATCTGGTGCGTGCGGCACGGCTATGTCTGATCTGTCTGACCTGTCTGACCTCTCCGACCTGTCTGCGCTGCTTCGACCAGCACCATCCACGCGGGAGACACCATGAAGGCTCTGCAGTTCATCGGCGGCGACAAGGCTCAGGTCAACGAGCTGCCGATCCCCGAGATCGCCGAGGACGAGGTGCTGCTCGCTGCCCGCAGCGTCGGCATCTGTCACAGCGACATCGAGCTCCTCGCCGGGCGGTACATCATCCCCTTCGAGTTCCCGGTCATCCCGGGCCATGAGTGGTCGGCCGAGGTCGTCCGCACCGGCCGGTCGGTCAAGTCCCTCGGCGTCGGTGACCGAGTCGTCGGTGAGTGCGTCATCGGCCAGGACCACTTCGGGTTCAGCATCAGCGGCGCGGCCGCCGAGTTCTTCGTCGCGAAGGAGTCGTGGTTGCACCGCCTGCCCGACAACCTGTCCTGGACGCAGGGTGCGCTGGTCGAACCGTTCAGCTGCGGCTACTACGCGACCCTTCGCGCAGACAACCTCGACGCCAGCGACGTGGCGATCGTGCTCGGTGCCGGCCCGATCGGCCTCGGCGTCGTGGCGGCCAGTGCGCGCAAGGGCGCGCGGGTGATCGTCGCCGAACCCAGCGCGCATCGCGCCGAGGTCGCACTGTGGTTGGGCGCCGAGCACGTGGTCGACCCGACGGCACCCGATCTGCTCGAGCGCGTGGCCGAGCTGACCGGTGGGGCGGGAGCGTCGGTCGTCTTCGAGGCCAGCGGCCGCCCTGAGGCGATGGCCGTCGCGCTCGAGGTCGCCGGCTTCCGCGCCCGCATCGTCTACGTCGGCATCGATGTCGGGTCGAAGGCACCCGCCCAGCTCGGCCTGTTCCAGTCGAAGGAACTGCAGGCGCGCGGCATCATCGGCTCGCCCGGGGTCTGGCCGCAGACCCTGCAGTTCCTGTCGCGTAGTGCGGTCGACCTCTCGCCGCTCGTCACGGCCACGTTCCCCCTCGCCGAGGGGGACGACGCGATCGCGACGGTGCTCGACGACCCGGCGCAGATCAAGGTGCACATGACCTCGACGGCGACGCTCTGACGTCACCGTCCCCGCACTCCCGCCGCCACCATCGAGGAGACTCCATGCTCGCTGCTGTGCTGCATTCGCCGGGCGACCTGCGACTCGAGGAACGACCGACGCCCGAACCGGGGCCCGATGAGGTGCTCGTCGCCGTCGCCTACAACGGCCTGTGCGGGACTGACGTCACCGAGTTCACCAAGGGTCCGATGATGCTGCCGTTGCAGCAGCGGCACCCCGGCAGCGGGCATGTCGGGCCGACCGTCCTCGGGCACGAGTTCGTCGGCTCGGTAGCCGCGGTCGGGCGGGGCGCCGAGGCATGGCTGGGCCGCCGCGTCGCGAGCGGCGCCGGCGTCTCGTGCGGAGCGTGCCCACGCTGCCGGCGCGGCCGCACCAACCTCTGCGACCGCTACTGGACGCTCGGGCTCAGCGCCGACGGCGCACTCGCCGAGTTCGTCGTGGTGCCGGCCGGCACGCTGCGTCCGATCCCCGACGGGTGCCGTGACGAGGAGGCCGCGCTGGCGCAGCCGCTCGCGGTCGGGCTGCACGCCGTCGCCGGCAGCGGCATCGAGGCGGGGGACACCGTCGTGCTCGTCGGGGCCGGCGCGATCGGCTCGTTCATCCTCGCCGGGCTCGCCGGCCACGACGGCCGCGTCGTCGCCGTCGACATCGACGAGGCGCGGCTCGCCTCGGCGCGCGCCCTCGGCGCGACGGAGACGGTCCTGATCCATCCCGACGATCCGCTCGGGCCGGTACGCGACGTCGTCCGTTCCGGCGCCGAGGTCGTCATCGAGGCCTCCGGGGTCACCGGCGCCGCCCAACGTGCCATCACGCTCACCGCGCGCGGTGGGACGACGATGCTCGTCGGGCTGACGCGCGCTCCGCAGCCGCTCGACCTCGCCGACGTCGTGCTGCGCGAGATCACCGTGCGCAGCAGCGTCGCCCACGTGTGCGACGCCGATCTGCCGCGCGCCCTCGAACTGCTGACCGCGCGTCCGTTGGGGAGCCTCTTGGTCGACCGGGTCGTGCCGCTCGACCGGGTGGTCGAGGACGCCTTCGAGCCGCTCGCCACCGGCACGGTCGGCGGCAAGGTGCTCGTGGCCCCGCGTCATGGCTGAGGTCGCCGTCCTCGGCATGGGCCGGATGGGCGCTGCCATGGCCGTCCGGTTCGCCGACGCCGGGCACCGCGTCACGATCTGGAACCGCACGCGGGCGCGGGCCGACGCGGTGGCGGCGACCCGGGACGCGAGCGACATCCGGGTCGCGGGCGACGCGGCCGTCGCCGTGCGTGACCGCGACCTGGTCGTCAGCATGCTCGCGGACGGTACCTCGACGTGTGAAGTGCTGCTGGACGGCGCCGTCCTCGACGCGCTCGGGTCCGGCACCGTCGTCTGCGACATGGCGACGAGCGGCGTGCAGTCCGTCGACCGGTGCGCCGCAGCGATCACCGCGAGGGGCGCACGGTTCCTGGACGCCCCCGTGTCGGGGAGCGTCCCCGCCGTCCAGGCCGGCACGCTGCTGGTGATGGCGGGCGGGGACGAGGCCGTGGTCGAGCGGGCCCGACTGTTGCTCGGAGCCATCGCCGACCGGGTCGTGCGGGTCGGCGACGTCGGTGCCGGCCAGGCCATGAAGCTGGCCGTCAACCTCGTCGTCCACAACCTCAATGCCGCGCTGAGCGAGTCACTGCAGCTGGCCGAGCGTTCCGGGATCAGCCGCGAGACGGCGTACGACGTGCTGATGCAGAGTGTCGTGGCAGCTCCGTTCGTGCGCTACAAGCGACAGGCCTTCCTCGATCGGGATGCTCCGGTGGCCATGAGCCTGGCGCTCGTGCGCAAGGATCTGGACCTGATCACGCAGGCGGCCCGGGCCGCAGGCGCGTCGTCCGAGGTGACCTCGAGCGTGCTGGACGTGGTCGGTCGTGCCTGCGCAGCGGGCTTCGGGGCGGCGGACATGGCCGCCCTGAGCCGGGTCGACGTGGTGTCGGACGGTCGTCCTGACGCGACCGTGAAGTCGCACTAATTTCCTCGGTGTCAACCTATTGTGAACACCCGACCTCGTTCGTATAGTGCTGTCAAACACCGTGTCCCGCGCCACATCGGCCCGGCGGATCCCGTGCCCTCGTCCTCAGGAGAGACCCGTGAGTGTCGGAGTCGAGCAGGAGACCGCGCACCAGCGCCGTGTGTCCCTGCGACCGTCCCGCGGCCTGACCACCGTGCTGATCGCGCTCGTGGTGCTGGTCGTGCTCGGGACGCTCACCGCCCCGAGCAGCCTGAAGCAGGGCGCACTACTGTCGATGCTGCCCTTCGCTGCGGTACTCGCGGTCGCGGCGATCGGTCAGACGCTGGTCGTGATGCAGGGCGGCATCGACCTGTCGGTCGCCGGCACCATGTCCCTGGTCGTCGTGATCATCACCCACGAGGCCTACGGCGACAACGCGAAGGTGCTGCCGGCGGCGCTGCTGGCACTGGCGGCCGCGGTGGCGGCCGGCCTGGTGAACGGGCTGCTGATCGGCATCTTCGGCCTCAACGCGATCGTCGCGACGCTCGGGACCAACGCGCTGCTCTACGCCGGCGTGTTCGCGGTGAGCGGGGGGACGCCCCGCGAGACCACCGACCTCATGGCGCGGATCGCCGGCAACTCGACGCTCGGCATCCCCAACGCCGTCTGGTTCGCGGTCGTCGCCATCGCCGTGGTGACGGTGATCGTCAAGCGGACGCCGGCGGGTCGCCGCTTCGAGGCGGTCGGCGCGAACCCGTTCGCTGCCCTCGCCGCCGGCATCCGCATCCAGTTCCACCGCGCCGGTGCGTACGTGTGGGCGGCCGTCGCCTACTGGCTCGCCGGCGCGCTGCTCGCGGGCATCATCAACAAGCCCACGGCATACGAGGGGGACACCTACGTCCTCGCCTCGGTGGCAGCGGTGGTGCTGGGCGGCACGTCGCTGCTCGGCGGCCGCGGCAACCTGGTCGCGAGCGCGATCGCGGCGTTGTTCCTGACCCAGCTGCAGCAGTACGTCCTCGCGCTCGGCGAGACCTTCGCCGTGCAGACGCTCGTGCAGGCGGCCGCGCTCACCGTGGGCGTCGCGCTGTACACGATCCGGTGGTCGCGCCTGGGTGGACGGCGCCCCGGGGCCGGCGTTCCCCGGGCCGCGCCGGCCTGACGCGAGCCGGTCCGCACGACCGGCGTCCCCGATCGACCTCTTCCATGCTCCACCGGCGATCCCGCCATGTCCGGCAGTCGACACCCTGAAAGGACTCCCCATGCCCAAGATCACGTCCGCGGTCCGCCTGATGACCGCGGCCAGCGCGGTCGCCGTCCTGGCCAGCGCCTGCAGCAGTTCGGGTGGCTCCGGTGCGGCCGCTGGCGGTGGCGGTGGCAGTACGGCCGCCGGTGGCTCGACCAGCAGCGGTTCGGCGGTCGCCGGCGCGCCGTCCTGGTGCGGACCGAAGAAGATCACCCTCGGCCTGACCGACGGCTTCGGCGGCAACAGCTGGCGGCTGGTGACGACAGCCTCGGCGAAGGCCGAGATCGCCAAGTGCCCGAGCGTGACGAGCTTCAGCTACGCCGACGGCCAGGGCAACGTGCAGAAGGCGATCTCCGACATCCAGGGCATGGTCGCCAAGGGCGTCAACGCACTCGTCGTGTTCCCGGACGCCGGACAAGCCGTCCTGCCCGCCCTCCGCAGTGCCTACAAGGCCGGCGTGGTCACCGTTCCCTACCGCGTCAACCCGGGCGGCAAGGACGGCGTCGACTACACGACCTGGATCGGCGCCGACTTCGCCAACGACGGCAAGAACTGGGCCAACTGGATCATGAAGAACCTGCCGGGCGGCGGCAACATCCTCTTCCTCTCCGGCCCGGCCGGCAACAGCCAGGGCATCACCGAGGGCAAGGCGATGCACGAGGTGCTCGACCCGACGGGCAAGTACAAGTGGATCGGTACGCAGCCCTTCGAGGTCACCAACTGGGACCCGTCGCTGAGCCAGCAGGTGCTCTCGGCGGACATCGCCAAGTACTCGAAGATCGACGTCATCGTGTCCGATTTCGGGCCGTCGCTCGTCGGCGCGCTCCCGGCCTTCGAGAAGAGCGGCCGCTCGATCCCCGCGCTGGTCACCTCGGACGGCAACGCGCTGTCGTGCTTCTGGGAGGACCACAAGGCCAAGAACCCGGACTTCAAGCTCTTCACCGTCGCGACCGGCAACGACAACGCCCGGCTGGCCGTGCAGTGGGCCGTGGCCAAGGCGACCGGTGGGACCCCGCCGAGCGACACGCAGTTCGAGGCGCCCGAGTACGAGGACTCGGTCAGCGGCCAGCCGCACCCGGTGACCTGTGACCGCAGCCTGCCTGGGGACGTCTACCTGTCGGCCCAGCTGTCCGGTGCGCAACAGGCTGCACTGTTCAAGAAGTAGGACGACAGGGCCGGCCGGTCGCACGCCGGCCGGCCCCGTCCGACCAGCCGCTGACCCCACGGAGAGGACCACCTCGTGAACGACCAGACGACGTTGACCGCGGCGTCGGCGACGGCCATGGCGCTGTCGGGGATCAGCAAGCACTACGACGGTGTCGCCGCGTTGCGGCAGGTCGACCTCGACATCCGTTGTGGCGAGGTCCATGCGCTGCTGGGCGAGAACGGTGCCGGGAAGTCGACCCTGATGGGGGTCGCATCCGGAGCGATCGCGCCCGACTCGGGCACGGTCGCGATCGGCGGCATGCGCTACTCGGCGCTGACCCCGGCGCAGGCGGTGCACCACCGGATCGCGATCGTGCACCAGCACCCGGCCGTCATGCCCGACATGACCGTCGCGGAGAACATCCGCACCGCGGTGCCGGGGGCGGTGCTGCAGCGGTTGTCCGGCGGTGACCGACGGGCCGCGATGCGCGCGATGCTCGACGACGTCGGTTTCACGCCGCACCTCGAGGACCGCGTCGGCACGCTCAGCATCGCGCAGAAGCACCTGCTGGAGCTGGCGAAGGCGCTGGTCACCGAGCCGTCGCTGCTCATCCTCGACGAACCGACGGCGCCGCTCGGCAAGGAGTCCGTCGACCTGCTGTTCGACCGGGTGCGCGCTGCCGCTGCGCGCGGCACGGCAGTCGTCTACATCACCCACCGCCTCGCCGAGGTGCGGGCGCTCGCCGACCGCGTCACCGTGCTGCGAGACGGCGAGGTGAGCGGTAGCGCTCGGGTCAACGAGGTCAGCGACGACGAGTTGCTGGCGATGATCGTCGGTCGCCGGCTCGACCGCACCTTCCCGCCGAAGTGGGTGCCCGACGGCGACGCGCCCGTGGTGCTCTCGGTCCAGGGACTGTCCGGTGACGGCTTCGACGACATCTCGTTCACGGCCCGTCGGGGCGAGATCATCGGTATCGCCGGGATCGTGGGCAACGGCCAGAGCGCGCTGCTCAAGGCACTCGCGGGGCTGAGCTCGTTCACCGGCGCGATCCGCATCGGGTCGAAGGACTACACCCGAGCACACCTCCGGCGTCGGTGCGGCTACCTGCCTGCTGACCGCCACCGCGACGGCCTCATGATGACGATGTCGGTGCGTGAGAACACCGCGCTGTCGGCACTCGGCCAATTCCGCGGCGGACCGCTGCTCCGACCGGCCCGGGAGGACCGCGCGGTCGCGCGTGAGCTCGGCTCGCTCGCGGTGAAGACACCCTCCCGCGAGGCGCTCGTCTCGGCGTTGTCCGGTGGCAACCAGCAGAAGGTCGTGCTCGCCCGGGCGCTGCTCTCGAAACCGGCGATCCTCGTGGCCGACGAGCCGACCCAGGGCGTCGACGTCGGCGCCCGCGCTGAGATTTACCGCATCCTTCGCGAGATCTCGGCCGCCGGCGTTCCCGTCGTGGTCGCGTCCTCGGACGCGAAAGAACTCGAAGGGCTGTGCGACCGCGTCATCGTGATGTCGCGCGGCGCGCAGGTCGAGACCTTCGAGGGCGACGCCATCACCGAGGAGGCGCTGGTGCACTCGGCCGTCCGCGCCACCGGTCACCGGCGTGAGGCCACCGCGGCGCCACGCCGACGCTCCTCCTCGGCGCTCGGGCGGTTCGTCACCGGCGACTACGCACCCGTGATCGTCCTCGCCCTGGTGATGGCGGCGCTCGGCGTCTACGTGCTCGGACGCAACGACCGGTACCTCTCCGCCTTCAACATCACGTCGGTGACGACGTCCTGCGCAGCGCTCGGCTTCATCGCGCTCGGACAGACGATCGCCCTGCTCATCGGTGGCATCGACCTCTCGGTCGGTCCGCTCGCCGGGTTCATGGTGGTCGTCGGGTCGTTCTTCCTGGAGGACGGCAAGGGCGCGGGGACGATCGTGCTCGGGCTCGTGCTCATGCTCGCCTGCGGCATCGGCACCGGCGCCGTCAACGGGTCGCTCATCCGGTTCGCGCGGTTCACGCCCGTCGCGGCGACCCTCGCCACCTACATCGGTCTGCAGGGCCTGAGCTACCTCCTCCGGTCGACGCCCGGCGGCTCCATCGGCAGTTCGGTGACCGACGTCGTCACCCGCAAGATCGGTCCCATCCCGTGGTCGTTCCTGATCATGGTCGCGCTCGGGCTCGCGCTCGAGGCCGGGCTGCGCTACCGGCGTACGGGGCTGGCGCTGCGCGCGGTCGGGTCGGACGAGGAGTCGGCCCGCAAGGTCGGGGTGCGTGTCACCCCGACCGTCATCGGCGCCTACATCGCCTGTTCGACGCTCGTGTTCCTCGGCGCGATCGTGCTGCTCGCCCAGCTCGGCATCGGCGACCCGTCGCAGGGCACGAGCTACACCCTGACCAGCATCACCGCCGTCGTGCTCGGCGGTACCAGTCTGGCCGGTGGCCGTGGGACGTTCCTCGGCACCGTGCTCGGCGCCGGCCTCATCGTCCAGGTGCTGAACGCCACCGTCTTCCTGAACCTGACCGAGACGTGGCAGTACTTCTTCCAGGGCGGCCTCGTCGTCGCCGCCGCCGTGATCTACAGCCAGGTGCGGCGCTCCGGCCGAGCCGCCGCCTAGACCCGCCGACCCGTCGAAGGAGCCCCCGTGCGAGCCGCCCGCTTCCATGGCCAGAAGGACATCCGCATCGAGGATGTCGACGTCCCGTCGATCAAAGCTCCTGACGACGTGCTCGTCGAGGTCGCCTGGTGCGGCATCTGCGGCACCGACCTCCACGAGTACCTCGTCGGGCCGATCGTCACCCCGGTCACGCCGCACCCGCTCACCGGGGTGACCCTGCCGCAGACACTCGGCCACGAGTTCTCGGCCCGCGTGGTCGAGGTCGGCCCCGACGTCACCGATGTCCGCCCCGGTGATCGCGTCGCGGTGATGCCGGCGATCGTCTGCGGTCGCTGCACCTACTGCCGGCAGGGCCTCGGCCACCTCTGTGTCCGGTTCGCGTGCACCGGTCTGAGCGCCGAGACCGGCGGCCTCGCCCAGTACGCGGTGCTCAAGGACTACCAGGTGTCCGCGCTGCCCGACGCGGTCAGCGACGTCGAGGGAGCGGTCGTCGAACCCGCCAGCGTCGCCGCGTACGGCATCGACCGCGTGGGCGTGCACGGCGGTGACGTCGTCCTGGTCACCGGTGCCGGACCGATCGGCGTGCTGTCGGCGCTCTACGCCGACGCCATCGGCGCCTCGACCGTGGTGATCGCCGAGCCGAACCCGAACCGAGCGGCGCTCGCCCGGGCGCTCGACGTCGGCCCGGTGCTCGATCCCACAGCAGACGGGTTCGCCGACGCGATCGCCGAACTCACCCGCGGGCTCGGCGTCGACGTCGTCGCCGTGTGGTCGGGCTCGACGCCCGGGGTGTCGACCGCGCTGAGCAGGGTGCGCAAGCGGGGCGCCATGGTGCAGCCGGTTCTGCACACCAAGCCGGCGACG
>NZ_JBQCEE010000355.1:0-9793 GCF_051960575.1 Jatrophihabitans sp.
GCCTGCCGAACCGCGCCGCGGCCCTGCGCGCCACCGAGTCGGCGCTGCACCGCGCGCGCCGCACCGGTGTGGTCGTCGCCATGATATTCATCGACATCGACGGGTTCATGGCCGTGAACGACACGCACGGCCACGCCGCGGGCGACCAGATCCTCATCGCCGTCGCCGACCGCCTGCGCCAGCAGGTGCGCGGCGGCGACACCGCCGCCCGGCTCGGCGGCGACGAGTTCGTCGTGCTGCTCGACGACTGCGGCTCCGAGCACCAGGCCGTCGCCATCGCCGAACGGCTCGTGGCCGCGCTGGCCGAACCCGTCGCGCTCGACGACACCACCACCGCGCGGGTCGGTGCCAGCGTCGGTGTCGCGCTCAGCCTCGACGGCGGTGTCGACGCCGACGCCCTGCTGCGCGACGCGGACGCCGCGGTCTACCGGGTCAAGGACACCGGCGGCCACCGCGTCGAGGTCTTCAGCGCGGCGATGCGTGACGAGATCACCGTCCTGCGCGACGTCGAGTCCGCGCTGCGCCGCGCGATCGACCGGCACGAGCTGGTGCTGCAGTACCAGCCGGTCGTCGACCTGCGGCGCCAGGCGATCAGCGGCTTCGAGGCGCTGGTGCGCTGGCAGCGTCCGGACGCCGACGCCCTGCCGCCCTCGGCCTTCCTGCGCATCGCCGAACAGTCGGCGCTGGTGTGCGAACTCGACCGCTGGGTGCTGTACGCCGCCGCGCAGGAGGCGAGCGCGTGGCCGGGCGACGTCAGTCTGACCGTCAACATCTCCGACCGCTCGCTGCGCCGCGGCGACCTCGTCGCTGTCGTCCGTGAAGCCCTCACCGGGACGGGCCTGCCGGCGCACCGGCTGCAGCTCGACATCCGCGAGTCGGCCCTCGCCGACGCCGGACGGGTGGCGCCGCAGCTCGACGCCGTGCGCTCGCTCGGTGTGCGCATCGCCGTCGACGACTTCGGCATCGGCCACCGCGAGCTCGACGACCGCGTGCTGCCGCTCGTCGACGTCGTGAAGACCCATCGCAGCGTGCTGGCCGACAGCGACGGCGCACTGCTCGAGTACGCGGTGCGGACGGCTGCCGCGCACGGTGTCGAGGTGGTCGTGGAGGGGGTCGAGCGCGACGAGCAGCTGCGCGCAGCCGCCGCGCTGCACTGCACGGCAGCGCAGGGCCACCTGCTCGGCCATCCGGTCAGCGCTGCGGAGGCGATGCGACGCCTGCAGCCGCGGCGGCGGCCACGGCCACGGCCACATGCTCGTGAACGGGGCGTCGAGCGATGTCTCGGCCGAGATCCGGTGGTGGCGCCGCTACCCCGGTGACGCGAGCGCGACACCGCGTCCGAGCCGATCGGCCCGCGCGGGGCGGGACCTTCGCACCAGATCGTCCCGAGGTCATGACGGGTTCTCATGTGTCGACCCCGTCGGCCGACGTGGTCGATGTGATCACGGGGCGACCAGCACGCCATCTCATGTGGTGGTTCGCTGCCGCATGCCTGGCCCTGATGGTCGCCTTCCTGATCGTGCCCGCCGGGCTGCCGCGCGACGCGGTGTACCAGGCGGTCAGTTGCGCCGCGCTGATGGCGATGGTCGCAGGCCTGCGCCGCAACAACCCGCCGCAGCGGTGGCCGTGGCGACTGATGATCCTCGCGCAGACCCTCTGGGTGATCGGTGACGCGCTGTCGACGTATCTGCCCGACATCGCGCATGACGACCGCTGGCCGAACATCTCCGACGCCGCCTATCTGGCCGCGTACCCGCTGTTCGCCGCGGGGCTCTTCCTGCTCATCGTCCAGCGTGGACTGCTGCGCGATCTGGGCGGCTTCCTCGACAGCGCGGTGCTCCAGACGGGGTGCACGCTGCTGATCTGGCTGTTGCTCGCCCAGCCGACCTACGCCGCCGACCAGTACTCGAACATCGCGGCCGCGGTGGGGCTCGCCTATCCGATCGGCGACATCCTGCTCGCCGCGCTCGTGATCGGTCTCGTGTCGACGTCGATGCCGCGGTCGCCGTCGTTCCGGTTGCTGCTGCTCGCGATCGTCCTGCTCGTGGCGGCCGACACCGGCAGCACGCTGCAGGGCCTCTGGTCGAGCTCGGGCGCCGACCGGTACGACCTGCTCTGGCTCGCGTCCTACCTCTGCTGGGGCCTCGCGGCGCTGCACCCGTCGATGCGAGACCTCGGCGCCCGCGAGCAGTCGACCGTCACCACCTTCTCCCGCACACGCCTCGTCGCGATGACCGTCGCGGTGCTCGTCGGCCCGGCCGCGCTCGCGGTCGAGAACGCCATGGGCCTCACCATGCACGTCACCGCGATCGTCATCGGCACGGTCGCGACGTTCGGCATCGTCGTGGCCCGCATGCGCCTGGTCATCAGCCAGCTCGCCGCGGCCTACGGCGAACGCACCGCACTGCAGGACGAACTGGCGCACACGGCCTCGCACGACGCCCTCACCGGGCTGTCGAACCGCGCCGACGCGATGCGGGCGATCACGGCCGCGTTGCAGCGGGCGCAGCGCGACGGCAGCACCACCGCCCTGCTGTTCATCGACCTCGACGGCTTCAAGGGCGTCAACGACACCTACGGTCATGCGGCCGGCGATCTGGTGCTGCGGGCCGTCGCGCACCGGCTCACCGACATCGTGCGCGGCGGCGACCTCGCTGCGCGCTTCGGTGGCGACGAGTTCGTCGTGCTGCTCGAGCGGCTCGCCGGCGAGCGCGACGCAGTCGTCGTCGCCGAGCGCATCATCGCCGCTGTCAGCGAGCCGATCGTCTTCACCGAGCAGACCACCGCCCGCATCGGCGCGAGCGTCGGGATCGCCTTCGCCCGCGACCACGACGTCGATGCTCAACGCCTGTTGCACGAGGCGGACACCGCCGTCTACCGGGTCAAGGCCTTCGGCGGCAACCGCGCCGAGATCTTCGACGACGGCATGCGCGCGGACATCGAGCGCCGGCTCGAGCTCGAGGCGGCGGTGACGAACGCCGTGCGCAACGACGAGCTCGTGCTGCACTACCAGCCCGTCGTCGCGCTCGACCGCGGCGAGATCACCGGTTTCGAGGCGCTCGTGCGCTGGCAGCGACCCGGGCACGGCATCGTCGCGCCGGCCGACTTCCTGCCCGCCATCGAGAGCCTGCCGGTCATCGACGAACTGGACGCGTGGGTGCTGCGCACGGCGACCCGCCAAGCCGCGGCGTGGAACGCCGAGGGCCGCGCGTTGACGATGGCCGTCAACATCTCGTCCCACCACCTGCGCAGCGCGGGCGTGGTCGAGGCCGTACGGGCCGCGCTGGACGCATCGGGACTCGCCCCCGACCGGCTGATGCTCGAGGTGGCCGAGACGGCGTTCGTCGACCACCAGGTCGCGGCGCAGCAAATCGCGAAGCTGCACGACCTGGGCGTCTCGATCAGCATCGACGACTTCGGCACCGGCTACAACTGGGTCACCCGGCTGCGGTTGCCGCACGCCGACGTCATCAAGACCGACCGCAGCTTCCTCGGCGCCCAGCAGGGCGGCCGGGCGCTGCTCGAGTACACGGTGCAGGTGGCACACGCCTTCGGCATCCCGGTCGTGGTCGAGGGCGTCGAGCGGGCCGAGCAGCTCGAATGGGTCCGCTCGCTCGGCTGCGAGTCGGCGCAGGGCTACCTGCTCGGTACGCCGGTGCCCGCCGACGAGGTCGAGCACCTGCTGGTCGAGGGCACCGGACTCACCCGCTCGGCCTGACCACTCCGTGCCGCGGCGTGCACAATCGCGGCATGGCCGACGCCACGAAGCACGCCCTCGACGACCTGATCGACGCGCTGCCGCCGGACACGGTGATCACCGACCCGGACGTCATCGCCTCGTACCGGCAGTGCTGGTCGCACGACCCGAACGCGGGCACGCCGCAGGCGGTCGTGCGCGCGAACTCGACCGCCGACGTGCAGGCCACGCTGCGATGGGCGTCGGCGACCGGTACGAAGATCGTGCCGCGCGGTGCGGGCACCAGCCTGTCGGGCGGATCGACCGGCGTCGAGGGTGCGGTCACCCTGAGTCTCGAGCGCATGCGCGACATCGTCATCGACTCGGTCACCCGCGTCGCCCACGCGCAGCCCGGCGCCCTGAACGCCGAGGTGAAGCAGGCCGCCGCCGCGCACGGCCTCTGGTACCCGCCCGACCCGTCGTCGTTCGAGATCTGCTCGATCGGCGGCAACGCGGCCACGAACGCCGGCGGCCTGTGCTGCGTCAAGTACGGCGTCACGACCGACTACGTGCTCGGCATGGAGGTCGTGCTCGCCGACGGCACCGCCCTGACCCTCGGCGGCCCGCGGGTGAAGGACGTCGCCGGGCTGTCGCTGACCAAACTGTTCGTCGGCTCGGAAGGCACGCTCGGCATCATCACCGCGCTCACGCTGCGTCTGCTGCCCGCGCCGCCGGTCGGCGCCACGCTCGTCGCCAACTTCCCTTCGGTGGACGCCGCCGCCCAGGCCGTCGTCGCGATCACCGCGTCTGTGCGCCCGGCGCTGCTCGAGCTGATGGACAACGGCTCGATCAACGCCGTCGAGGACATGCTCGCGATGGGCCTCGACCGCACGGCCGGCGCGCTGCTCGTCGCGCGGTCGGACGCACCCGGGCTCGCCGCCGACGCCGAGATCGAGGCGATGGCGACCGCCTGCACGTCGGCGGGTGCGGCCGAGGTGTTCACGACGACCGACCCGGACGAGGGCGAGGCGTTCCTCGTCGCCCGGCGCGCCGCCTTCCCCGCCATGGAGCGGCTCGGGTCGCTGCTGCTCGAGGACGTCGGCGTGCCGCTGCCGCAGCTGCCCGCGCTAGTGCGCGGCGTCGAGGCGATCGCGGCCGAGCGCGACACGCACATCGTGCTCGTCGCCCACGCGGGCGACGGCAACACGCACCCGATCATCGCCTACCCGCCGGGCGACGCGGAGGCCGCGGCGCGGGCCGAGCTCGCCTTCGCCGAGATCATGGAACTCGCCATCTCCCTCGGCGGGACGATCACCGGCGAGCACGGCGTCGGCCGGCTCAAGGCGCCGTGGCTGCCCGCGCAGCTCGGCCCCGACGTGATGGCGCTGACCCGGCGGATCAAGGACGCCCTCGACCCGCAGGGGCTGCTCAACCCGGGTGTCGTGCTGCCGGCCGTGCTGCCCGGATGACCGTCACCCTGCTCGTCCTCACCGCCGTCGTCGCGGTCGTCGACTGGGTCGCGGTGGACCTCGGCCGCACGCGGGTCGAGTTCGTCGCCAAGCCGCTCACGCTCGCGCTGCTGTTCGCCGCGGCCGCCGTCGGCGACCTGGGCCCGGCGCAGCCCTGGGTGCTCGCCGGGCTGGTACTCGGGCTTGCCGGCGACATCGCGCTCATGCTGTCGGACAAGGGCCGCACCGACCCGCCGTTCCTGCTCGGGCTCGGATCCTTCCTGCTCGGCCACCTCGCCTACCTCATCGGCTTCCTGCGTCACGGCACGCGCGGCATCGACGTCGCCGCCGGACTGCTCATCGTGCTCGGCGCCTTCGCGCTGGTGATGCCGGTGCTGCTGCGCGGCGCGGCCGCGCGGGCAGGCACGACGTTCGCGGGCATCGTCGCCGGGTACGGGGTGGCGCTCGGCGTCATGGCCGTGGCGGCCGCGGGCACCGGCGTCGTGGCGGTGGCCGTCGGCGGGGTGCTGTTCCTCGCGTCCGACTCACTGCTGGGCTACCAGCGCTTCGTGCGCACGGTGCCCCACGGCGACGTCGGCGTCATCGTCACCTATCACGCGGCGCAGTTCCTCTTCGTGGTCGGTCTGCTGCGCTAGCTACGCTCCGAGCGTGCCCCGTCGTCCGCAGCGTTCCGTCCCCGTCGTGCTCGTCCCCGGGTGGGAGGGCTCGGAGGAGGGCCACTGGCAGCGCTGGCTCGCCGGGCAACTGACCGAGGCCGGACGCGAGGTGCACTGGGCCGACCTCGGCGACGTCGACGACCCCTCGCTCGACCGGTGGCTGTCGGGGCTGCGCGCCACCCTCGCGCCGCTGCCCGCCGACGGGTTCGACCTCGTCGCGCACTCGCTCGGCGCCGTGCTGTGGCTGCACCACGCGGCCGACCCGGGCGACTCGCCGCGTCCGGCGCGCGTCGCGCTGGTGTCACCGCCCTCGCCGGGGACCACGATCGAGGCGATCGCGGAGTTCTTCCCGCCGCCGATCGACATCGACGCCGTGCGCCGCGCCGCCGACGGCACCGTGCTCGTCGCGGGCGACGACGACCCGTACCTGCCCGAGGGCATCGCCGCCGCCTATGCGACACCGCTGAAGATCGCGACGACCGTCGTGCCCGGCGGCGCGCACCTCAACACCGCCGCGGGCTTCGGCGAGTGGCCCGCGGTGCTCGACTGGTGCCGCCGCGACAACCTCGCCTTCTACTGACCCCCGCGATGATCACGACCACGGCCGAGCGAGAGACGGCCGAAGTTGTCGTACCCCTCGTGCACAGTGCGCTTCGACGGGCAAGGCGCGGCGAGCAGTAGCGGAGGGGCGACATGAGGATCTTGACGGCGACCAGTCAGGGGCAGGGCGGGCGGAGCAACGACTTCACCTGGACGTACGAGGGCGAGCTGGTCTGGCCAGGAGTGGTGTGCGGGCGCGACCGGGCGGATCCCGACGGCGGCTGCGGGTGCGGCCGGTCGTTCAGCGGGCTCAACTCGCACCGGGCGACGACGACGGCGTTGGTGCGCGACCTGCCGCTGACCGCGGCAGATGTGCGGGCAGCGCTGGCGGGCTATCTCGAGAGCGCCGGCTACCCGGCCATGACGCCGAGGACGCTCGCCGAGACGGTCGAGACGCTGCTCGCCGCCGTCGCGGAGTGGCCCGTCGGCGCGGTCATCGAGCGGCGGGGTGACCACCTGCAGCAGCGACGACCGATCCCGGCACCGTCGGACGGGTGAGCTCGACGCTCGTCGGCAGCCAGCCGGGCGGCGCGAACAGGTAGCCGAGCCGCTCGCGCCAGCTGCCGGCCCGCCGGACGTCGCGGGCGATGGCCGCGTACTCGTGGTACTGCAGCACGAAGGGGTTGTGGCTCTCGACGTTCTTGGTCAGGCCGTAGGTCGGGCGGTGCGTCTCTTCGGCGTACGAGCCGAACAGGCGGTCCCAGATGATCAGCATGCCCGCGTAGTTCTTGTCGAGGTAGTCACGGTCGCTCGCGTGGTGCACGCGGTGGTGCGAGGGCGTGTTGAAGACGAACTCGATCGGCGCCCACATGCGGTCGATCTTCTCGGTGTGCACGAAGAACTGGAACACGAGGTTGATCGAGAAGACGAAGAAGATCATCCACGGCGGCAGGCCGAGCAGCGGCAGGGGCACCCAGACGAGCAGCTCCCACCACGGGTTCCACTTCTGCCGCACGGCCGTCGAGAGGTTGAAGTGCTGCGAGTTGTGATGCGCCTGGTGGGCCGCCCAGAGGATGCGGACGCGGTGGGCGGCGCGGTGCTCGAGGTAGAAGAGCAGGTCGACGACCAGCACGGCGTACACCCACACCCACCAGCGGTGCGGGTCGAGGTGCCACGGGCTCACGCTGTAGAGCCACACGTAGGCCAGCAGCGCGCCGACGCGGGCGCCGCCGTTGACCACCAGCGAGCCGAGCCCCATCAGGATGCTCGCGCGGCTGTCGCGCAGCTCGTAGCCCCGGTACGGGCTGTCGTCCTCGAGGAACCGCAACGAGAACGCCTCGAGCGCCATGAACAGCACGAAGAACGGGATGGCGTAGGTCAGCGGTTCGCGCAGCGAATCGGACAGCATCTGCGCCTCCTCCGAACTTACTCACGGGTCAGTTTCCGGACGTGGACTTACCCTAGGGTAAGTTCGCGGTCATGTCCACGCCGGCCGGAGGCACCAAGGGGGTCCCCCGCGCCGAGCGCGAGCAGCAGATCGTCCGCGTGGCGATCGACGAGTTCGCCCGTGCCGGGTACGCCGGCGCCTCGGTCGCGGTCATCGCCCGGCGGGCCGGCATCTCGAAGCCGCTGGTCTACCAGTACTTCGGGTCGAAGGACGGGCTGTACTCGGCGTGCCTGCACAGCGTCGCCGACGGCCTGCTCACCCGGCTCGAATCGGCCGAGCGCAGCGTCGACGACTCGGTGGCCTCGCGCATTTACACGCTGCAGGCCGTCTTCGAGGCGCTCGAGCCGCAGCGTGCCGCGTGGCAGCTGCTCTATGACCCCAGCATGCCGACCGACGGACCGATCGCCGCCGCGGCCGCCGACTACCGCGAACGCACGCTGGCGATCGCCGCCAGCGGCTCGGCGCGGTTCCTGCGCGCCCGTGGCATCCGCAGCCGCCTGGACGCGTCCGCCCTCACCGCGATCTGGATGGGCATCGTCAGCGCGGCAGTGGCATGGTGGCTCGAGCATCCGGGCGAGTCGGCGAGCGAGATGACCGCGCGGTGCGAACGGCTGATCGGTGCGGTGCTGACCTGAACGTCACGGAACCGCGCCGGCGACGGCGACGAAGGCGGTTGTGTGGCACTGACAGCACGGGTCGAGGCATGGCGGGCCGGCGGCGAGATCGTCGAGATCGGGCACCGGCGGATCTTCGTGCACCGCACGGAGGCCGACGGCAGCGGTGACGGCGGGCGCCCGCCGGTCGTGCTGCTGCACGGCTTTCCGTCGAGCAGCTACGACTGGCGCGGCGTCATCGCCGCGCTGCCCGACCGCCGCACGCTGGCGTTCGACTTCCTCGGCTTCGGCCTGTCCGACAAGCCGCGGGACGCCACCTACTCGCTGCTGTCGCAGGCCGACCTCGTCGAGGCGGTGGTCGACCGCTACCTCGACGGGCCGGTCACCCTGGTCGCCCACGACATGGGCACCTCGGTGACGACCGAGCTGCTGGCCCGCGACCTCGACGACGCACTCTCGCTCGAGCTCGGGTCCGTGCTGCTGTTCAACGGCAGCATGGTCATCGAGAAGGCGCACCTGACCCGCAGCCAGCGCATCCTGCGCGGCCCCCTCGGCCCGGTGCTCGCGCGGGTGTCGTCGTCGGTGGCGTTCCGGCAGGAGTTCCAGCGGCTCTTCTCGGCCGGGCACCCGCTCAGCCGCGCCGAGGCCGACGACCAGTGGGCGCTGCTCGCGCACGACGGCGGCAACCGCATCCTCGACCGGCTCATCCACTACCTCGGCGAGCGCACGACCTACGCCGAGCGCTGGCACGGCGCCCTGCGCGACTGGAAGGGCGACCTGCGCCTGGCGTGGGGGCTCGACGACCCGGTCGCGGTCATCGACGTGCTCGAGGCGGTGCGCGACCTGCGGCCGGACGCGCCTGTCACCCGCTGGTCGGGACGCGGCCACTACCCGCAGATCGAGGACCCTGCTGCCGTCGCCGCCCTGATCCGCGAGCTGTGAATCAGTCGCCCGTCGGCCGCTTGGCGCGGGTTCGTTCGACGCGGGCCGGTAACTCGTCGTCCGGCGGGTAGGCGACCTCGACCAGTGTCAGCCCGTGCGCGGGCGCGACCGAGACCTCCTGCGCCCGCACGGATCCCGCCAGCAGCGAGGCCGGCCAGTCGACGGGTCGTCGTCCCTCACCCACGGCGAGCAGCGCCCCGATCAGCGAGCGCACCATCGAGTGGCAGAACGCGTCGGCCTGCACGGTCGCGACGAGCTCGGCACCGGTGCGCACCACCTCGAACCGTTCGAGCGTGCGGATCGTCGTGCCCTCGGGACGGAACTTGCCGAACGCGGCTACGTCGCGCAGCCCCACCCGCCGGTGCGCGGCCGGGTGCTTGGGCGCGGGTTCGAGCGGGGGCGGCCCGCCTAGCACGAAGCGTGGGCGCAGGGCATCGACCCCACCCACC
>NZ_JBQCEE010000356.1:0-8080 GCF_051960575.1 Jatrophihabitans sp.
CCCCCCCCCCCCCCCACCCGCCGTGGCCCTGCCCTACTATGTGGTCCCCCGCCCCCCCGGGGCGCTCGGCCTCGCGGTCGGGTCGGGTGCGACCGCGGCGACGACCCGGGCCGAGGTCGTGGCGCGCGACGGCGGGCGCGCCGCCCGCTTCCCGGGCCAACCGGACGTCGGTGGCGACGTCCCTGTGCACGAACTGCTCGCCCGGACGGCGATCGACGAGGTCGAACGCATCGACGGTGGCCCGGTGGCGGCGTCCGACGTGATCGAGACGCGCGACTTCCTGCGGCCGCTGTTCCGCGAGGGACGACTGGTGCTGCCCGTGCTGCCGGCCGGCGACGGCCGGGTCGCGCCGTTCGAGGTGCCGAACCCCACCCCGTGCTGCGGCGGCCGGTAGCGGCTCAACCGTTGTCGAGGACGGCCGAGACGGCCCGACCGACCGCGACGACGGCGGCGACCAGCCCGGTGCGGTCGATGTCGAGATCTCCGGCGAGCCAACGGCTCACGACCTCGGTGGTGCCCGCGACGATGAGCAGGGTCGCTGTGCGGGCGGCCGGGTCGTGCCCGTCGAGGTCGAGCACGTGCCGCACGAGCAGGTCGGTGAAGACGTCGAACTCGGCGATGCGCCTGGTCTCGAGCGACGACAGCCGCGGTGCCTCGAGGAACAACCGCGCCGCGCGGGGGTCGGCGGTGAGCGCCGAGACCAGCGTGGCCACGGTGCGCTCGATGCGCGTCTCGACCCGATCGCGCGGGTCGAGCACGGCGACGATGGCGGCACGCACGCTGTCGAGCACCTCCTCGAGCACGGCGACGAGCAGGGCGTCGCGGTCGGGGAAGGCCTCGTAGAAGTACCGCTTCGACAGCCCGGCCCGGGCGCAGACGGCGTCGACGGTTACCGCGGTGACGCCGACGGCGCCGACCTGCTCGCGCCCCGCCTCGAGCAGGCGTGCGCGCCGGTCGGCGCGGCGGGCGTCGGCGCTCACCCCGCGGTACGGACGGACGACCTCGCTCATCGGTCCATCTTGACACGCGGGCGTTCTTGTTTCAGGGTGACGAACAGGAACGCTCGTGTTCCACTTCGCCGACCAGGGGTGATCGTCGATGGGATGCTGCCTCGCGCTGGCCGCGCTGATGTCGCTCGTGCTGCGCGGCTGGTACGCCGTTCGGCCCGGCGCCCGGCCGGCCGTGACCGCGTTCGCGCCGCCCGCCGAACGGCCCGCGCCGCGGCCGTCGCCGGTCGCGCGAGCGGTGCCGCGACCGTCGCCGTTGCGCGGCGCCGCGTGACCGCCGTCGACCGCGACGCCCCGGCCGGCACCGACCGGCAGGTGGTGGCGCTGCTGCCGACCCCGCGCCGTGCGGTACCGCCGGTCACGGCCCGCATCCGCCGGCGCAACGCGGTCGCGTACGCCGTGCTCTGGCTGGTCGGTCTGCTGCCGTCCCTGCTCGGCGCGGCGCCGGCGTGGTCGGCCCTGGGGCTGGGGCTGGTCGTGCCGGGCGGGGGACTGCTCGCCGCCGGCCACCCGTTGCTCGCGCTGGGCGCGCTGGGGGCGGTCGGCCTCTCGGTGCTGCTCTGGTGGGCCATGGGACCCACCGTGCTGCCGCCGGTGGTCTGGCTCGGCACCGCGGCCTGGGGTGCGGCCGCGGCCGACCACGTCGACCCCACCGCACGCGTCGTCTCGGCCGCCGTCGTCCCGGCGTTGCTGGCGGTCCTCGTGGTGCTGCACCGCGTGCGGCACGCCCGGCAGGCCCGGGTGGGGGCGCGGCTCAACGAGCGTCTCGCCGCGGCACCGTTCGTCGTCACGGGCGCGCCCGGCCTCGACGTGCGGGTACCGGTCGCCGAGAGCACGCCGGACGACCTCGCCCACCTGCGGTTCGCCCTCGACCTCGCGCTGCAGCCGCTCGAGTCGTTCGAGGGCTTCGACCGCATCGACCAGTTCCGCGAGGCTGCGACCCGCTACCAGCTCAACGCCCTCGGCTACTCGCTCGCGATGGCCCAGTTCACCCGCACACCCGCGTTCACCGGCTACCTCGCCGAGGCTCAGCGCAACGCCATCGAGAAGATGCTCGACCGGCGCGTGTGGGGCTACTGGGCGCTCGAGAACGCCTGGGGCAACCTGCGGCGCGACCGCGACCCGATCGACAACGGCGAGAACATCATGCTCACCGGCTTCCACGGGCTCCTGGTCGGGATGTTTGCCGCGCTCAACGACGACCGCTACCGGAAGCCGGGTGCGCTGACCTACCGCTGGGACGAGGGGGAGACCCATCCCCACGACTTCTCGACCCTCGCTGCGCGCGTGCACCGCAACGTCCGTTGCGCCGCGTACACGCTCTTCCCGTGCGAGCCGAACTGGATCTACACGGTCTGCAACACCTTCGGCATGAACACCCTGCTCAGCCACGACCGCTCGTACGGCACGAGCTGGTTCGCCGAGGTGGAACCGGCGCTGCGGCACGCCTACGAGACGGAGTTCCTGCGTCCCGACGGCCGGATCATCGGCGTGCGCAGCCGCCACCTGGGACTGTCGTGGAACCTGTGGGCGGGGCCGTCGATCCAGCTGACGACGGCGTTCTGGATGCATCCGGCGCTGCCGGACATCGCCCACCGCACGTGGTGGCTGCTGCGCGAGACGGCGTTGCGCCGCGACGACGACGGCCCCGTGTTCCCACGGTTGTTGTCGGCGCGGCTCGACCCCGGCAACTACCGCGTCGGACGCGACACCTACAGCACCATCGTCACCCTCATGGCCGCCCGCGAACTCGGCGACGACGACTGGGCCGAGGCAGCAGCGCGCCGCCTCGCCGAGCACGAACCGGTGCTGGAGGCCGACGGGGCGCGCCGCTACGCGGACGCGTCGGTGATGGCGAACCTCTACGGCAACCTCGGCCGCTTCGGGCGGCGCAGCGCGCTGCGTGACCTGGTCGTGCACGGGGCTCCACAGGTGTGGAGGCAGGGGCCGCTGCTCGCCGAGTGCGCCTACCCCGACGTGCTCGTCGCGAAGGCGGTGACCGACGGGCGGGCGCTCGACCTCGTGCTGCGCCCCGGCCGCGGCCCGCGCCGCACCCTGCTGCGCGTCGAGCGACTGGAGCCGCACCGCGAGTACGAGGTGCGCGGCGGACGCGACGCGGTCGTCACGGCCTCGGCCACCGGCGAGGCGCTCGTCGACATCGAACTGGAGGACCGGCATGAACTCCGCCTCGCGCCCCGCTGAGCACGCGTTCGAGGGCCGCCGTCTCGTCAGCGGCCGCGCCATCCGGCGGCGGCTCGACACGCTCGACCCGGTGCGTGACCACGAGGAGGCCGCGCACCTGAGCAACGAGGTGCGCTACGGCGACGCCTGGTTCGTGCACGCCGCCTACCTGGTCGCGTTCACCCGGCAGTTGGCGGTGCCGTCGATCGCCCGCATCGTGCACCGCACCGGCACCGGCGACATGATGGCCGACGCGCGGCGACGCAACGACCACACGCTCGTCTTCTTCGGCGAGATGCTGCGCCACGGCCACACCAGCGCCCGCGGCCGGGCGGCCATCGACCGGATGGAGGAGATCCACCGGCGGTTCGGCATCAGCGCCGAGGACAAGCTCTACACCCTGGCGTCCCTCGCGGTGGAGGCCGATCGCATCACCGACCATCTCGGCATCGAGGTCTTCACCGAGGTCGAGCGGCAGACCCGGTTCCTGTTCTGGCGGGGCGTCGGCGAGTACATGGGGCTCACCGTGCCGCCGACCCGGGCCGAGCTCGTGCGATGGACCCTCGCGTTCGAGCACGAGCGGTACGGCCCGACCCCGGGTGGCCGTGCGGTGGTCGAGCAACTGTTCGTCGACTGGCGCGAGCGGTGGTTCCCCGGGCCGCTGCGGCGCCTGGCCGATCCGTTGCTCCTGCTGCTGCTCGACGAGCCGCTGCGGGCGGTGCACGGGCTGCCCGACCCGCCCGCCGGGCTCGTGCCGTGGGCGCGCCGGGTGGTGCGTCCCTACCTCGCCCTGCAGGCAGCGCGGCCGCACCGCCCGACGCGGTCGTGGACCGACCACTTCGGCGGCGGCCGCGACCGCGCGATCGACCTGCGGACGATCGGCCACCGACCGTCCGTGGACGTCAGCCGAGCAGGTCCCGCAGCCGTGCGTTGACCCACCCGCTGGCGTCGACGATCGCCGGGCTGATCGCCTCGAGACCGTAGAAGCCGTGGATCAGGCCGGCGAACTGCTGGTGCTCGACCTTCACGCCGGCGGCGGCGAGCGCCTCGGCGTAGCGGTTGCCCTCGTCGCGCAGCGGGTCGTACTCGGCCGTGACCACGACGGCCGGCGCGAGGCCCTCGAGCTGCCCGTACAGCGGTGAGACCTGGGGATCGGTGGCGAGCTCCTGCGCCCGCGGGTCGTGCTCGTCGGCGATGTCGAGGTACTGCTGGGCGAACCAGTGCATGTCGTCGAGGGTGAGGAAGTAGCCCTCGGCGTTCTCCTCCCGGGACGCGTAGTCGCCGAGCAGGTCGACCGCCGGGTAGACGAGCAGCTGCGCCGCGAGCGCGAGCCCGTCCCGCCGTGCGTGTTGCGCGCAGACGGCGGCGAGATTGCCCCCGGCGCTGTCGCCGCCGACCACGAGGCGGTCGGCGTCACCGCCGTAGGCGTCGATGTGCTCGGCGACGTCGCGCAGCGCGGCGTACGAGTCGTCGACCGCGGCCGGGAAGCGGTGCTCGGGCGCGAGCCGGTAGTCGACGCTGACGACGACCGCGCCGACATCGCGCACGAGGTTGCGGCAGACGCCGTCGTGGGTGTCCAGGTCACCGATGACGAAGCCGCCACCGTGCAGGTACACGACCGTGGGCACGCGGCCGTCGCTCTCGGGGCGGTAGACGCGGACCGGGATGTCGCCGGCCACCGTGGTGTCCTCGACCGACCCGACCGGCACGACGGTCGCCGGGTCACGCATGTCGACCATCAGGGTGCGCAGGCCCGCGCGGGCGTCGGCGGCGGTGCCCTGCGACATGGGGGGCAGGTTGGCGGCCGCCATCATCTGCAGCAGGCCGGCGACGTTGGCATCCAGTGGCATGTCCCGCACAGTAGCCTGCCGTCATGATCGACCCTGCGGTCGTCGACTGGTTGCTCGCGGGTGACCCGGCGGTGCGGTGGCAGACGCTGCGCGACCTCACCGACGCGCCGCCCGAGCAGGTCGCGGCCGAGCGTGCGCGGGTGGCCACCGAGGGGTGGGGCGCCACGCTGCTCGCGGCGCGCGACCCCGACGGGCAGTGGGCGGGCGGTGCCTGCTTCCCGGCCGACTTCCGCGGCGACTTCAGCCAGGGCCAGCCGTGGACGTCGACGCTGCCGACGCTCACCCTGCTGCGTGACCTCGGCGTCGATCCCGCCGCACCGGCGATGCGCGAGACCGTCGCGCTCGTCGGGGCCAACTGCCGGTGGGAGTACGACGACGCGCCCTTCTGGCAGGGCGAGGTCGAGCCCTGCATCAACGGGCGCACGGTCGCGATCGGCGCGTACTTCGGTGCCGACGTCCGGGGCATCGTCGACCGGCTGCTCACCGAACGCCTGGCCGACGGCGGGTGGAACTGCGAGGCCGAGCGCGGCTCGGTGCGCTCGTCGTTCGACACGACCATCGACGTGCTCGACGGACTGCGCGAGTACGAGCGCGTCGTGGGCGCATCGGCCGCCATCGGCGAGGCCTGCCGGGCGGGGGAGGAGTACCTGCTCGAGCGCGGCCTGTTCCGCCGGCTCAGCACGGGCGAGCCCGCCGATCCGGCGTACCTCGACCTCGCGTTCCCCACCTGGTGGCACCACGACGTGCTGCGCGGCCTCGAGCACTTCCGCGCCGTGGGCGGCGCCCCCGACCCCCGGCTCGACGAGGCGGTGGGCATCGTGCGCGACAAGCAGCAGCCGGACGGCCGGTGGCTGCTCGAGCGCACCCACCGCGGCGCCGTCCCCGTCGTGCTGGAGGACGGGGTCGGCCGGCCCAGCCCGAGGAACACGTTGCGTGCCGCCCGCGTGCTGCGCTGGGTCGACTCCTACGGGCGTTGAGTCATGGGCTGGATAGAGTCGGTGGCATGACGCATGCCGATGACGCCTTCGCCTCGTTCCAGCAGCGGCTCGGTCAGCCCGAGGGCACCGGCGACTGGTGGACGGTGACGCAGGAGCAGATCGACGCCTTCGCCGACGTCACCGACGACCACCAGTTCATCCACGTCGATCCGGCCCGGGCGGCGACGGAGTCGCCCTGGGGCACGACCATCGCGCACGGCTTCCTGACGCTGTCGCTGCTCACACCGCTGTCCTCGAGCATCCCGGCGCGCAGCGAGACGCTCACCGGCATCCTGATGGGCGTCAACTACGGCTTCGACAAGGTGCGCTTCATCAACCCGGTGAAGGTCGGCTCGCGCATCCGCGCGTCGAGCGTGCTGGCGAAGGCCGAGCAGCGCGACGCGAACACGCTGCAGGTCACGCGGGCGGTCACGGTCGAGATCGAGGGCGAGTCGAAGCCCGCGCTCTCGGCCGAGTGGATCACGCGGCTCGTCTACGCCTGACCGGCCCGTCGCCGGGCCCGTCGCTCAGAACGAGGTCGGACGCGGCCGGCGTCGGCCCTGTGCGTCCTCGCGCGCCGACCGTCGCGGGTACGTGATGGTCGGCGCGATGAGCTTCACGACCAGCGACGAGACGTCCGCGCGCACGGCCGCCGGCTCGATGCCGAGCTCGGCGGCGATCTGGTTGTCGGAGTGGCGGGTCAGCAGCAGTTGCCGCACCGCCTCCTCACGGGCGGTGAGGCCGCCGAGCCGCGAGCCGTCGACGGCCGACCGCAGTGCCCGCAGCGCAGCCTCCTTCTCGGCGACCAGGTAGTTGTGGCCGCGGGCCACGCCACGGATGGTCGCGCCGAGGGTCTGCGAGTCGGCGTCCTTGACGACATAGCCGGAGGCGCCGGCCAGGGCTGCGGTGAGCTGGGTGGTGCGGTCGTCGAGGCTGCTGAAGACGACACAGTGCACGGCCGGGCCGAGGGCCCGCACCTCGCGGCAGAACTCGAGGCCGCTGCCGTCGGGCAGCCGGATGTCCAGCACGACGACGTCGGGACGCACGGTGGCGAAGGCGGCGCGGGCGTCACGGAGGTTCGCGGCCTCGCCGACGACCTCCAGGTCGCTCTCGAGCCCGAGCATCTCGGCGACACCACGGCGCACGATCTCGTGGTCCTCGACGAGGAAGACCCGCGCGGTCCGGGCGTGCGGGCGCGGCGGACGGTGCGGTCGGAGGGTGAGCGACATGCAGGAACTCCTCGGGTGCTGCGGCGCCAGCCACAACAGGTCCGGCCGCCGGGTGGCGTCCGGAGGTGCTGTCTCGAGACGTCCGAACCCGCCCCGCCGTGCCGTCGTCACGCCCCCGCAGATCGTGCGACCGAGGTGCACTCTACGGATGTTGTGACGACCTGTCACGTCCGCAAATGAGACATGTCGACCCGGCGCGTCGTGCGGTCCGGCGCGTCGCGCGGTGCGGTGTCGTGCCTGCTCGGGCCCGTCGCGCCCGTCGCGCGCCGGAACCGGTGCAGGGCGGCCCCCAGGGCGCGGGTGAACTGTTCGGCGTCGGGCGCGAAGCCGGGTGCGCACGAGATGCCGAGTGACAGTCGTCCGTCGTAGGCGACCCCGGCGACCGTTGCGCGCGCGCCGTCCGGCACGGGACGGCACGGCACCACGCGGTCGAGCCGTGCGCCGAGCACCCGTGCGGGACGCTCCGGCCCGGCGACCATGCCCGGCACGACGATGCCCGTCGGGCCGTCCGCCGGCCCCATGCCACGCGTCGCCAGCACGTGTCCCCACGCACGGTCGACCATCGCGTGCAGCACGCCGTCGCGGGTGGCCGCGCCGGCCGCAGCCACCGCGTCGACGTCCGCGAGCTCGACCGTCGTCGCCCGGTATCGGCGGGCGTCCACCGGGTCGGCCGTGGCGCGCACCATCCGGCCTAGTGACCGGCGCGCGACGGCCCGTGCGGCGTGCAGTCCGGATCCGGCGACGAGCGACGGCAGACGCAGCGCCTCCGCGGCGACCTGCCGCACCGTCGGGAACGGCGTGCGCGGCGCGATCGGCGCGAGCGGCGCGATCGGCGT
>NZ_JBQCEE010000357.1:0-11813 GCF_051960575.1 Jatrophihabitans sp.
CGTGGGCGGGGCGTCGGACGCGGGCGGCGTCGCCGGCGTCGTGGGCGGCGGTGCCGCCGGCGCGAAGCGGGAGGACGCGTCCGACGGGCGTCCGGGTGCGGCCTGCCCTGCGCTGGTCGCCGCCCGGGTGCGGGTGCGGTCCGAGGTGTCCGGACGCGACGCCGGAGCTGCCGGCGAGGTGCCGAGCCCCTCGACGACGATGCTCGTGCGCTCGAGCCGCAGCTCCTGCTCGATGCCCTGCAGCGCCTGCGCGAACTCGAGCGCCGTGCGCGGACGCACCGCCGCGTTCTTCGCCATCGCCTGCTGCAGCAGCCGATCGAGCGCCGCCGGGACGTCGGCACGACCGGTCGTCGGCGGCGCCGTGCGGATGACCCGTTGCATCAGCGCGTGCGCCGAGTTGTCACCACCCGGCACCTCGAACGGCGACCGCCCGACGAGCAGGTGCCAGAGGGTCGCGCCGAGCGAGTACACGTCCGACTGCTTCGTGCCGTTCGACTGGCCGGTCAGCACCTCGGGCGGCGACCACGGAATCGAGACGCCGATGTCGTCGGCGTCGTCGGCCTCTGCCGCTCGGCCGGCGATGCCGAAGTCGGTCAGCCCCGGCTCGCCGTACTGGCTGACCAGCACGTTGGCCGGCTTGATGTCGCGGTGCAGGATGCCGGCGCGGTGCGCGGTCTCGACCGCGCTGGCCAGCTTGACCCCCGTGCGCAACGTCTCGGCCACGGTGAAGCGCTCGGCGGCGGCCCGCACGCCGAGGTTCGGCTGCGGGTAGTACTTCATGATCAGGAACGGACGCCCGTCGGCGGTCGTGTCCGCCGAGAACACCTGCACGATGTACGGGTGGTCGGCCAGCTCGGCCATCGTCTCGGCCTCGGCCTCGAACTGGGCGAGCTCGGAAGACGAGAGGCGGACGTCCTTCAGCACCTTGACGGCCACGCGCATGCGCGGCGACCGGCGCTCGTAGAGGTAGACGTCCGAGTAGCCACCCTCGCCGAGATGGCTGACGAACTCGTGCCCCGGGATCTCGGGCGGGGCGGCGGTCGTCATGCCCTGACCTCGAAGGTCAGGGTGATCTCGTCGGCCAGGCTGAGCGTCGAGCCGGGCGTGAGCAGCTGCAGGTCCTGCTCGCGCAGCCGCAACGGCGGCTGGCTCGGCAGGCCGACCACCGTGCCGTTCGTCGACCCGAGGTCGCGGACGTAGACGTTCCATCCGTCGATGACGATCTCGGCGTGGTTGCGCGAGATGTCGTTCTCGGGGCTGCGCAGCCGCAGCACGTGCGGCGGATCGTCACCCGGCGGCACGTCCGGCGCGCGACCGAGCAGCACGCCCTTGTCGAGGGTGACCATGATCGAGCCGCCCGAGGTCAGCACCCCGAGCGGCGGCCGTGGGATCTCGACCGGATCCTGGTCGGGCATCGCCGCGCTGCACACACGACAGGTCGGCACGTGCACGGGACTGAGGTGGCCGTTCGGGCAGCGTCCCGCGAGCACGGTGGGCCCCGTCGCCGCGGCGGCCGCGCGCAACTGCGCCCGGTTGACGGTCTGCGCGACGGCCGGCGGCGGTTCGTCGACGGGTGACGGACGCGACACGATCGGCGCCGGCACAGGGGCCGGCGCCGGGGACGAGGGTGGGGCCTGCTCGGTCGAGGAGGTCGCCCACGGCACGCTGTCGATGAGGCCACCGGAGCTCGGCTTCGGCGGCTCGCCCGCCGGCACCGACCGGTCGAAGTCGGCGGGCGGCTCGGTCGGCCAGGTCGCGGTGTGTTCGGCCGACGGCGCCTCGATCGTCACCGCAGGCGGCTGTGCCGGCGGCGGCGGCACCACGCCGCGCTGGGTGGCGCCGAACAGGAAGTCGTACGAGGGCAGCTGTTCCTGCGCAGCCGGTGGCGCGACCGGCGCGGGCTCGGGTGCCGGCGCGAGCTCGGGTTCCGGCTCCGGCGCGGCGGTCTCCGGCTCGGACGCAGCGGTCTCCGGCTCGGACGCCACCGGCTCCAGTTCGGAAGCAACGGCCGGTTCGGCCACGACGGTCGGCTCGGCCACGACAATTGGCTCCGGCACGACGGCCGGCTCGACAGCCGGCTCAGGTGCCGGCGCCGTCACCGCCGTCGCGAGCGAGACGATCACGACCGCGGCGGTGGTGACGCCCGAGCCCATCGGCAGCTCGACCGACGAGGCGGGCGACGCCTGGCCGGTCAGCGTGATCGCATCCGGCGGCGACGCCAGCACCACGTCGGTCCACGAGACGGCTGGGTCCGCCTCGACGACGATCTCGTCGACCGCCGCCACCGCGTGCGTGCGCACGACGGCAGGGTGCCGGACGACCACCCGCGGTGCACCGCCCTCGGGCAGCCGCACCAGCGCGAACGCGGGCGCCGCGCCGACGCCCCCGGCCGTCAGCGCGTCGAGCACGGCGTCCGCAGCAGCGCCCTCCGAGACGAGCTTCCAGCAGCGGCGCACGACCGGGTCCTCGGGCGGCAGGTCGACGAGCAGCCAGGCCCCGGGTGCCGTGACGGCGACCCACGAGCCGGGCACGTACGTCGAGCCGGCGAGCGCGCTCACGCAGTCCCCCGCAACTGCTTGCGCGGCGCGGTGATGTCGACCTGCTGGTCGTCGCCGAGCGGCAGACCGACGACGATCACGCTCACGTTGTCGTGGGCCCCCGCGTCCAGGGCCTGGTGCACGAGCGCCACCGCCGCGCGTTGCGGATCAGGTTCGTCGCGCAGCGCGGCCTCGATCGCCGCGTCGTCGACCTCGCCGCTGAGGCCGTCGGAACAGATCAGGAACCGGTCGCCGGCTTCGACCGGCAGCACCCAGATGTCACAGACGGGCGCCGGGTCGGTGCCGAGCGACCGCGTGACCACGTTGCGCATGGGGTGCGTGCGCGCCTGCTCGCGGGTGATGTGCCCGGCCGCGACCAGCTCCTCGACCTCGGAGTGGTCGACCGTGACCTGCGACAGCCGTCCGCCCGCGTGGCGGTAGACCCGCGAGTCACCGACGTTGAAGATCAGCCAGTGCGGCGAGCCTGCGATGGACGCGAAGCAGACACCGCTCACGGTCGTGCCGAGACCGGCGGCGGCCGGGTCGGCGGCACCGGCGCGCAGGATCGCCGCGTTGGCGCGGTCGATGGCGGCGACGACCTCGGTGCGGTCGACGACCGGACGGTCGGCCAGCACGCTGAGGTGCTCGAGGGCGATGGCGGCGGCGACCTCGCCGGCCGCGTGCCCGCCCATGCCGTCGGCGACGGCGAACAGCGGCCCGCGCACGAGGACGGCGTCCTCGTTCAGTTCGCGGACGCACCCCACATCGGTCATGGAGCCGACGCGGAGGTCGGTGAGCTCGTACACGGAGGTCATTCTGCGGGACTCGTCCGGTTGCGTCAGGCGACCGGCGTGGCGTCGAACGCGCTGGCGAGCGCCTGCTCGACCGCGTCGCGCGGCATGACGACCAGACCGCCCTCGTCGCCCTCGCGGCCGAACAGCCACTCACCGCTCGCCGAGCGGCCCGCAGCGACCGAGACCGACCGGTCGGGACGGGTGCGCGCGTACACGAGGGCCTCGCCGTCGGCATCGAGCAGTGCCGTGACGACGGAGCTCAACCGCTGTTGAGCGGTCAGCTCGGACGTCAGCGCGTCGATCTGGAAGCAGCCGGGACGCGTCGTGCTCACCACGACGCCGGGCGTGCCCGCGGGCCCGCTGCCGACGAACAGACTGACGGCGGCGGACGGCCGGACCAGCACGAGATCGACCCACGTGTCGTTCTCGACCAGCAGCGCCGCAGCGGCCCGCACGGCGGCATCGACCGTGATGCCCTCCGCATCTGCACCCGCCTTGTCACGCGCGAACAACGAGGCGAGCCCCGCCTCCGCCACTGCTTCGCCGGCCGGCAGCGGCAGCATCTGCGCGAGCCGGTCGAAGCCCGGGGCGTTGCCGACGAGGAAGCGGAGCTCGGCGAAGGTCAGCAGTTCACTCATGGTGGTCCTCGGGATCAGAGGGCGTGGAAGTAGTCGCTCGCGGCGTTGAAGAAGCCGTGCACGCCCTTGTAGCGGTTGACGAGGTCGCTCGCCGCCTTCGGGTCGGTGTAGGGGTCGCCGTGGATGTGGGAAGCACCCACCGCGACCGCGTGCGTCTCGACATGCTGGTTGGCCGGGCTGTTGGCGATGGCCGTCCCGATGGTGGTGCCGACGTCCCACGCGCCCTTCGCCAGAGCGACCTCCGGGACGAACACACCGACCGTGTCGATGCCCGTGTTCAGACCGTGGCCTGCAAGCGACCAACCGCTCGCGTGGTCGTGCAGCGCGAGACCGAACTCGCCGAAGTCGACCGCCACGCCCATCACGCCGAGGCCCTTGCCGAGCTTGGCGAGCTTGCTGCCGTCGTCGAGGTGGGACAGCACGCCGTGCTCCCACTGCGTGAGCGGGATGCCGGTCTCCTTGCTCAGGCGTCCGAGCTGGACGAGCGTGATGCCGACTCCGGCCGCAGCGCTGCCGAACGACCACGCCTGATCGGCGGAGAAGCCCTCGCGCCCCGGACCGAGCGAAGCGACGTCGCCGACGCCACTCGCCTGCTCCTGCTCACTCGCGTTGAGCCGTGCGGTCGTCGCCATCTGGTGCAGCTCACCGACGATGCGGGTGATCGCGGCGGCGTTGCGGCCGTGCCAGGTGTGCGCGAACTGGTCGAAGTCGTTGCCGTGCCAGGTGCCGCCGAGCCGGTTGACCGATCCGTTGACGCGTCCGATGAGGTTCGTCAGGTCGTCGCCCAGCCGGTCGAGCTGGTCGGCGAGGCCGCGGACGATGCCGGGGTCCATGCCGAGACGAGCGCTCATGTCGGCTTCCTCTCCATGCTCGGTGGCTGTCGTGCCGACAAGGAACGGCGACGCTGCCGTTCCCCGTCAGCGCACGGCATCAGCGCGAGACGCTGCGCTGCTCGTTGGCGTTGCGGATCGCCGCGCTCGACAGCTGCTCGAGCTGCTGCACGGCCTGGTTCATCTGCTGGCGGTACTGCGTCGTGTACGTGCTGTGGAAGCGGTTCGAGTCGTCGCCCAGCCAGTTGGCCTGCATCGTGTTCACGATGCCGTCGAGCTGACGGATGATGCCCTGCAGCGACTGCGCCTCGCTCGAGATCTGCCGGCCGATGCCCTCGACCTCGTCGGGGTCCATGCCCTGGAAGTTCATGATCTGACTCCTTCTGCTGTCGTCGTGGTGGGGGTGGGTCAGGCGATCGACGTGCCGGCCGAGGCCTGCCGCTGCTCGTTGACGTTGGTGAGGGCGAGCTGGCCGTGGTTGGCCACCTCACCGGCGATCCGGCTGAGGGCCGGCTTGAAGTTGCTGTGCCACGCCTGGGCGAAGGCCTGGGCGTCATGACCCCACCAGGCGCCCTGCGTGCGCTGGATCAGTCCTTCGATCGCGTTGATCAGGTGCGGCAGACCGTCGGTGCCGATCTGCTTCATCTGGTTGCCGGCCGCCTCGACGACGTCGACGTCCATACCTTCGCGGGCCATGTCTCCTTCTTCCTTCTCGGGTGATCGGTGACTGTGTTGCGAGAAACCTAAGCAGCGCCGGATCGGCGGGGAATGGGTTGCACTCCCCATGCCGGCGCGGTCATGACGGCAGCCCCACCTGGACGATCTCGGTCCGGCCGAGCCGCACGAGCACGCCGCGGCCGGGCAGCAGATCGATCGCGCCGAGCCGCGGGAAGTTCGTCTTGAAGATCGTCGAGCCGTCGCCCAGGTCGGGCGACAGCGCCAGGCCGGCGCGTCCGGTCTTGAGCTGGCCGACGAGCCCCATGCTCGAGTTGAACGTCGAGGTCTCGCCCTCGCCGATCACCAGGTGCCCGTCGGTGGCGCACTGCTTCACCAGCTGTTCGAGGGCGAAGTCGCCCATGCCGCTGGCGTGCTCGGCCGCGCCCTCGATGAACACCGCCAGCGGCGGCGCCGTCGCGGCTCTGCCGGCGAGGCCTGCGGTGAGGTCGGTCGCGAGGTCTCCGGCCGTCTGCGGGTTGAGGCTGGTCGCCTTCCAGAACGGCAGTGCGGCGAGCGGCGAGCGGGCGGAGCCGAAGTAGTACAGCTCCGCATCCGGACGCCACCGGTGCACCGCCTCCGCGAAGGCCTGCAGCACCGTGGTGCGGCCGCTGCCCGGTGGGCCGCAGAGCACCATCGGCCCGGACGGCGCGAACGCGATCGGCGCGAGCGTCGACGAGGCGATGCCGATGACCGGCTGGTCGTCGAGGGTCGCAGGGAGCTCGCGCAGCGGGATCCGCTCGGGCAGCGCACGGATCGGCGCGGCCGTCGAGGCCCCGCTGCGCCGCATCGACTCGGCGAACCCACGCAGGGCGGCAGCCTGCTTGACGACGTCCGGCGTGCCGCCGAGCACCGCGACCTGGATCTCGCGCTCGTCCATGATCCCGCGTCCGGCCGGTGACGCCGGCGAGAGCACGTCAGCAGGCACGCCGAGGAACGAGTAGTCGTCGGCGTTCGACATGCGCAGCACGACGCGTGACTGCATCGCGGACGCGAGCGCCGAGGACAGGCCGCCGCGCTGGTCGGAGGTCAGGACGACGTGGACGCCGACCGGGCGTCCGTCCGAGGCGATCGACGTGAACAGGTCGAACCAGCGCAGCCGGTCCGGCGGCTCGTACGCCGACCGGAAGGCCGCCACCCCGTCGACGAGCAGCAGGATGCGCGGCTCGTCGGGGGCGCCGGCGAGGGTGCGGTAGTCGGTGATCGTCGCCGCGTTGGCACGGGCGTAGCGCAGCTGGCGTTCGTCCACGAGACCCCGCAGCCAGCCGAGCAGGCGCGTGATGCGCTCGTGGTCGGCACCGCTGATGACGCTGCCGACGTGCGGCAGGTCCTCGAGCATGGTGAGCGCGCGGCCGAAGTCGATGCCGTAGACGTGGCACGGTCCGCCGCGGACGGTGAACCCGGCGGCGACGGCGAGGCTGCGCAGCAACGCCGACTTCCCCGAGCCGCCGGCACCGAAGATGGCCAGGTTGCCGTGCCGGTCGGGCTCGAACGCCACCGTCGACTGCACCTGGTCGTCGGGCACGTCGGCGAGGCCGAACACCAGCTCGGTGTCCGTGCGGCGCGAGCGCACCTGCGTCTGGTCGGCGAGGTCGTAGGCGCGGCCGAGTTCGGGCAGCCACGGCTTGCGCGGCGCCGGGATCTCGGCGAGCGCACCGGCCGCCCCGATCGTGCCGACGAGACGCTCGATGTCGGTCGGGCCGAGGTTCTCGGCGACGACCTCGTCGACCTCCGGCTTGCGCCACACGGCGGGCGTGCCGAAGCCGAGCTCCTCGACGACGATGTCCGGCGCAGGCGGCTCGTCGGTCGTCCAGCCACCGGCATAGCCGGTCTGGAACGGCACGAGCCGGCCCGGCCCGGTCTTGGAGACCGCTCGTCCGGGCAGGGTCGGGTCGAAGAACGCGGCCTCGGGCGAGCCGAGCACGTCGGAGCTGTCGGACTCGTCGGCCATCCGCAGCGCGAGCCGCAGATTGGTGTTCGCGCGCAGGTTGTCCTTGATGACACCGGCCGGCCGCTGCGTGGCGAGGATGAGGTGCAATCCCAGCGAACGGCCGCGCTGGGCGACGTTGACGACACCGTCGACGAACTCCGGCACCTCCGACACGAGCGCGGCGAACTCGTCCACGACGAGCACCAGCGACGGCGGCGCGTCGACGACGCCCTTCTTCTCCAGCTCGACGAGGTCCTTCGCGCCGTGCCGGTGCAGCACCTTCTCGCGGTGGCGCAGTTCCGCCGACAGCGACGCCAGCGCTCGCCGCACCAGGTGAGGCGACAGGTCGGTGACGAGTCCGACGGTGTGCGGCAGGTCCTTGCAGTCCTTGAACGCCGCGCCGCCCTTGTAGTCGACGAGCAGGAAGGTGAGTCGCTGCGGACTGTGCGCGGCGGCCATGGCGAGGATCCACGCCTGCAGCAGTTCGGACTTGCCCGCGCCGGTCGTGCCGCCGACGAGTGCGTGTGGGCCGTCGGCCCGCAGGTCGAGGGCGTGCGCCTCCCCCGCCGACTGGCCGATCACGGCGCGCAGCGTGCCGGCGTGGCGGACCGGTCGCGCCGGCGCGAAGGGGCCGGTGAGCACCGAGCGGTTCTCGGTCCAGCGCTCGATGACCGCGTGCGGCGAGCTCGCGAGCTCGGTGCCGGTCAGCGTCAGGAGCGACACCGCGCGCGGCAGGTCGCTCGCGTCGTCGACCTGCGCGTCGAGATCGACGACCGGTGAGAGCTGCCGGGCCATGGCAGCGGCCGCCTCACCGGTCAGGTGCTCGAGGGTGACCGGCTCGACCGCCGTGCCGGTGTGCACGAAGCCGGCCACACCCTCGACACCGGTCCGACCGACCTCGACGAACGTCTCGCAGGCCGCGGGCAGGGCCGCCACCTCGTCGGCCAGCCACACGACGTGGATGCCGTGCGCGGCGCCGTCACGGGCGAGCGCGGCGACGCGGCTGTGCTGCAGCACCGCGTCGGTCTCGACCACCACGACGACGGCGGGGCCGACCGGGGCGTAGTCGGCGTCGCGGCGCGAGGCCAGCAGCTCCTCCAGTTCGGCGACGAGCTCGTTGCTCGTCGTCGCGCTCGACGACAGGGGGCGCGCTGTGAGCGGGCTGCTCGGCGACGACGTGTGGGGCAGCCACTTCAGCCAGTCCCAGTCGGCCGCCGTGGTCGGCGACGTCATGGCCGTGACGACCAGCTCGGCCGGCGAGTGCAGGGCGACGAGCTGCGCCACGACGGCGCGGGCGACCGGCAGCACCTGGCTGCGCGGCCCGGCGAGGCCGAGCGCCGCGTGGGCCAGGGACGCGACGACGGGCACGCCGTCGACGGTCGCGAACGGGTCGACCTTCGCGACGAGCTCGCGGTACAGCGCGCGGGTCGAGCGCTTCGTCGACGGCAGCTCGAGCTCGTGGCGTGACGGCAGCCGCCCGTGCCCCAGGCAGATGTCGGCGAAGCCCCGGGCCCCGGGCCGGCGCGTCCAGAGCAGCGGCGAGCGCGCCTGCGCCGCCGCCACCGCCGCAGCGGTGTCGGGGTGCTCGCCGCGACGGCTCGTCACCTCGGCGGTGGTCGCCGACTGCAGCTCCTCGACGAGGGCGTCGACGTCCTCCCAGAAGGCCTTGACCGCCTTCTTGTAGTCCGACCGTCCGCCCACCCGCGACTCGACGACGTTGCCGATCAGCATGATCGGGCTCAGCGCGACGAAGACGATGGACGTCAGCGACTTCGTGATCAGGTAGAGCAGCCCGCCCATCAGCAGCGGGGCGAGCATCGGGATGAGCGGGAAGCGCTGGTTGCGCCCGCGCTCGGGCAGCTCGGGTGCCTCGAACCGCTGTCCCTCGTAGACCGGGTCGAGTCGCGGCGAGCGCACGAACTCGTGCCCGCCCGACGGCGCCGCGGGACCGGTCGGTGTCGCGAGGCGCCGCACCGACAGGCGGGTGTCGCCGAGCTGCACGACGTCCGAGCCGCGCAGGATCGACCGTGGCGCGGCGGTGTCGTCGATGAGCACGCCGTTGGCCGAGCCGAGGTCGATGATCTCGACGACGTCCGAGACGTTGATGCGCGCGTGCCGCCGCGACACCATCGTGTCGGTCAGGCGCACGTCGCAGCCGCGCTCGCGGCCGATGACGGAGGCGCCCACGGGGATCTGGTACTCGCGCCCGGCATCGGGTCCGTCGAGGATCTTGACCACGGCGGCCGCCGCGCGGTGCGGGTCGCCGTACGCACCGCCGACCCGGCCGATGCTGACGACGGCGCCCGAGTGCAGCCCGCTGTCGACCACCGGCAACCGGGGGTCGACCGACAGGCTCTCGGCCCCGACCACCGTGATGGTCAGGTCGCCGTCGGCCGACGCCGATGGTGCGCGATGCGGGTCCGCCGCCGCGAGATGCGCGGCGAGATCGCCGACCGTCGTCGCCGAGTCGACCGTGGCGACCAGGTCGACCGCCCCGGCGGGGCGCTGCAGCGTGAACTTGACCTTCATGCCGCTCCCGCCGCCGATCGTCCCGGGCCGAAGAACGTGGCGAGGCTCAGCGCCGCCCGCAGCCGACGCCACCGGCCGACCGACGAGCTCATCCGCCGGCGCGCGTCGTCGACGTCCTGCCAATAGGCCGCGACGTCCTGCTCCTGCGGCTCGGCCGGCCCGAAGACATGGGCGTCCGCGCGGTGCGCGATCGGCGCCACATCGTGGGCCTGCAGCGCCCTGGCCTGCTCACGACGGGTCTGCCCCGCCGGCGTCGGGATGCCGAGGTCACGGGCGTGATCGATCAGGTCACGCCAGCCGGTGCTGAACCGGCTCGCGGGGCTGCCCTTCGTGCGCCGCCGCCGACGGCGCTCGGCCTTGAGCGCGACGATGCCGCCGCAGACCAGCAGCACGGCGAGCACGGGCGGCCCGCCCCAGCGCAGGGTGGCGCCGATCCACGCGGGCAGTCCGCTGCCGGACGAGCCGGCCGCAGCATGCTTCTTCTTGATGATCTTGGACGAGCGGCTGTTGGCGTCGTCGGTGTTGAGCTGCTCGCCCTTCGGCCGGCTGGCCACTGGCGGCGGCACCGCCTGTCCCTGCGTCGGCGCCGCCTCGGTCGCCTGCACCTGCTGCGGCGCCTTCGACTCGTCAGGGGTGAAGGCCTTGTACGGGATGGTGCGCCAGGTGCCGTCGACCAGCTTGATCTCGACCCACGCGTGCACGTCGGCCCCGGTCACCGTGCCGTGGTGCACCTCGGCACCGAGCACCACGCGGGCCGGTACACCGACGCTCTGCGAGTCGAGCAGCAGTGCGAACGCCGCCGCGTACTGCTCGTCGTCGCCGACGAGGCGCGGGTTGGCGAGGAAGCGCTGCAACTGGGTGACGTAGTGGCCGGGCAGGTACTGCAACTGGTCGGGCTTCAGGCCGTCGCTGTAGAAGCCCGCCTGCAGCGTCTGCTCGATGCGGGTGATGCGGGCCATCAGGTCGCTGGACGACCCGGCCAGGCTCGCGGCCTTCTGGCTGAGGAACGCGGCCTCCTGGCCGAGCACGCCGTCGGGTGACGCCGGCGCCGCCTGCTTCGGCATGCTGTCGTCCGGCAGCACGGCATGCACGGTGTAGCTGTCGCCCGGCTGCAGGCCGTCGGGCAGCAGCGCCGTTCCGGTCGCGAGGTTGTAACGGAAGTAGAGGGCGTGCGCGCTCGCGTTCGGGCCGTGGAAGTCGATGCTGGTCAGCTGCCCCGCGTCCGGCAGCCAGACGTCGCGGTAGCCGCCCAGCGGCACCGTCACCGTGTACGTGACCGCTCGCCCCGAGCGAGGCGCGGTCACGCTGGCGCCGATGCGCTGGAACGCGTCGAGCACCGGGCCGGCACTGGCAGACATGCTGTTGGTGGCCGTCCAGACCGTGCCGTTGTACTGGTCGAGCGTCGCGATGCGCACCAACTGGCCGTCGGCCAGATCGCTGACGCGGAACAGCGTCGCCTGCTTGACCTCGTCCCGGCGGTAGTGCCGGAAGCCCGCCAGCGGGCTCGGGTACTGGTCGAGGTTCACCGGCGGCTGCACGTAGCTGCGCAGCACGGTGCGATCGGTGTGCCCCGCACCCGGCAGGTGCGGCCCGACCAGCGCGCCGCCGACACCGGCCAGCCCGAGCAGCACGGCTGCGGTCGCAAGCCGCACCCGACGCGACGAGCCGCTGCGGGCGACCGGACGCGAGTGCCTGGCGCGCACCGCCGTCCACGCCAGCGCGACGACGGCGAACACAGCGCCCTGCAGCAGCCGCGCCGCGGGCGTCGCGGGGCCCCGCCGGCTCCCCGCGGCGCGCACCCGCCGGGGGGGCCCCACCGGCGCCCCCCGGCGCGTCGGGCG